>NZ_JBVHMR010000016.1:0-228960 GCF_055558375.1 Streptomyces sp. NPDC025793 | reverse complement strand
GTCCGCGCAGACCAGCATCATCCGCGAAGGCCCGAACCGGGACTTCTACCTCAAGAAGCGGGGCGAGGGCTGCAACCACGTCCAGGCCGTCATCGTACTGGCCAGGCGGCGCACCAGCGTCCTGTGGGCGCTACTGCGCGACAACAGGGCATTCACCAGCGCCCCACCGGCCACGCAAGCGGCTTGACTCCGTCATTGAGACTCGCTCCGCTCACCGCGCGCGGCCCGGCCCCCGGCCGGGCCTGCGCTCCTGCCTCCGTCCCGCTCCAGCCCGGCCGGCGCCCGCGCCGCGCGCACAGCAATCAGCTGCGTCGAACCAAACCGGCGCGGTCAGGGAGGAGTTGCGCCGCTCAGCTACTAGCTCAGCCATAGACGCCAGCGCAATCCACCTCGACACCATCGAGGCTTTCCAAGCCTCTCACAAAGGTAGCCTCGCGTATCACTATCTCGCGCAGTGAATGAATTAGCGAGAGGGGTTCGAGATCCACCAACCCATGACAGGGAGCCAGCGCCAGGCGTTCAAGACTGCGGAAATGTTGCAGTGCACTGAGGTCAATGTCTGAAATACTGCCATCATCCCGATCCTCCCAACTAATAGTCAGCTCGGTTACCGACTCCTCAGGAAAATTCATCAAATGATCTAGATTAACGGCTCCGCGAATGGAAACTCGAGGACGTCCTCCCAGCTTAGCCAGAGCCTCAAGCTCACCATCAGACTGCACAGGGAATTGAATACCTTGCGGATCCAAGTATGCGATAATCTCAGTAGCGTACGCCTTGGAATCAAAGCGGGGCCATGTCTCAACTAGCGTCTTGCGTACGTCCAGTGCAGGATGACGGCGGAACTGACTTAGCACACCAATCGCAGCTTCCGTGCCGATATCAGAAGCGATTTTAACGATCAGGGCTGCCGTTGCTTCGTCCAATCCGTCAGGTCCAGGAAGGAACTCAAGCACTACAGGGCCTGCCTGGATTAGTTCGTACATATTGCTCGCGCTCAAAGCCGCAGGCGAGATCAGATCTTGGGCACGTGTCTCAACTTCTCCACGGATCTCAGCCGGTAGCTCTGTAGCGTGTTCCAGACAAGCAGCCGCAAGCAGGTACATGCGTGTCCGAATCTCAGGCTGACGCTCCCCTCGGGAAAGCAGGCCTTCCATTATTTCAGACCGCTCGTCCATTCGGGCATGAGCAACAGATAGGCGTACAACGTCCTCCCATTGGTCCCTATCTGCATGGTCTATCAGTGAGGGTATGTCCCGAGCCTCCACAGCCGCTTTAGCGCCAAGGTAATCCTGAAATGTGCGGTGCACAAAATCTACGGCACCCAACACTGGCTCACGCAGCAACCCAGATCGCAATAGTAGATGCTGAAAAACGTCCTCCGGTGAAGCCTTGATATATGGCATCGCTAGAAGCGCATCAGCCAGCACAGCGGTGGCGTCCGCCTTCCGCATTTCAGAGCGACCGTTACGGATCATCCAATAAGCAAGCTTTTGTAGTAGCTGAACCTGAGGCTCCTTAGGGAGAACCAACCCGCCAGCACGGTGCATAGATCGCTCACGGTCTCTACGCTCCAGAAGCATCGAGAGCGCTGCCTCGTATAGATCTTTACGGCCCAGGGGCAGGAATCCCCTTCGCTCACGATGTAGTGCACAGATAAGGCCGCACATCAACGGGTTAACCGCCAGGCGACCCAAATCCTTCTTGGTTCGAAGAGCGCGAATCAGCGCGTCAGCCATGACGTCATCGGCTCCTGCAGCAGAGTGCCACCTTTTAACGAAGGCTTCCACCTCGCCGCGACTCATGGATAGGAGGTCATATTCGAGGAACCCTTCCTCGAATAGCCAATTTTCGCGCACTGCGGACGGTCGTGAGGTGACAAGCCATCTATTTCCGGGAAACGTTTCGTACAGATCGCGCAACCATGACCGCGCTTGCTCGCGTTCCTCGGCGGGAATCTCATCTATTCCATCAATAAGGAGCAGCCCTCGCCCCGAAGAAAGGACACGATCAGCCCAGCCAGCTGGTGCAGCCCCGGCGACGAGACACCCAGCCGCTCGGAGGAAATCCTCCGGATACGGCAGCCCACCGCCTTCGCGCGTGATCGTCCTCAAGGGGAGGACGAAGGGTACCAGGCCGAGTAGATATGCAAGTGGCCCGCGAAGATCCGCCTGCCTCGCGGCAGTGACCGCCAGCCATTGAACAAGTGTAGTCTTTCCTGAACCTGCCGCACCACGCAACAGTATTGCCGGCTTCGTTGCCAAAGCCTGCTCCACCGCCTGCCTCTGAGGCCGCCAAGCCTCAACTCGCAAAGGGTCATTTACCTCACGCTCGGCTGCATGCTGGTGTTCACTCTCCATCACGCCTAGACCAAGGTATGCAGCATCTAGCGGCCACTCAGACGACTCATTCAGGTCTATTCCATAGATCGTCAGTCGCCCATACTTGTTATCTATGTACGAGCAATAGCGGCTCTCGAAATAAGCATCCTCCGCCGTGCGGGACGGCACCCGTTCCACGAGCAGATCAACGGCCGATATGAGGACATCAAGTTGCCTGCTTTGTTCAATCAGCGTGCGTGCTACAAAAGTGGAACGCTGCGTGAAAAAGTTCAGAATATGCAAGCATGCAAGTCGCAGCACTTCCGAATATACTCGGACTGCATCCTCGCTCAGATATTTCAGCAACTCCGCCCCACCTGCTGCGGAGTAAAGCATGGTAGCAAGGTTTTCATAGCCGAGTTGCACTGCTTGGAGATCGTTGAGGTCGAGATCGCCGATACTATGCAAAGTCAGTGCGAGTGCGTCTACTACGGCTACTTCCTCGTCCTGAAGCAACGGATCATGTGGCCCAGCTGCTTGCACGGCGCGCCGAACGATTTCCGCCGCTATTTTGCGAAGATCAGTGTCTGTCAGAGTTCGTTTCTCGCCGCGGAAAGAGACTAAAGCGGATACTCTGATTGGCTTGTCGATCAGACCTGCGCCGGGAGGGCTAGAAGCAAATAGCTTTCTGACCAACGGAGAGATTACGCTTGATGCGAGGCGTATACCTAGCTGCGCAGGATCCATTTCTTCCCCCCTCATGCATTAGCGCCCTTGCGATCCCCATTGAGACAGGTGCACCGGGAGACACTCGGGTCATCCAACGCCCCCCTGCTGCCGCAAATAGCGCCGACACGTAGACACTCTCCCCTGGACTACTCACCGCACCACAGATGACACCATCTGTAGCGGCAAGTGTCCACCAGGGTGTGCGAGCAGCACGTCACATCAGACCAAGGCGGTCATCTGGGAAACAGCGCCGCCACATCCTCTCTGTCCCCACGGCCCGGCCGGCACGGCTCGCTCCCGTCGACGGCACCGTACCGTGGCTGAGGCCAGTGGGGGTGCAGCAAGACATACGCGCGCCTGGTCGGTTGGCGCACCCACCGCCGTGGCTGACTGTCGTCGGCTGAGGTTCATGTGGACCGTTCGAGGGTGCCCGCCGTCGACCAACGGCCCGACCAACGGATCAGACCCGGCGGCCCACCGCGTGTGCGGTAATCCCATTCCAGCCACCGATCGGTTGAAACCCGTATACAGTCCCCCTGCACTTGTCCGACTCAAAAAGGGGGGCCCTTTGCGTGCTCGTCTTGCCGCCTCAGCCATAGCTGTCGCCGTGGCCGGCGTCTTCTTCAGTGCACCGACCGCGTTCGCGGTGACGTTGCCGTCCACCAACACCGCCCATCATTGCGTCGCCCACACCACGGGGGTGTGTGGCTGGACGCACCACCAGAAGCCCAAGGACAAGTACGAGACCGCGAAGTGCGTCGATGCCACGCTGTCCTACTCGCGGCACTCGCAGGGCACTTGCTCCCACCACCACGGCGTCCGCTACTGGTTCAAGTAGGCCGCCGAGCAGCGACGCAAGGTGCGGGACATGAATTGCGGGTGCGTGTCTAACTGCGTGACAACGCCGACGAACACCGGCGGACGAGCACGGACGCCTGCGGACAATCGCAGCAGGTGAGAGACACACCAGCCCAAGGCCAAGCCCCCACCCAAGTTGCTTCGGGACGAAGAGGTCGTGGGTTGAAATCCCGCCACCCAGAAGGAGAAGTACCGGCTCAGGACAGTGGGGCAGCTGGTCTACGAAGTGGGCTGCCTCTCCAGCAGTGTTTCCACCATCAGGGTTCCTGCCAGCGTGCCCGTCAGCCATTCCGCGAGGCTCACGCCCTGGGACCAGCACTCGCCTTCGTGGTTGCACCACATGACGCCTTCAGGATCCCGGAAGTCGACCAGCGACCAGATAGTGCAGCCCCAGTCGTAGATCAGCACCAGGCCGGCCGGAATGCGGCCGGACGGATCCGGGCCGTCCTGGTACAGCTCGGCGATGTCCGCAAAGTTGCCCTGCGCGGCCCCACCGCTCACGCCCAGGATTCCTTCGTTCGGGCCGAATCCGCCGTTGGCGACCTCGATGTACAAGCGCCGCAGGAGAGGAGGCAACGGGAACCCGATGGCCTCTTCCGCTGCGGCGACAGCCTCCGGTGTTGCGGGCGGCGGCAAAGTCCCCGCCCGCGCTACGATCCGCAACGCCTCGACAACCTCATCATCAGTCACGGGCTCAGGCTCTCAGCCCTCAGTGCTCGGTCGTACCAGATGTGTGCCAGATCCTGCGGAGAACCACGGGGAACAGCGGGGAACAAGTCGGCGACCGCCTGCGCACCGTTCAAGGTCCACCGCAGGTCAGCGGAGCAAACGCCACCAAAGACCCCAAGCTTCCCAAGCTGAGAGCGCGAGCTCCTCGTCACCCGCCTCGGTACCGCTCATCAGAGAGCCAGGCGCGTGATGAGGCAGTTCGTCTCAGAACGGAAGCTCGGTCTTGGTGGTGCCCCGTTTGATGGTCATGACCTGCTCATGGAAGTCACGGCTGGCGGATTCGCGTGGGTACCGGGACCTGAGTTCCTTGTCCAGCTCGTCAGCGACTAAAAGCAGGGACGGGAGGGACTTGCGGTCGGCTTCCAGGGCTTTGGTGCCCATGCCGATGGCTTCTTCGATCTCGCCCATGCGGGCGGCGGCGACCCCAAGGGTGAGGCGGGCTTCTGCGGCGCGCATGGGTGAGATCTCGGTGCCGTCCGGGCCGGTGCTGATGCGGATGACTGATCGGGCGTGGGCTGCGGCGCGCTCGTCGTCGCCGAGGAGACGGTAGGCGTCCATCTCGTAGAAGTCCCACTAGTCGGGGTCGATGATGAAGTGGTGTTCGGGGTGGTCGGGCTTGGGGAGTCGGTCCAGCCTGGCTCGGCCGGCATCCAGGGAGTCACGCACAAGGCGGGCGTCACCCATGCGTGCGGCGGCTCGGGCCTTGTGGGCGTAGAGCTGTACGCCGACCGAGTGAGTCTGGTCCGCCATGTGTCCGGCCTCGACGGCGCTGAGCATGTCCTGCCATCGGCTCTGGGTGAGGGCGAACCATGCCTCGATCTCCCAGGCCCATGCCTTGATCTCGCCGTGTCCGGCCTCGTCGCCGATGCGGAGTGCGGCGGCCTTGCTGAGGTTGGCGGCTTCGCGCTGGCCCCGGTCGTACTGCACGCAGGCATTCAGCAGGAACAGCCAGCCGGTGTCGACCAGTAGCTCTCGGTGCTGGCGCAGGGTCATGCGGCGTTCGAGCTGCTCGGTGACGTATTGCAGGCCCTTGCGGGTGCGCTCGTGGAGGTAGTCGGCGTCGGCGTACGGGTAGGCGCGGGCCAGTTGATCGATGCCCTTCTCGATCGACTCCAGGGCGGCGCTGTTGATGCTGGACATCTCTGTGCGGCGCAGCATTTCCGCGATGTCCCATATGCCTGCGCCACCCTGTGCGATCAGGGTGCTCGGGTCCTCCGGCTGCGTGCTGCTGGCCGGTCGGTCCAGCTCCCAGGGGCGTGGGGTGAGTCCTGCGAGATGGCCGGGGATGCGTAGGCCGTCGACCACTTCGAGGATCTTGTGGAACTGGGTGATCCGTGGGCGGACGCCCTTGCCGTCGGTCTCTGGTCGGGCCATCTTGCCGATGTGCTCGCGCTTGTAGCCGACGGCTTCGGCGATCTTGGCGTAGCTGACGTTTCCGTGGATCTTGGCGAGTCTGAAGACTTCGCCGAAGTCGTGGTTGGCGATCGCCGACCGCACGTCCGCGCGTTCCAGCACGTGAGGCGGAAGAGCTGCCGGTGGACCGGGCCGCATGGCAGCGCCAGTTGAAACGCGCGCCCGCTCGCGTGCAGTGGGACCCCGAGCGGGATCTGCACCTGCAACCCCTGCCGTACCGGTCCCTGCAACTCGGCCTCTGCGGTGAGGCCGCACGACGCTACGCGGACGAGTGGACAGTCGCCATCCGCGACGTGACCCCACTCGCCCACGAGATCCACGCCCTGGTCAACAGCGGCGATCTGGCCTCCGCCGCCCGGCTGCTGCCCCAGGAACGCGCCTATCCCGTTGAAGACGAGCTTCTTGCACACCTACGCGGATGACAGACTGCTCGACCCCACAACCGGCTCCGGCCCCAGGGTCACATGGCAGCACAGGCTCGGTGGGATGGGCGTCAAGCTAAGTACCCCGTTCGAGACGAACTGGGGGGCTTCCTGCCCGACGGGCGTCGCTCCGGCGCCGGACGTCACGGACGAGTAGCCGGTAGCGCTGAAGCGGGTGTCGTGCATGGTGCTGCGGCCGACGCTCTCCGTCACAGTGAACGGCGGTCGAAAATCAGTGGCCGCCTGAACCGGCTGACTCCACGCTGTACGCCATGGCGCAACCGCAACGCGAGATCCGCGCGGCCTACGCGGACTCCACGATCACCGTCTACCAGGCGTACGCCCCGGAAATCGGTCTGCCCGCCGTCCAGGAGGGCCGTTTCCCCGCCGCGTGGAAGCGCGACAGGATGACGTGGATCAAGCCACGCTCGCAACCTCTTTCCGGGTTGAAGAACGACACGGACCAGCAGAAGAGGCAGTTGCGGCGAGCAGGCTTAGAGCGGTCGGCCAGCCCCCGGCGGGGCCGTCAAAGGCGAGATGGAATCAGTTAGGCGTTGTCACCGGCAGGGCTGCCTCACCAGCGTCACACCCATGGTGAGAGAGCTCACGATCAGTGGACTGGGCCTTTACTCACCCTTTGTGGTCAGGCAGTCGCGAAGTAGTGATCAGCGGTTAGGGTCGAACGTCCGTGCAGTTAACGGATAGGGAGGACGTCAAGTCATGGGCGACGACGGCAAGATACTCGACATCAAGATTGCCGACCTCAAGGCGACAGCGCCTCACTTCGACCATGAAAGCGTTGCTCTTGCGCATGCTCTGACCAAGCTGAAGCACGGGTTGGAGGCGGCCGGGGCGCCGTGGGGTGACGACGACAAGGGCCAGGAGTTCCACAAGGCGTACGGCCCGCACGTCCCACAGATCGAGCGCGCCACCCAGATCCTGGTTGACGGTCTGGCCAGCATTCGTGAGGCCATGGTCGACATGGCGGACGGCCACATCGACAACGAAGAGCTGATCCGCAGCATGTTCAGCCGGATCCACGCCGACCACGGCGGTAAGGGCGCGCATCAGTGAGCGTCGCCGACAAGGCCCGCAAGATCGTCCAGGACATGACCGGCATGTGGTGGCCGGCTGCCGACGAGGGCGGGCTGCGGCATGCCGCGAAGACGTGGCGGGACTTCGCCGACGACGTCGACGATGTCACCTCTGCCGCCAACAAGGCGGCCCGCACCATCATCGAGCACAACAAGGGCGAGGCGATCTCCGCCTTCGCGGACCCGTTCTGGCGCCGCTACTACTACGAAAAGCGCGGCTGGCTGAAGGACCTCGCCGACGCGGCGCGCGACATGGCCAAGTCGCTGGACGCGTACGCGGACTATATCCACGGGGTGAAGAAGAAGCTGGAGCACGAGCTGGAGATCGCCGGGGCCACGCTCGTGGTCGGCGGGGTCCTCTCGGTCGTCACCTTCAGTCTTTCCGCGGACGCCGCTGCGGCGGTGGCTGCCGGTGTCGCGGACCTCGCCGCCAGCCTGGGCGTCGCGGTGTCGGAGGAGATCGCGGCCATCGCCAGTACGACCTTGGCGACCGCGGCGTTCGCCGGCGTCGAGTCCGTCGCCGTGAACCTCGCCGTGACCCAGCCCATGTCCATCGCGCTCGGCGAACAGAAGGGCGGGCTCAACATCGACGAGGCCCGCGACGCCGGGGAGTATGGGGCCCTGGCCGGTGGCTTCCTCGGAGGAGCGGGTTCAGCGATCCGTGCCGCGGGCAACGCTGGCGGATGGACAGAACTGTTGGGCGGTGTACGGGTACCGGGTTTGACGCCGCGAGTGGCGCTGCCCGGTGGGTTGACCGCCAGCACAGATGACCTGGGCGTGGCGCTCAGGTCGGGGCAAGGCGGCTACGGAGCGGCACGCCAGCCACCGCCGTACTGTGAGCCACTCGATTCCCTGGGGCGGGCCCAGGGTGTCAAGACCACGATCACCAAGTCGATGCTCAACACAGGCACCAAAGCCAGTCGGCGAGTCAAACCGCCGGGCTGGCTCGGGGACGCCGCCGACCATACACGGGGGCACCTCCTGGCAAGGGCCTTGGGCGGTGACGGTGCAGCACCTGAGAACATCGTGATCATGTACAGGACTGCGAACAACGAGGTCATGGAGAAGCTCGAAGAGCAGATCTATAAGGTTGTCGATGCGGGCCATGACGTGGAGTACGCGGCGACACCTGTCTACAGGAATCCGACCGACCTCATACCCTCAGGCGTGCGGATCACTGCCAAGGGCGGGGGCCTCGACATCGACCAGACCATCATCAACAAGTAGGCAGACATGACTGACCTGGATCTTCTGGCGGCCCTTCCGGCAACTGGCCAAGCCGGCCTGGTCCCCAACGACTGGGAGCGTGTCGAGGCTGCGCTGGGCGTGACGTTCCCCTCTGCCTTCATCCGGTTCCTGGACGTGTTCGGTGGTGCGAAGTTCGATGACTTCCTTCGCGTCTACCGAGCGGGGGCCGACAATGCGAACGTCGATCTCCTCACCCAGACCCACCGGGCCAGGAAGACCATGGCCACAACTCGTCCGCACATCGAGGAGCTGCTGACGCAGCGCGGATCGGACCCGTCCCAGCTGGTGTGCTGGGGCGGAACCGACAACGCGGACATGTGCTTCCTGATCCCTCACCGGGACTTCGACAAATGGGCGGTGCTCACCGTGATCGGCCGCGGGCGCGAGTACGACCTGTTCGAAGGCCCCGTAGAGAGCTACCTTCTGCAGGTCCTGCGACGAGACTTCATCAGCGACGTCTTCCCGGACGACTTTCCTGACGAGTCACCCTCTTACGAGCGCAATCCGTACATCTGATCCGTCCGGCGGCCAACCTTTCTCAGAAGACGTCCACCAGGCGATACTCGGTGTCGCCCATCTACACAACCTCGCGCGCAGAACACGCGGTGCTCCAGGCACACCGCCCGCCTTCCAGGAGGGCCGTTTCCCTGCCGCGTGGAAGCGCGACAGGATGACGTGGATCAAGCCGCTATTCCTGTCGCGAGCGGTGGATGACCGCTTGACGTGCACCCCCACCCTGTGCTGGTGGACTGCCAGTTCGTCGATTCCAGGGCACTCCCGCTCCTGGGGCAGCAGTTGGGCCGCGGAGTCCCGGCGAACGCGTGGATCTCTTCATCCACAGGAACGATGGCTTGATCCATGTCAAGCCGCGCTCACGAACCTTTTTCTAATGGCCCTCTGCATGTCCTGGGGCTCCGCGCAACGCCTCAGCGAATGTGACCATCGGTACCCGGTCTTCGATTATGCCGTCCTTCTGACATTAAGGGGCCCAAACGGGTTTCCCGGGCCCAGGGAGGACGAGTGTCGCCTGCCCGTTGGGGATCCGAGTCCGACGGCAGAGGCCTTCCTCGGCCCGCTGATGTTTCGGCGACCGCTGCATCACCACCTTCGGTAAGCTCGCTGCACCTCCCTCGTGACCTCATCAGCTACGTTCCGATCCGCGGTGATCTCACAGATGATTGTCAGCACCACAGGCTCGGTGCTTCCTTGAGAGACTCGCTCCATCGCACCGTTCAACTGGGCAACTAGTCGTTGAACGTAGGTTTCGACGTCCTGCATGGGCCTATCCGCCATGTGTACAAGGGCTGCAAATGCCCGTCGGGCCTGTCGAGGAACTACGGCGTTCCTCACCGAGGCCGACCAGGCTGCGAACTCCTCATAGGCTGCGACCAGCCTACATGCAACGTCACCGATCAATCTGAACTCGCCAGGCCTTCCCGGCTCACCCAACGCCTTCGACAAGACCAAAGGGTCAAAGCAGTCCATCACCTGTTGAACGATGACGGTGAGCTCGTCCAGGAGAACCGAGACATGTCTCAGAGCCGCCTGCTTGTCGCGGAACTCCAAACCCAGCGATCGATGCCCACCCGCCCTCCGCTTCGCGTCGAGTAGCCCGACCTGGAGCAGACCCGCGTACATGAGGTACTCCCAGGAGTACGGCCGGTTCCCTATAACGTGGTTGATCTCCTCAGTGGTCTCGGGAACATGGTCGAAGACTTCCGGGGGGACGCCATCGAGATCAACAGAATGGTCCAGCTCTCTGAGCTTCTGCTCGGCCCACTGCTCGTGGGCGCGCTTCATCTCACGCAAGCGTTCCACTGTGTACGTGCCCGGCTGATCATCTATGAGCTTGTGGTGGACCTTGCAGAGAAGCATGAGGTTCTCGTACCGATCGACTTCACCGTCCGGGATCAGCCCGGCGCGTGGCCCCTTACCCGACTGAGCGACGATGTGGGCCTCGTCCCCTACAACCGACTCCCTATCACCCTCAGTGGCATCCTCCACCAGCGATCGCCTGCAGTAGGCGCACGAGTTGTGCGCACGCGCCCAGAGGATCTTTCGATCCCGATCCAAGATGGCCACGCCGACAGTGTCTCAGGTGGCTGGCCGTGACGGAGCGGCAACGAACCGACCCCGGCCCCAAGCGCGACTGGATGACGAACGCTGCGCCGTCGCCGAGCTGGTACGCGGCGGTGGATTACCACCGAGCCAAGCTCGTCACCTGGCTGGTCGAGCCGAAGTCTTCGCCCTCAATCCCGACCAAGCCGGCCCTTGACCATGGAGTATTTCCACCAGCAGTACCTTTCGGAGACCAAAAACCCGGCCGGCTACTGCGGGCTGGGCGGTACCGGTGTGTCCTGCCCGATCGGTGTCGCGCAGGCCGAAGGCTGACGTCGTCGGGTGGGATTCAGGACCTGCGCGGGCCGTGTGCGCGACGAGCAGCTGCCGCTCGTGCGACGGCACACTGCCCTGAGGCGTGCCGTCGGACAGTACTGTCCGCTGGGCTTCAACGCGACGTGGGCGTATAGCGCCGCGACGGCATGTCCGTCCCCTGATCTCCGCAGTGACCCGGCGGCTCTGCTGCGCGCGCTGGAGACTTTGGAAGCCAGCCGAGCGGTCCGGCTCGACGAGGTCGACGCCTTCGCCGCCCGGCGCCACGCGGAGAAAGCGGCCGGCCGACGGACCCCACGCCGCATCGACGCGGCGCACAGGCCGGGGCCTCGCTGGCCGAGCCGAACGGCACCCTCTCGCCTGGGGCTCGTCGCCGCCGTCGCAAACCGTCACACGGCGTTCCGGCGTTCTCCCTTCCCGGACGAGAGCCTCTGCCTCGACGATCAGGCACAGCAACTGACCGACCTGAACGCCCGCCTCGACGGCTGCGCCACCTTGTACCTCACGAACCTTGGCCAGGTGGACGCTCCGGCCCGCGACGCCCTGGCCGAGACGATCAGCGGAATCGAGCGCCTCATCCGTCCGGGCTGGGCGCCCCTGAACGGTGATCTCCTCCCGTGGCTGCGTTTCGCGAACCTCGTCGCATACGCCGCAGCGGTCCCGCTCGGGCATTGAGCGGTGCCCGACGGGTATCGGCTCCGCGCCGCAGGCGGGATGCGGGAGTCGCGAGTGGGGGGTGCGGGGAGGAACATCGGAGGCATGGAGGCAAGGTGGTGGCTATGGGGACGCCGTCCATGCATTTCAGCGAGAGTCCGGAGGATCCCTTCGCCCTCGGTCGTGGCGCCTCGGCCGTGCTCGACGATCGGGGCATCGTGGTCGGCTGGAGCACACGTGCGCAGGAACTGCTCGGATACCCGGCCGGGGAAGTGATCGGAAGGGCCTGGCAGGACCTCCTGGTCGACGCCCGTGACCTGCCGGTCGTACGGTCCGTCGTGGTGGACGCCATGAGGGCGGGTGGATGGTTCGGCGTCCTGCCCGTCCGGGGCCGCGACGGACGCCGTGTGGAGATGGGTTTCCGGGCCCGTGCGGTCACCCGGGAGGGCGGTCAGGAGTGGCTCCTGGTCGGTGCTCCCGCCGCGGAGGTCATCGCCTGGCAGCGGGACCGTGCGCTGTTGGACGGCTTGTACCACCGGTCCCCGATCGGCCTGGTCACCTACGACCCGGACAGGAAGGTGATCCGGGTCAACCGTGCGGTCGAGAAGGCGAGCGGTGTTCCGGCCGAGGCGCCGGTGGGCCACCGCCCCCGCGCGTTCATGGTCGACGAGGACGCGGGTCCGGCAGACGAACGGGTCCGGCACGTCCTGGAGACCGGTGAGCCGTTGATCTTCACGGAGCAGTCCGCCCGGGCACGCCACGATCCCGGTCGGGAACGGATCGTGTCCGTCTCGGCCTTCCGCATGGAGGACCCCTCGGGCCGGGTGCTCGGCGTGGCCGAGACGATCGAGGACGTGACCGACCGCCACCGGGCGCGACGCCGGCTCGCCCTGCTCAACGAGGCGAGCGCCCGGATCGGCACCTCCCTGGACGTGGCCCAGACCGCTCGGGAGCTGGCCGAGGTCGCCGTCGAGGGCTTGGCCGACTACTGCTCGGTGGACCTCCTCAAGCCCGTGACACTGGGGGACGAACCCGTTGCCGGCACGGCGGTTCCGCTGCTCCGGGCCGCCTTTTCGCCGGCGGAACACCGCCTCCCGTTCCGGGAGGGCGACATCGTCCCGCTGCTTCCGGAGTCTCCGCAGGCGCGGTGCCTGGCCGAGCGCCGCCCGATCCTCGAAGGGCTGCTGTCCCTCCGCCCCGAGTGGTACGCCATGGACCGGCGGCGCATCGAGATCGCCCTGGGACTGGGCGTTCATTCGCTGATCGCGGTACCCCTGCTCGCGCGCGGGCTGGTGCTGGGCGTGGTGAGCCTGTGGCGGTCGCGCAGTTCGGAGCCCTTCGAGGACGACGATTCCGCGGTGGCCCAGGAGCTCTCCTCGCGTGCGGCCGTCTGCATCGACAACGCCCGCCGCTTCACCCAGCAGCAGAGCGCCGCGCTGACGCTTCAGCGCAGTCTGCTGCCGAGCGCGGCGTCCGACCTGCCGGCCGTGGAGGTGGCCTGCCGGTACCTCCCGGCCAGCGGCGAACCGGGCATCGGCGGCGACTGGTTCGACGTGATCCCGCTGTCGGGGGCCCGGGTCGCCCTCGTCGTGGGCGACATGGTCGGCCACGGCATCCACGCCGCGGCCTCGATGGGCCGGCTGCGTGCCGCCGTGCGCACCCTGGCCAGCCTCGACCTGGAACCGGACGAGGTGGTGGCGCGGCTGGACGACCTGGTCAGTCTGCTGGCGGCCGAACGGGAGGCGAACGCCGACGGCGACCCGTCGGCGATCGACCAGGTGCTCGGGGCCACCTGTCTCTACGCCACCTACGATCCGGTGTCACAGCACTGCTCCCTGGCCCGCGCCGGCCACCCGGCACCGGCGGTGGCCACCCCGGACGGCGAGGTGACCGTGCTCGACCTGCCCGCGGGACCACCGCTGGGCCTGGGCGGACTGCCCTTCGAGACGTACGACCTGGACCTGCCCGAGGGCAGTCTGCTCACGCTCTACACCAACGGCCTCCTGGAAGCACGGAACGGCGACATCGACGCCGCGCTGGGGAGCCTGCGCACCTGCCTCACCCACGCCATGGAACCCCTGGACCACACCTGCCGCAGCGTGGTCGAAGCGCTGCTGCCCAAGGACCACCTCCCCACCGACGACATCGCGCTGCTGATTGCCCGTACACGGGTGCTGCCGCCGCAGGACGTCGCCTCATGGCAGCTGCCCCTGGAAGCGACCGCCGCCGCCCGCGCCAGGGAGCTGACCACTGCGCAACTGACCGAGTGGGGGCTGCCCGAACTGGCCTTCACCACCGAACTGGTCGCCAGCGAGCTCGTCACCAACGCCTACCGGTACGCGGCCGGCCCGGTCACCCTGCGCCTCGTCCGTACGCACTGCCTGATCTGCGAGGTGTCCGACGCCAGCCACACGTCTCCCCACCTCCGACGGGCCCTCAGCACGGACGAGGGCGGACGCGGGCTCTTCCTGGTCGCGCAGCTCACGGAGCGGTGGGGCACCCGTTACGCCCACGACGGCAAGACCGTCTGGACGGAGCAGCCGCTGCCGCCCGCGTGAGGCCGGCGGCCGTCGTTCACTGCGCGTGGAAGGCGACCTCCGGCCAGGCCGTCCAGCTGTGTCTCTCGAATGCCGAGCTGGACGCGGCCGAGCAGGTCAAGCTGTGGCTCACCGGCTCCCTCAACGGCCGGGGCCGGCAGCAGGCCGTACCCCTGGCCGTCGTCATGGCCGTATGCGTGCCCGGACTCGTGTGGGCCGGGTGGGCGGCCCGGCCGCTGGGGCTCGGGGACGAGACGGCGGCCGGGCTCGGGGTGCGGGTGGACCGGACACGGCTCGGGCTCACCGTGCTCGGTGTCGTCCTCGCCGCCGCGGCGACCGGCGCGGCCGGACCCATCGGGTTCGTCGCGCTCACCGCGCCCCAGCCTGCCCGCCGCCTCACCGGCACCCCGCACCTGCCCTGCTGTGCTCGGCGCTGACGGGCGCGGTGGTGCTGGTCGCCGCCGACCTGGCCGCGCGCACCGTGCTGCCACCGCTGGAGATTCCGGGCGGCGCGCTGCCCGCGCTGGTCGGCGGACCGTACCTGCTGTGGCTCCAGCCGCCGCGGCTGGACCGGTCGGGTCAGATCGTGGCCGTGTCGATCACGAAGCGGTAGCGGACGTCGCTGGACAGGACCCGCTCGTAGGCCTCGTTGATCTCCTGCGCGCCGATCAGCTCGATCTCCGCGCCGATGCCGTGCCCGGCGCAGAAGTCCAGCATCTCCTGGGTCTCGGCGATGCCGCCGATCATCGAGCCCGCGAGGGTCTTGCGACCGCCGATCACCGAGAACAGGTTGAGCGAGATGGGCTCCTCGGGCGCGCCCACGTTGACCAGGGCGCCGTCCACCTTCAGCAGCGACAGCAGCGCGCCGAAGTCCATCGGCGCCGAGACGGTCGAGACGATCAGGTCGAACGTGCCGGTCAGCTGCTTGAAGGTCTCCGGGTCGCTGGTGGCGTAGTAGTGGTCGGCGCCCAGCTTCAGGCCGTCGTCCTTCTTGCGCAGGGACTGCGACAGGACGGTGACCTCGGCGCCCATCGCGTGGGCGATCTTGACGGCCATGTGGCCGAGGCCGCCCAGGCCGACGACCGCGACCTTCTTGCCGGGGCCGGCGTTCCAGTGGCGGAGCGGGGAGTACGTGGTGATGCCGGCGCACAGCAGCGGGGCGGCCACGTCCAGGGAGAGGCCGTCCGGGATGCGCACGACGAAGTTCTCGTCGACGACGACCTTCTCGGAGTAGCCGCCGTAGGTGGGCTCACCGTCCCTGCCGACGGCGTTGTACGTGCCGACCATGCCCTTGAGGCAGTACTGCTCATGGCCGGCCAGGCAGTTCTCGCACTCGCGGCAGGAGTCGACCATGCAGCCGACGCCCACGCGGTCGCCGACGGCGAACTTCGTCACGCCGGTGCCGACCTCGGCGACGACGCCGGCGATCTCGTGACCGGGCACCATCGGGAAGATGGCCTCGCCCCAGCCCTCGCGGGCCTGGTGGATGTCGGAGTGGCAGATACCGGCGAACTTGATGTCGATCAGGACGTCGAACTCGCCGACCGCGCGCCGCTCGATGGTCGTCCGCTCCAGCGGGGCCTTCGCGGCGGGCGCGGCGTACGCAGCAACAGCAGTGGTCATGCCGGGGTTCTCCTCGTGGGGGTGGGCGCGCCCTGGCTGTCTTCTGCCGGGCGTGTTCTCCAGCCTGCCGGACATCCGGCGGTTCACCCAGGTCACAGCCCTGCGTACGACTGCTGTGCCTACTACTGGCGGGGTCAGGATGCCGTACGTACGACCAGGAATACTGGGCGTATGGAACGCAGCGACACACAGCCCGGAGCAGCCGCCGCGGGGCACGCCCTGGACCGGCGGGCCGAGCTGAGCGAGTTCCTGCGCAGTCGGCGGGCCCGGCTGAAGCCGGAGGACGTGGGGCTGCCGGACTTCGGGCGGCACCGGCGGGTGCCGGGGCTGCGCCGCGAGGAGCTGGCACAGGTGGCCGGGGTGTCGGTGGCGTACTACACGCGCCTGGAGCAGGGCAACGGCCGCAACGTCTCGGCGGAGGTGCTGGACGCGATCGCCCGCGCCCTGCGGCTGACGGACGCCGAGCACGCGCACCTCACCCACCTGGCGAAGCCGAAGTCGCACAAGAAGAAGCCGGCGGCGCGGCAGCAGCAGGTGCGCCCGGCGTTGCGGCAGCTGCTGGACACGCTGGACGGCGTGCCGGCGTACATCGTCGGGCGGCGCTCGGAGATCCTGGCGTGGAACCGGATGGCGGCGGCGGTCTTCGGCGACTGGGCGGAGCTGGCGCCGGCCGAGCGGAACTGGGCGCGGCTGGTGTTCCTGCGGCCCGACTACCGTGAGCTGTTCGTCGACTGGCAGCAGAAGGCGATCGACATCGTGTGCGCGCTGCGCATGGACGCCGGCTGCTACCCGGACGACCCGCGGCTGTCGGCCCTGGTGGGTGAACTCTCCGTCAAGAGCGAGGAGTTCCGGCGGCTGTGGGCCACCCATGACGTCAAGGAGAAGAGTCACGGCGTGAAGCGGCTGCACCATCCGCTGGTCGGCGATCTGGCCCTGCACTTCGAGTCGTTCCGCCTGGCCGACGACGCGGACCAGTCCCTCGTCACCTACCACGCCGAACCGGACTCCGGGTCCGCCGACTCCCTGCGCCTGCTGGCCAGTTGGGGCACGGACGCGAGCCGAGCGGGCTCCTCCGTCTAGCCGGCCCCAACCGGTCGGCGGCGCAGGTCATCTGCCGAAGTACGCGTCCCAGATCGTGATGTCCGACGTGTTGCCCCTCTTGTCGGTGATCACGGAGCGGAGGGAGACGGACCGGCCCTCCGCCGGGTTCTTCAGGGTGATCCTGCCGTCCTCGACGGTGACCTTGCGGAAGGTCCTGCCGTCGTAGGAGGCGTACACCGTCAGGGACTTGAGGTTCCTGCCCGCGGCCGGGCCCTCGACGGTGACCGGGAAGGTGACGGTCCGGCCGGCGGGGACGCGGCTGTCCAGGCCGGTCCGGATGCCGTAGTGCGGCACGGAGGCCGGCAGTTCGGTGAACCCGTCGCGCTTCTCGGAGCGGAAGGTCCAGGACGCGTCGATCCGCGAGGAGGCCCGCGCGACCTTCGCCGAGCGCGTGACCGAGGTGGTCAGCCGGTAGGCGGCGTCCCCGGCGGGCACCGTGAAGGGCTCGCCGAACAGCGCGTCGCCGTTCGAGCCGATCTCGGTGCCGTCGCGGTACAGGGTCGTCCGCACCGAGGTGAAGCCGGAGTACCCGGCGTGCCCGCCCGAGTCGGCGAACAGCGGCAGCGAGCCGTAGATCTTGTCGCCGTCGCGGAACAGGCCGAGCCCGGCCCCGACGTGCGGGCCGAAGACCGCGGTGTTGACGGTCTTGGTGTAGGTGTGGCCGGCCTTGAACGTGAACTCGCCGAGCTCGTAGCCCGCGTCGGCGACCGCGTCCTGGCCGCTCCCGGCGTTCTGGGCGAACTCCAGCTGCCAGTTCACCCCGCCGATGGCGGACAGGTGCAGGGTCCGGGTGCCGGGCAGCTGCTGCGGGAAGCTGAGCGAGGTGGCGCCGTTCGCGCCGGGCAGCCGGCCGACGGCGTTGAGCGTGCCGGTCTTGCCGTTCGCGGCGGCGCCGAGCCGGGCCGTGACGGTGGCCAGCTCACCCGCCCCGAAGTGCTTGGTGTAGCCGGTGGCGAGCTCGCCGACCGGGCCGCCGGTCGTGATGTCGTACTGCTCGCTCGCGCCCTTGGTCCAGTGGCCGTCCCACTGCTGGAACAGCGACCCGGCGGGCAGCCGCGGGCCCAGGTGGGCGCTGCGGAAGTTCCGGTACGAGTCGAGGAACATGCCGTAGTCGTACTCGCCGCCCCCGAGCGTGAGGGCGTATCCCGGATAGGCGAACCGCGAGGTGACGCCCTTGGCCGGGACGGTGATGTCCACCGGTCCGGCCCTGCGCGCGTCGATCGTGATCGTCTGCTTCCCGGACACGGTCAGCTTCGGCTGGGCGATCCAGTCGGTGCCCTTCGCGCCCTCCTTGTCCGCGTAGACGGAGGAGTTGAGGACGTACGTGCCCTTCCGCATGCGCACCGTCACCGTGCCGGACGGGTCGTACGGGCTCAGCTGCGCGCCGGCCGCGAGACCGGCGACACCGTCGAGACCGGTGTCGTAGTACTTCGCCGGCCTGCCGTCGCGGCCGATGACCTTCAGTGTGACGTCGTACGACTCCACCTCGCGTGTCACCGCCGCGGCCGTACGCACGCTCTGGCCGGCGCCGGTCGCGGTCACGTAGGCCGCGTAGGCGCCGTCGAGGGTGCCGCCCAGCCTGGTGTCGGCGGTGAGGCCGACGGAGGCCGTGCCGTGCGCCGGGACCGTCACCCGCTTCGCGCCGAGCGTGAAGAAGCCCGCCGGGGCCGCCTTCCCCTTGGGGTCGGTGGCGGTGCTGCTCAGGGTGAGGGTGACGGTCTTGTCCCCGAGGTTGCGGTACGTCACCTTCCCGGTGACCGGCTTGTCGTCGGTGTGCGGCCACTGCTGGACGCCGAGGTTGACCGAGACCGGGTCGGCGATCACCGACTGTGTGAGGGCCCTGCCGACCGCGACACGGCCCGCGCCCTGCTGGAACGGCGTGTAGTGGCCGCCCTCGGCGGAGCCGGTCAGCGCGCCCTTCAGCTCGGCGTAGCCCCAGTCCGGGTGCTCCTGCTTCAGGATCGCGGCGGCGCCCGCGACGTGCGGGGCGGCCATCGAGGTGCCGGAGAGGGTCAGGTAGCCCGCGGGCTTCTCGCCGACCTCCTTGTCGAGGACGCTGTCCCCCGCCGCGGCGGCGGTGATGTCCACGCCGGGGGCGGTGACGTCCGGCTTGATCGCGCCGTCGCCGGCGCGCGGGCCGGTGGAGGAGAAGTCGGCGAGCCTGTCCTTGTCGTCGACGGCGCCGACGGTGAGGGCGGCGTCCGCGCTGCCCGGCGAACCGAGCGAGTTGGGACCGTCGTTGCCCGCCGCGACGGCGAACAGGATGCCCCTGGTCTCGGACAGCTTGTTCACCTCGGCCTCAAGGGGGTCGGTGCCGGGGCTGTCGTAGCCGCCGAGGCTGAGGTTGACGACGTCGGCGCCCTGCGCGGCCGCCCACTCCATGCCGGCGAGGACGCCGGAGTCGTCGCCGGAGCCGGTGTCGTCCAAGACCTTGCCGTTGAGGATCTCGGCGTCGGGCGCGACGCCCTTGTACGTGCCCGCGGACGCGGCGCCGGTGCCCGCCACGATGGAGGCGACGTGCGTGCCGTGCCCGGAGTGGTCGGTGGCGTCGGCGGCCGAGGTGAAGTTCCTGGACGCGATCACCCGGCCCTTGAGGTCCGGGTGGCCGGTGTCCACGCCGGTGTCCAGGACGGCGACCTTCACGCCCTTGCCGGTGCAGCCGGCCTGCCGGGCGGCCGGGGCGCCGGTCTGCGGCACGGACGGGTCGAGGGAGGCCTTGCGGACGCCGTCCAGCCAGACGTGCGCGATGCCGGAGGCCGCCCCGTCGCCGTCGGTGACGGCGCGCCACAGGGCGGCGGTGTCCCGCGCCGGGGTCTGCACGGCGTCGGCGTCGAGCGCGGTCAGGGTGCGCCGCAGCCGGCCCGCGTCCCGGACGACGGCCTTGGCGGCCGCGGCGCCGCCGCGGTAGCCGACGATCACCTTCAGGCCGTCCTTCTGGGCCTTGCGGGTGGCGGTCCTGTTCAGCTCGGTGATGTCGAACAGGCGCTGGTCCAGCGTGCCGGAGGCCACCAGGCGGGCCGCGTCGGCGGGGATCACCAGCAGGTGCCCCGCGGCCCTGCGGACCTGGAACGGTATGTGCGCACGGCCCTCGGCCCGCTCCAGGCCGATGACCCGGCCCTTCGCGTCGAGGTCGACCCGGTCGCCGGTGATGAGGGTGACGTGGGTCTTGGCGGTGAGCGCGGAGCCGGTGGCCGGGGTACCGAAGGCGGTGGCCGGGGGGCCCGCCGGCGGCCTCGCCGACGCAGGGCTGGTCACACCCGCGGCGAGGGCGACGGCGGCTGCCGCGGCCGCACCGGCCACGGCAACGCTCTTCACTTGTCTGCGCAAGTTCTCCCCCTGGAGACGGAGTGCCGGGCGAATACCCCGTTCACCCGGCCGGGGGTGGTCGTGTGCACATGAAGGTCACCCCCCGGACCACGCAGTATGCCGGGGGGTGTTCAAACGCCTCAACAGATGTGAGGACGGTAAGAGAAAGGCCGGGAAACTGTAACCCGGCGGACTGGTCATCGTTACACGACCGCGAAGTTCCTTAGGGGAAAGCCGTGTTGTATCAGCGTCGGACACGAGTCAGGCGCCGGCGTTCTCCCTTACCGTGATCTTTCCCTCGCGGATGGTGGCCAGCCGCGGCGCCTTCTTCGCGAGGGCGGAGTCGTGGGTGACCATGACGAAGGTCAGCCCGTGCTCCTTCCACAGGCGTTCGAGCACGTCCATGATCTCGTCCCGCATGCCCTCGTCGAGGTTGCCGGTCGGCTCGTCGGCGAGCAGCACCTTGGGCTTCTTCACCAGGGCGCGGGCGATGGCCACGCGCTGCTGCTGCCCGCCGGACATCTCGCCCGGCAGATGTCCGAGGCGCTCGCCGAGGCCGACGGAGTGCAGGGCCTCGGCGGCGAGTTCGCGGCGCTCCCCGGCCTTGATGCCGAGGGGGACGAGGGCGGTCTCCACGTTCTCCTGGGCGGTGAGGGTGGGGATGAGGTTGAAGGACTGGAAGACGAAGCCGATGTTCTCGCTGCGGACCCTGGTCAGCCGGGCCTCGCTGAGCTTGGCCAGGTCGGTGCCGTCCAGGATCACCTCGCCGGAGGACGGCCGGTCCAGGCCGCCGAGCATCTGGAGGAGGGTGGACTTCCCGCCGCCGGTGGGGCCCTGGACGACGAGCCGGTCTCCGTCGCCGATGGTGAGGTCCACACCGTCGAGGGCGTGGACGGTGTCCTTGCCTCTGGTGTAGCGCTTGGTCACGTTCCTGAGGTCGTACATGGTGGCTCCTGGAGGGTTCGAATTGGCGTACTGACGGACGAGCGGCCCTACTCCACCCGCCTCAGCGCGTCCGCCGGCCGCAGCCGCGACGCGCGCCACCCGCCGAACGCCCCGGCGACGAGACCGCCCGCCACCGCGAGGCCCACCGCGAGGACGATCGTCGTGACGCTGACCGGGGCCGTCAGGGCGACCTCCAGGGTCTTCGCGGCCTGGCGGCCCGGGCCGCCGAAGCCGCCACCGCCACCGAAGCCGCCGCCGAATCCGCCGCCGCCCGTGCCGCCGCCACCGCCCAACTGCGCCTGGAGCGTCGGGCTGACGGCCGTGACGACGTAGGCGCCGGCCAGGCCGAGCGCGATGCCGAGGGCGCCGCCGACCAGGCCGTTGACCATGGCCTCGCCGACCACCTGCCGGGTCACCCGGCCCGACCTCCAGCCCAGCGCCTTCAACGTGCCGAACTCACGGACGCGGCGGGAGACCGCGGACGAGGTGAGCAGGCCCGCGACCAGGAAGGCGGCGACCAGCACGGCGATGGACAGCCACGTGCCGACGTTGGTGGCGAGGGAGGAGGCGGTGGACAGGGAGCCCGAGACCGTCTTCGCCAGGTCGGCGGAGGTGGTGACCGTCGTACCCGAGACGTTCTTCTGGATCGCGCTCTTGACGGAGTCGATCTTCTGGGAGTCGGTCGCCTTGACGTAGATCGTGGTGACCTTGTTCGCGTTGTCGCTCAGGGTCTGGGCCTGCTTGAGCGGGATGTACAGGTTGGCCGCCGCGTCGCCGCTGGTGGCCGTCGCGATGCCGATGACCGAGTACTTCACGTTCTTGATGGTCACCGTGGAGCCGACCTTGAGGCTCTTCTCCTTGGCGTACGAGGCATCGGCGACGGCGACCTTCGCGTCCGTCTCGGCCGTGGTGAACGTACGGCCACTGGTGATCTTGGAGGAGGTCAGCGGGCCGAGCTCCGGCCTGGCCACGTCGGTGCCGAAGACCGAGTACTGGTTGACGTCGAAGTCGGCGCCGCCGCCCTTGACCTCGCCCTGTGGCCGGCCGGTCTCGCCGCCCCGGCGGAAGCTGCCGGTGCCGCCCCCGTTCTGCTGGAACTGGCCGCGGGTGAACTGACCGCTGACCTTGAGCACGCGCAGGCTCAGCCCGCCCACGGCGGACGAGACGCCCTGCTGGTCGCCGACCTTGGTGACGGTGGAGGAGGCCAGGGTGGTGAAGCCCTGTACCATGACGCGGTCGCTGCTCTGCGTCGAGCTGTCGCCGTCGGCCTGGGCGCCGAACTGGAAGCGCGGCCGCTGCGCGTTCCCGGTGTCGGCGCTCGCCGCCTTGGTCACCGTCATGTCCGTGCCCAGGCCGTACAGCGACTGGAGCACCTTGTCCTGGGCCTTGCCCATGCCGCTCGACACGGAGTTGACCACGATGACCAGCGCGATGCCCAGCGCGAGTCCGGAGGCGACGACGAGGGCCGCCTTTCTGCGGCGGCGCAGTTCGCGCCTCAGGTAGGTGAAGAACATGGCCGCAAGCTAGGTACGGTCCGTGATGGCACCATAAGGCGGACATAAAAGAAGCATGAGAAGGCTGCGGCCCCGCCCATGACCGGCCCGGAAACACTGATGCCGCCCCTGGGGGCGGCATCAGAAAGCTGTGGGATCAGCGGCGTCAGACGGCCGAACCGGCCTTCCACTGCGCCCAGTTCATGTTCCAGCCGTTGAGGCCGTTGTCCGGCTGGACCGTCTTGTCACCGGTGTTCTGTACGACCACGACGTCACCGACCAGCGAGTTGCTGTAGAACCACGCGGCCGGCATGTTCTTGTCGCCCGCGCCCTTGACGTCCTGGAGGCCGACGCAGCCGTGGCTGGTGTTGACGCTGCCGAAGACGGACGGGGCGCCCCAGTAGTTGCCGTGGATGAAGGTGCCGGAGCTGGTCAGGCGCATGGCGTGGGGCACGTCCTTGATGTCGTACTCGCCCTTGCCGTCGGAGTCCTTGAAGCCGACCGTCGCGCCGTTCATCCGGGTCTGGGTGAACTTCTCCGAGATCACCATCTGGCCCTCGTACGTGGTGTGCTCGGGCGAACCGGCGGAGATCGGGATGGTCTTGACGACCTTGCCGTCCTGCGTGACCTTCATCTGCTTGGTCTTCGCGTCGACGTAGGAGACCTGGTTGCGGCCTATGTGGAAGGTGACCGTCTTCTGCTGGATGCCGTGGATGCCCGGCGCGCCCTCGACGCCGTCGAGCGCCAGCTTGAGGGTGACGGTGGAGCCCTCCTTCCAGTACTGCTCGGGCCGGAAGTCCAGGCGGTTGGCGCCGAACCAGTGGCCGACGACCTCCTGGCCGCTGCTGGAGGTGACCGTGATGCCCTTCTGGACGGCTGCCTTGTTGCTGATCGCCTTGTCGAAGTTGATCGACACGGGCATGCCGACGCCCACGGTGGAGTCCGCGTCCGGGGTGTAGGTGCCTATGAAGCTGTTGGCCGGGGAGACCGTGGTGAAGGACGCGTTCTCGTGCGCCACGCGGCCCTGGGAGTCCGTGGCCTCGGCGGCGACCTTGTACGTGGTGGAGCGGTCCAGCTGGGCGGTCGGCTTCCAGCTGTGCTTGTCGGCGGAGAGCTGCCCGGGGACGGTCTTGCCGTCCTGGGTGGTCATCTGCACGCCCGTCAGGGTGCCCTTGGCGACCGTGACGGCGGCGGAGTTGTTGATGGAGGCGTTGTCGGAGCCGTCCTTCGGCGTGATCGTGATCTGCGCCTCGGACGACTTCTTCGCAGCGGCCGCGTCGGCCTTGGCCTGCGAGCTGTCGCCGCCGCCGGCGGAGGCCTTGCCGCCGCCGGAACACGCCGAGAGCATCAGCACACTGCCGAGCAGGGCGGACGCGGCCATCAGGCTCCTGCGCCGCTTACTGTCCGTCATCACAAGCTTCTCCATCGTTGCCGAGTCGCGAATCCCCGAGAGTCCCCGTAAGACCTATAACCTTCAACGCTACGGCCGCGTCGTCCCGTTCCGGATCCAGTGGATCTGTGGGGCACACCACGTCCGCGACGGAGCGGAGGGTGCGGGAGGCGGCTCGTGCGCTGTCTGAGACGACGAAACCCCGGACGGCGGTTGCCGTCCGGGGCCAACACTGCCCCCGGGACGCTCAGACCATGCCGCCCACTTCCTCGTCGTCGCCGTCCACATCATCCTCGTCCAGGTCCCAGTCGGGCGAATCGGGGTCGTAGGCGATCCGCTCGCTGGACCAGGACGCCTGTTGGAGCTCCACCCCGGGCACCTCGCTGACCAGGTCGAACGGATCCACGAGATAGGCGAGGGCCTCCGCGGTGTCTTCCGTCACAGCGCCCTCGGCATGGGCCCGCTCGGCCTCCGGCAGCTCCGGATCCCGCGCGAGCCGGTCCAGCGCGGCCTTGGTGATCTCGTCCTCGCCGTGCACCTCAAGGACCACCTCCACCCGAAGCCGTACAAAACGTGATGTCTCTTCGTCGCTCATGGCGCGAGCGTACGACTGAAACCTCTCGTGACTTTCCTGTGACCCGCGCCTTTCACTAACATCGCCTCACACGGCCAATTCGCCAGCGTCACAAGGGGGATCGATATTCCGTGTCATCCGCTCGCCGTCCGCTGCTGACCGCCACCGCCGCGGGCACTCTGCTCTGCGCGCTGTGGTTCGTCCCGTCCGCGAACGCCTCGCAGGACTCCCCGGCGGACACCAGGGCCAGAGCGGCCGTGTCCGAGTACTCGTCGTACTCCACGACGTCGATCACGCAGCAGGCCCGAGCGGTCTCGCGGGCGACCTCCGCGACCGCACAGGACGCCGCCGACGCCACCGAACTCGCCGACACCGGGAGCCCCGACACGACGCCGTACGTCGTCGGCGGCACCCTCTTCCTCGCCGTGGGCGCCGGGTTCGTGGTGTATTCGGTGCGCCGCGAGCGACTGGGTTGCTGAACCGCCGACCTGACGTGGCAACAGGACCCCCGCACCGGCGGGGGCCCTGGTGTGCTGCCGTCCCCTACTGCAGCGGGCCGGTGACCGACTCGACCGCGGTGACCAGGTGGCCGCCGCGCACGAAGGCGTCGGCCGCGGCCAGGTCGGGCGCGAGGAACCGGTCCGGGCCCGGCCCGCGCACCCCGGCGCCGCGCGCGGCCTCGATGGCGGCCTGCGAGGCGGGGGCCGGGGTCAGACCCTCGCGCAGCTCTATGGCGCGGGTGGCCGCGTACAGCTCGACCGCGATGACCCGGGTGAGGTTGTCGACGGCGGTGCGCAGCTTGCGCGCGGCCGACCAGCCCATGGACACGTGGTCCTCCTGCATCGCGGAGGAGGGGATGGAGTCCGCGGACGCGGGCACGGCGAGCCGCTTCAGCTCGCTCACGAGCGCGGCCTGGGTGTACTGGGCGATCATGAGCCCGGAGTCGACACCGGCGTCGTCCGCGAGGAACGGCGGCAGGCCGTGGCTGCGGTTCTTGTCGAGCAGCCGGTCGGTGCGGCGCTCGGCGATGGAGCCGAGGTCGGCGGCGGCGATGGCGAGGAAGTCCAGCACGTAGGCGACCGGGGCACCGTGGAAGTTGCCGTTGGACTCGACCCGCCCGTCGGGCAGAACGACGGGGTTGTCGACGGCGGAGGCGAGCTCGCGCTCGGCGACGAGCCGGGCGTGCGCCATGGTGTCCCGCCCGGCACCGGCGACCTGCGGGGCGCAGCGCACCGAGTAGGCGTCCTGGACGCGCGGGGCGTCGTCCTGGTGGTGCCCGGTGAGCTGGGAACCCTTGAGCACGGCCAGCATGTTGGCGGCGGAGGCGCCCTGGCCCGGGTGGGGCCGGATGGCGTGCAGCTCGGGCGCGAGCACCTTGTCGGTGCCGAGCAGCGCCTCCAGGCTGAGGGCGGCGGTGACGTCGGCGGACTTGTAGAGGGTGTCGAGGTCGGCGAGGGCCATGACCAGCATGCCGAGCATGCCGTCGGTGCCGTTGAGGAGCGCCAGGCCCTCCTTCTCTCGCAGCTCGACCGGCGCGATCCCGTGCGCGGCGAGCAGCTCACCGGCGGGCCGCACCTGACCGTCGGGCCCTTCGGCGTCGCCCTCCCCCATGAGCGTGAGGGCGCAGTGGGACAGCGGGGCGAGGTCGCCGGAGCAGCCGAGGGAGCCGTACTCGTGGACGACCGGCGTGATCCCGGCGTTCAGGACGTCGGCCATGGTCTGCGCGACCTCGGGCCGCACACCGGTGTGCCCCGAGCAGACGGTCTTGAGCCGCAGGAACATCAGGGCCCGGACGACTTCGCGCTCGACCCGCGGCCCCATGCCGGCGGCGTGCGAGCGGACGATGTTGCGCTGCAGCTGGGCGCGCAGTTCCGGGCTGATGTGCCGGGTCGCCAGGGCTCCGAAGCCGGTGGAGACGCCGTAGACCGGGTCCGGCTTGGCCGCCAGCGCGTCCACGATCTCCCGGGCCGCGGCCAGGGCCGCCACCGCCTCCGCCGACAGCTCGACCCGGGCGCCGCCGCGCGCCACGGCGAGAACGTCGGACGCCGTGACACCGGACGTCCCCACCACCACAGTGTGCATATCCATATTCAGGAGCGTACGCATTGAATGCGGTGATGTCACTAGGGTGGATGTCACGAGTGGAGATCAGGAGCGACCCTTACCGAACCGTACGCCCTCCGCCTCACGGCAGACGCCCGCGGAACCGCCTCCGCTCGGCGGGCGCGAGATGCGGCGGCTCGTCCACCAGCCGTACGACCGGATCCTCGGGCCCCTCCCGCCCCGCCACCACCGGCCGCTCGGCACGCAGGGCCTTCGCCCGGTACTGGGCGGCGTCGGCGAGCCGGAACAGCCGCCGGGCGTCGCCCACCTCCCCGATGGCGTCCGCGGTCGAGGCGACCCCGCACGCCACCCCCTCCCCCGGCTCCAATTCCCCTGCCCTGCGGCACAGTTCGTCGGCGGCCTCGACGACGTCGTCGACGGGCGGCCCGACGGCCAGCAGACAGAACTCGTCGCCGCCGAGCCGCGCGGCCAGCGCGCCCGGCACCATCGCCCCGCACAGCGACAGCACCGAGCCGAAGCGCTCCAGCAGCCGGTCGCCGACGGCGTGCCCCAGGGTGTCGTTGACCCGCTTGAGCCCGTTGAGATCACAGACCACCAGGCTGACGATGACGCCCTCGGCGCGGTGCCGTTCGACGGCCTCCTCCAAGTGGACGTCCACGGCACGGCGGTTGGCGAGCCCGGTGAGGGAGTCGGTGAACGCGAGCCGGCGGGCCTCCTCCAGCCGCTCGCTCTGCGCGAGCCCGGCGGCCACGACGGCGGCGAGAACGGTCGCGAACCCGGCGTCGCCGGGACCGAACACCGCGGCCCGCACCCCGCGGGCGACATACAACTCGCCCCAGGCCCGCCCGTGCAGCACGACGGGGGCGACGACACAGCAGCCACGCCCCCGCCGGCGCAGGGCGGCAACGCGCTGATGGAAGTAGCCCGGCGTGCCCGCGGCCGCCCCCTCGGCGGTCTCCACCCAGGCGTTGACCCCGCCCCCGCCCGCCCACCGCTCGTGCAGGAACTCGGTGATCTCCGGGAACTGGTGCACCGGGTAGGTCTCCGCCTCGGGAAACTCCTCCTCGTCCGGCCGCCGGTCCCCCACGTTCACCAGGACCCTGAGCCGCCCCATCCCCCGCTCCCACACGGACAGCGCGGCGAAGCTGCCGTCCAGTGCCCGGCACGCCCCGAGCGCGGCGGCCTGCCACGTCTCCGGTGGGGTACGCGCCGCCGCCATGCCCTGCGCCAGCGCGACGACGGCCGAGAGCCGCTTGTCCTCACCCATTACTCCAGGTTAGGGAGAATTTTGGGCAATGGGGACATCGGTCTGCCACTGGAGGCGCCGCTTCACTCCCCGGGCCACTCCGGCTTGCGCTTCTCGTTGAAGGCCGCCACGCCCTCCGCCCGGTCCCCGGAGAACGCCACCGAGCGCCACGCCGCGTCCTCCACTTCCAGCCCGGCCCGCAGATCGAGCCCGTGCCCCAGCCGCAGCGCCCGCTTGGCGGCCCGCAGCCCGACCGGCGAGTTCCCGGCGATCCGCGCTCCCAGCGCCAGCGCCTCCTCCCGGTCCCGCCCCTCGTCCACCAGCTGGTCCACCAGCCCCAGCTCGGCCGCCTCCGCCGCCGCCACCCGCCGCGCCGAGAAGATCAGCTCGGCCGCGCGCGCCGCCCCGACCCGGCGCGGCAGCAACTGCGTACCGCCCCCGCCCGGAATGACCCCCACGGACACCTCCGGCAACCCCACCACCGCCGTGCGGTCGGCCACGATCAGGTCGCAGGACAGGGCCAGTTCGAAACCGCCGCCCAGCGCGAACCCGTGCACCGCCGCCACCGTCGGCATGGGCAGCTCCAGCACCCCGGTGTACGCCCCGCGCGTCACCGGCCGCTGCCGCAGCAGATCCGCGTCGCTGAACGAGTTCCGCTCCTTCAGATCGGCCCCGACGCAGAACGCCCGCTCGTGCGAGGAGGTCAGCACCACCACACGCGCGTCCCGGTCGGCGGCCAGCGCCGTACACGCGGCCACGAGCGAGCGGGCCATCTCCGTGGAGACGGCGTTCATGGCCTTGGGCCGGTCGAGCACCAGCTCCGCGACCTGCCCGTGCCGCCGCACCAGCACGAACTCCCCGAACCGCTCCTCGCTCATGACACCCTCCGGCTCACGTGTTAACGCGGGTTAACTCCCTGTCGGCCCGATCATCGCAGCCGTACCGGCCCCGGAAAACCCCGGGGGGCTACGCCCGTTCGAGTGACATCCCGCCCGACTCCCCGCACATCACCCACAGGACCGCATAGCGTGCGTCCGCCACGGCAGAGCCGGGGCGCACGGCGGGGAGGGAAGCCATGACACCGATACGTGCCCAGTTGCGTACGGCCGTCTCCACCACGGAAGCGGCACCGGACGAGAGCACCCCGCCCGGCGGTGTACGACGCGGCCGGCACCGCAAGCCGCGCCCCCGCAAGATGCTCCTCGCCGCCGGCGGCCTGGCCCTGGCCGCCGGCGCGCTGAGCCTGGTCCGCGTGGCCTCCGACTCGGGGGTGGACTCCCCGGCCACGGCGGAGGCCGACCCCCGTGCCACCGGCACGACCGACCACGCGGCGAACACGGCCGCCTCGGTCACCGGCTCCCCCACCGCACTGCCCTCGGCGACCTCCGCCATGGGCGGCAGCAGCCCGCTGCCGGCACGGCCCCGTCCGACCGCGGCCCGGCCCACCGCACCGACGGCCGCCACGGCACCCCCCGCACGGGCGACCACCCCACCGCCCACGGCCACGCCGTCCCCGACGCCCTCGCCCCCGGCCCCCACGGCCACGCGTCCCACCCCCACCACTGCCGCGCCCGCTCCCGCTCCGAGCCGGAGCGGCGAGGACCCGGCCCCGGGCGGACTGTGCGTACCGATGATCGGCCTCTGCGTCGACACCCCGGGAGGCCCGGACGGCCCCTAGGTGTGCTCGGTCATGACTTTGGTGACAGTCGGCTGAGGCGTCAGGCGGGGGCGTCTCGCCGGGCCAGCAGCCACGGCTCGACCACGCCGAGCCCACGCACCGGCCGCTGCCACATCGGCTGGAGCCCGAAGCGGTACGCCGGCGGCTCCTCGCCCTCCTTCTCGGCGGCCGCCGCGGCCTCGGCCGCCTCCGTCTCCGAGGCGGGCGCCTCACCGGTACGGATCAGCTCCTCGGCGAAGGCGCTGTCCACGAGCACGGCGTCGCGCGGCGCTATCGAGGTCAGCCGGGAGGCCAGGTTCACGGTCGTACCGAACACATCACCCATCCGGGTGGTGACCGTGCCGAACGCCATCCCGACGCGCAGCTCCGGCATCGTCTCGTCGTGGGCCATCGTCTCGACCAGCCGCAGCGCGATGTCCGCGGCCGTACCGGCGTCATCGGCCGCGTACAGCACCTCGTCACCGAGGGTCTTGATCAGCCGCCCGCCCCGCGCGGCCACCAGGTCGGCGGCGGTGGTCTCGAACGCCTCGACCAGTTCCCCCAGCTCCTCCTCCTCCATCCGCCGGGTCAGCCGCGTGAACCCCACGAGATCGGCGAACCCCACGGCGAGGCGCCGGTCGACCATCTCCTCGTCGTCAGCGGTCTGCACCACCCGCCCGGCCGACGCGGCGAGCTGCCGCCGCCACACGTAGACCAGGAACTCCTCCAGCTCGGGCAGGAGCAGCTCGACGATCGGATACGTCACCTCGGTGCGGGTCATCCCCGGCTCCGGAGGCTCGGTCAGACCCTCCAGGAAGGAATCCATCTGCCATTCGGCCAGTCGGGCGGTGGTCTGCCCCGTGGACCGCGCCACCTGGACGGCCATGGCCTCGCTCAGCAGCCCCGCCTCCACGAGACCGGCGAGGCGCCGCAGGGCCAGCACGTCGGCCTCGGTGAGCGCCTTGGCCTGCCCGATGTCCGCGAACCCCATGGCCCGCCAGAACCGCGACGCCAGCTCCATGGAGACACCGGCGCTACGGGCCGCCTGGAAGGGGGTGTAACGGCGCTCCGCACCCAGGATGAGGTGTTCGAGACGCAGCGCGAGCGGGTCCTCGCCGGAGTCGGCGGCCTGCGGATCCGCTCCGGAGCCCGTGTCGTCGACGGTCACGCCTGCTGCCCTTCCGATCTGTCACGGTCAGATATCGACCGGCCTCAACTCTACGGCAGGTGTGCGCCAGCTCACTCCGTCGGGTTTGGCGGGGTGTATTCCCCGCGCCCCTTCGTCAGGCAGGCCGCAGATGCACGATGTCCCCCGCCCCCACGGGCTCCTGCACCCCCTCCGCCGTGGCGATGACCAACCGCCCGTCCCCGTCCACGGCGACGGCCTCCCCGACCACCGCCCGGTCCCCCGGCAGCAGCGCCCGCACACTGCGCCCCAGCGTCGCGCACCCGGCGGCGTACATCTCCTGGAGCCCGCAGGCGCCCGGATCCCCACCGGCCCCCCGCCAGCGCCCGTACCACTCCTCCAACGCCCGCAGCACGGCCCGCAGCAGCGGATCCCGGTCCGTCCCGGCCGCCCCGGCCAGCGCCAGCGAACCCGCCTGCGGCACCGGCAGTTCCTCCGTCCGCAGCGAGACGTTGATGCCGACGCCGATGACGACACCGTCCTCCCCCGCCCGCTCCGCGAGGATGCCACCGGCCTTGCGCTCCTCACCGCCGACGGTCACCAGCAGGTCGTTCGGCCACTTCAGCGCCGTGTCGACACCCGCCGCCCGGGACAGCCCGGTCGCCACGGCGACCCCGGTGAGCAACGGCAGCCACCCCCACCGGGCCACCGGCACCCCGGCGGGCCGCAGCAGCACGGAGAAGAACAGCCCCGACCGCGGCGGCGCCGTCCACCGCCGGTCCAGCCGCCCCCGCGCAGCGGTCTGCTCCTCCGCGACCAGCACCACCCCCTCCGCCACGTCCCCCGCGGCGGCCCGCGCCACGAGGTCGTTGTTGGTGGACCCGGTGCGCTGGACCACCTCCACCTCGGTCCACAGGCCCCCGTCCCGCACCAGGGCGCGCCGCAGCGCACCGGCGTTGAGAGGGGGACGGTCCAGGTCGGACCAGCGGCTGCCGTTGTCGTCTGCTGCATCTCGGGGCGTCATGCAAGCCACCCTAGGTGTGGGAAACGCCGCACTGCTGATCGGTAGGCACGCCACTACGCTACGGATGAGTAATCGTCCCCCCTTTTGAGCAGGCAGGGAGCCGCGATCCCGATGTCCGAGCCGGCAGAGCGCAAAGAGATCGACATCCATACGACCGCGGGCAAGCTCGCGGATCTCGAGCGCCGTATTCACGAGGCGACGCACGCCGGCTCGGCACGTGCGGTCGAAAAGCAGCATTCCAAGGGCAAACTGACGGCCCGTGAGCGGATCGCCCTCCTCCTCGACGAGGACTCCTTCGTCGAACTGGACGAGTTCGCCCGCCACCGCTCCACCAACTTCGGCCTGGAGCAGAACCGCCCGTACGGCGACGGTGTCGTCACGGGGTACGGCACCGTGGACGGCCGCCCGGTCGCCGTCTTCTCGCAGGACTTCACGGTCTTCGGCGGCGCCCTCGGCGAGGTCTACGGCCAGAAGATCGTCAAGGTCATGGACTTCGCGCTGAAGACCGGCTGCCCGGTCATCGGCATCAACGACTCCGGCGGCGCCCGCATCCAGGAAGGTGTCGCCTCCCTCGGCGCGTACGGCGAGATCTTCCGCCGCAACACCCACGCCTCCGGTGTGATCCCGCAGATCAGCCTGGTCGTGGGCCCGTGCGCCGGCGGCGCGGTCTACTCCCCGGCGATCACGGACTTCACGGTCATGGTCGACCAGACGTCCCACATGTTCATCACCGGTCCGGACGTCATCAAGACGGTCACCGGCGAGGACGTCGGCTTCGAGGAACTGGGCGGCGCCCGCACGCACAACACCGCCTCCGGCGTGGCCCATCACATGGCGGGCGACGAGAAGGACGCGATCGAGTACGTCAAGCAGCTCCTCTCCTACCTCCCCTCCAACAACCTCTCCGAGCCCCCGGTCTTCCCGGAGGAGGCGGACCTCGCCGTCAGCGACGAGGACCGCGAACTCGACACCCTCGTCCCGGACAGCGCGAACCAGCCGTACGACGCGCACTCGGTGCTGGAACACGTCCTGGACGACGGCGAGTTCTTCGAGACCCAGGCTCTGTTCGCGCCGAACATCCTCACCGGCTTCGGCCGGGTCGAGGGCCACCCGGTCGGCATCGTCGCCAACCAGCCGATGCAGTTCGCCGGCTGTCTGGACATCGCGGCCAGCGAGAAGGCCGCCCGCTTCGTGCGCACCTGCGACGCGTTCAACATCCCGGTGCTGACCTTCGTGGACGTCCCCGGCTTCCTGCCCGGCGTCGGCCAGGAGCACGAGGGCATCATCCGCCGCGGCGCGAAGCTGATCTACGCCTACGCGGAAGCCACCGTCCCCCTCATCACGGTCATCACCCGCAAGGCCTTCGGCGGCGCCTACGACGTCATGGGCTCCAAGCACCTCGGCGCCGACCTCAACCTGGCCTGGCCGACCGCCCAGATCGCCGTCATGGGCGCCCAGGGCGCGGTCAACATCCTGCACCGCAGGACCATCGCCGAGGCGGAGGCGAACGGCGAGGATCTCGAAGCCGTCCGCGCCCGCCTGATCCAGGAGTACGAGGACACCCTCCTCAACCCCTACGTGGCGGCCGAGCGCGGCTACATCGACGCGGTGATCATGCCGTCCGACACCCGCGCCCACATCGTCCGCGGCCTGCGTCAACTGCGTACGAAGCGGGAATCCCTGCCCCCGAAGAAGCACGGCAACATCCCCCTCTAGTCCCTGGTCCCCCCAAGTCCCGCCAAGCCGTGCTGCCCCTGGGAGCGGTCATGAACATCAAGGTCGTACGAGGCAACCCGACCCCGGAGGAGCTGGCCGCCGCCCTGGCGGTGGTCCGCGCCCGCGCCGCGGTGGCAGCGGCAACGCCGCCCGGCGCGAGCGGCCCGAGGGACGCGTGGTCCGACCCGTCCCGCATCGCGGCCAGGCGCGTCCCGAACCCGGGCCCGGCGTCGTGGACGCGCACGTACTGGCCGGCCTGACCCTTCGGTGGACGAGACCGTGCGCCAACTTGAGTAGCCGTACTCAGGCGCCCGCCCGCCACCGCACCGCACGCTGGACGCGTGCTCTGGTCAGACCCTGAAGACGAGCCGCCGGAGGACCTGCGCGAAGCGCAGGACATGCTCCGGCGGCTCGGTCTCTTCATGGCCGTGGCGATGATCCTGGCGATGCTGATGATCGGTCTGAGGTGAGTAATCTGACCCCATGACCGCAACGCGCCGCAGGCGACTCATCCTCGCGTCGAAGTCCCCCGCCCGTCTGGGCCTCCTGCGCCAGGCCGGCCTCGAACCCGAGGTGATCGTCAGCGGGGTCGACGAGGACGCCGTCACCGCCCCCACCCCGGCCGAGCTGGCCCTCGCCCTCGCCGAGGCGAAGGCCTCGGTCGTGGCGGCCAAGCCGGAGGTGCACGGCGCCCTGGTGATCGGCTGCGACTCGGTGCTGGAGCTGGACGGCCAGGCCCTCGGCAAGCCCGCCGACGCCGAGGAGGCCACCGCCCGCTGGAAGGCGATGCGCGGCCGGGCCGGCACCCTCCAGACCGGACACTGCCTCTGGGACACGGAGGCCAACCGGTACGTCGCCGCCGTCGCCTCCACCGTCGTCCGCTTCGGCGAGCCCTCGGACGACGAGATCGCCGCGTACGTCGCCTCCGGCGAGCCCCTCTACGTCGCCGGGGCCTTCACCCTGGACGGCCGTTCGGCGCCGTTCATCGAGGGCATCGACGGCGACCACGGCAACGTGATCGGCATCAGCCTGCCCCTGGTGCGCAAGCTGCTGGCCGAACTGGGCATCGGCATCACGGAGTTGTGGGCACCGGCCGAATGACGAGCTGGGCGGGCACGGAGTCCTGCGGGTCCCCGTCCCCGTCCCGGGGCTCGCCGGGGGCCGTGCGCGGCGCCGGGACGGCCGCCGCACCCGGAGCCGGGGCGGAGCCCGGCTCGCCGGCGGCCGCGGGCTCCCCGCCCGCTCCCGCCCCGCCGCCGGAGGCGTCCGGCCGCACCCCGCCGTCACGGTCGTACGTCATCAGCAGCAGGACGATGAGCCCGAGCACGACCACCATGAACAGGAACGCCGTCCAGCCGACCAGGCCCCAGGCGAACGCCCCCAGCAGGCCGTGCACGACCGCCGCGCTGATCAGCACGACCCGGCCGAAGCCCGCGGGGGCGCGGTCGCGTATCGCGACCAGGACGGCCACCAGGGCGCACAGCGCGAAGTAGAGGCCGAAGACGACGCCACCGATCTTCGAGGACGTCGCCATCGTCGACGGGTCGAGGCCGGCCAGGGACATGTCCTGCCGGTCGACGACGATTCCCAGGAACCAGTTCAGCGCCGCGATGAAGACCGCCTCCGCCAGAAGGACGACCGCCACGACCCACGCCACAGGCCTGCGCACCACCGCGGATCCACCCACTCTCGTGCCAGCGTTCCAGTTACCCCAGGTACGTTCGGTACATCGCGAACGCTACTAACGGGTAAACCGGGGGACAAGGGTTCGCACGCCAGCAAAGAATCATTGGGCCATTCGTAGGGACTCGACAAAGAAACGGAGTGGGCCGCAGCACGCTCTCACAGAGACCTTGACCACATAACAGAGCTAGGGTTTCCCGGAGGAGCCGTGCGTGCTGTGGCGCGACAAGGGGTTTCGCGGTCGAGCGAGCCTCGAGTCACGCTCCGTGTGGGCAAGCTCACCATTGGGGACGGGTCGAAGTGCCGTGTCGGCAGTCCCTAAACTCGGCTTGTTTCAAGGAGGGAGCCTCAATCGTGCGCAAGGTGCTCATCGCCAACCGTGGCGAAATCGCTGTCCGCGTGGCCCGGGCCTGCCAGGACGCCGGAATCGCGAGCGTGGCCGTCTACGCCGACCCGGACCGGGACGCTCTGCATGTCCGCGCCGCGGATGAGGCGTTCGCCCTGGGCGGTGACACCCCGGCGACCAGCTACCTGGACATCGAGAAGGTCCTGAACGCGGCGCGCGAGTCCGGCGCCGACGCCATCCACCCCGGCTACGGCTTTCTCTCGGAGAACGCCGAGTTCGCCCAGGCGGTGCTGGACGCGGGCCTGATCTGGATCGGCCCGCCGCCGCAGGCCATCCGCGACCTGGGTGACAAGGTGGCGGCCCGTCACATCGCCCAGCGCGCCGGCGCGCCCCTGGTGGCCGGCACCCCGGACCCGGTCTCGGGCGCCGAGGAGGTCGTGGCCTTCGCCGAGGAGCACGGCCTGCCGATCGCCATCAAGGCGGCCTTCGGCGGCGGCGGCCGCGGCCTGAAGGTCGCCCGGACCCTGGAAGAGGTCCCGGAGCTGTACGAGTCGGCGGTGCGCGAGGCGGTCGCCGCCTTCGGCCGCGGCGAGTGCTTCGTCGAGCGTTACCTGGACCGCCCCCGCCACGTGGAGACCCAGTGCCTGGCGGACAAGCACGGCAACGTGGTCGTCGTCTCGACGCGTGACTGCTCGCTCCAGCGCCGGCACCAGAAGCTGGTGGAGGAGGCCCCGGCGCCGTTCCTGACCGACGCGCAGGTCGAGGAGCTGTACCGCGCCTCCAAGGCCATTCTGAAGGAGGCCGCCTACGAGGGTGCGGGCACCTGCGAGTTCCTGGTCGGCCAGGACGGCACGATCTCCTTCCTGGAGGTCAACACCCGGCTCCAGGTGGAGCACCCGGTGACCGAGGAGGTCGCCGGCATCGACCTGGTCCGCGAGATGTTCCGGATCGCCGACGGCGAGGAGTTGGGGTACGACGACCCGGCCCTGCGCGGTCATTCCTTCGAGTTCCGCATCAACGGCGAGGACCCGGGCCGTAACTTCCTCCCGGCCCCCGGCACGGTGACGAAGTTCGACGCGCCCTCCGGCCCCGGTGTCCGCCTGGACGCGGGCGTCGAGTCCGGCTCGGTGATCGGCCCGGCGTGGGACTCCCTGCTGGCCAAGCTGATCGTGACCGGCCGTACCCGCAAGGAGGCCCTTGAGCGGGCCGCCCGCGCCCTGGACGAGTTCCAGGTCGAGGGCATGGCCACCGCCATCCCCTTCCACCGTGCGGTGGTGAAGGACCCCGCCTTCGCCCCCGAACTCACCGACTCCACGGACCCGTTCACGGTCCACACCCGCTGGATCGAGACCGAGTTCGTCAACGAGATCAAGCCCTTCGCCGCCCCGGCCGACGCCGAGGCGGAGGAGGAGGCCGGCCGTGAGACGGTCGTCGTCGAGGTGGGCGGCAAGCGCCTGGAGGTCTCCCTCCCCTCGTCGCTCGGCATGTCCCTGGCCCGCACCGGCCTCGCGGCGGGCGCCAAGCCCAAGCGCCGCGCGGCCAAGAAGTCCGGCCCGGTGGCCTCCGGCGACACCCTCGCCTCCCCGATGCAGGGCACGATCGTCAAGATCGCGGTCGAGGAGGGCCAGGAGGTCCAGGAGGGCGACCTGATCGTCGTCCTGGAAGCCATGAAGATGGAACAGCCCCTGAACGCCCACAAGGCGGGCACCGTCAAGGGCCTCGCCGCCGAGGTCGGCGCCTCGGTCACCTCGGGCGCGGCGATCTGCGAGATCAAGGACTGACCGCACCTTCGACACCTTCGGCGAAACGCCCGGCGGACCGACTTCGGTGGGTCCGCCGGGCGTTTCGTTTCAGCTGGGCGCCGGATCCACCCGGCCCAGGAAGCCGCCCAGGAGGCTAGCGCCGCCTCATGTCCGCGACGCGCCCCCGCTCGGCGCCCGTCGGCTCTCCCATCCCCGCGCCCGAGCGGAGCGGCATGTGCCCCCTGCGTGGCCCCGGCAGGGGAGCGCGGCGGGTCGCCGGGACCTGTTCACCCCCCGGGTTCCCACTCGCCCCGGCCACGGCGATCTGCACCCCTTGGTCGGCAAGGGCCTGCAACTCGGTCGCGGCGCGGTCGTCGTGGGCCGGAGGCTCGTCGGTGACCAGGCGGATGATGAGGTCCGTCGGCACGGTCTGGAACATGGTGTCCGTACCGAGCTTGGTGTGGTCGGCGAGGACCACGACCTCGGCGGCGGCCTGGACGAGCGCCCGGTCGACGGACGCCGAGAGCATGTTGGAGGTGGACAGGCCGCGTTCGGCGGTCAGACCGCTCCCGGAGAGGAAGGCCTTGGACACCCGCAGCCCCTGGAGGGACTGTTCGGCGCCGGAGCCGACGAGGGCGTAGTTGGAGCCGCGCAGGGTTCCGCCGGTCATCACGACTTCCACGCGGTTGGCATGGGCCAGCGCCTGGGCCACCAACAGGGAGTTGGTGACCACGGTCAGTCCCGGTACCCGGGCGAGCCGGCGGGCCAGCTCCTGCGTGGTCGTACCGGCCCCGACGACGATGGCCTCGCCTTCTTCGACGAGGCCCGCGGCGAGGTCGGCGATGGCCGTCTTCTCGGCGGTCGCGAGATGGGACTTCTGGGGGAAGCCCGACTCGCGCGTGAACCCACCCGGCAGTACCGCACCGCCGTGCCGGCGGTCGAGGAGTCCTTCTGCCTCCAGTGCCCGCACGTCCCGCCGTACGGTCACTTCGGAGGTCTGGACGACGCGGGCGAGTTCACGGAGCGACACGGCACCGTTCGCTCGCACCATTTCGAGAATCAATTGGCGACGTTCAGCAGCGAACACGAAACTGACAGTAACCCCAGCGACCGTCTGCTTTCAGCAGTTTGCGCCGAATAACAGAAGTTGTTCGCATGGTGGGGTGGGAAGTGGTATAGGACCTATCCGCCCCGACTATGCCGCACGCACACGCGGCAACTCCCCGTGACCAGCGGGGAGTCCGGGTCCGCCGTCAGGCCTCGGCGCTCGCCTTGCGGCCGTGAAGCTGACGTGCCACCTCCGCGATCGACCCCGAAAGGGAGGGGTACACGGTGAACGCGTTCGCGATCTGTTCGACCGTCAGATTGTTGTCGACGGCGATCGAGATGGGGTGGATCAGTTCCGAGGCGCGGGGCGCCACGACGACACCGCCCACGACGATGCCCGTGCCCGGCCGGCAGAAGATCTTGACGAAGCCGTCCCGGATGCCCTGCATCTTCGCGCGCGGGTTGCGCAGCAGCGGCAGCTTCACCACCCGGGCGTCGATCTTGCCCGCGTCCACGTCCGCCTGCGAGTAGCCGACGGTCGCGATCTCGGGGTCGGTGAAGACGTTGGAGGAGACCGTCTTCAGGTTCAGCGGGGTCACCGCGTCGCCGAGGAAGTGGTACATGGCGATACGTCCCTGCATGGCGGCGACGGACGCGAGCGCGAAGACGCCCGTCACGTCACCGGCCGCGTAGACGCCCGGAGCGGTCGTACGCGAGACCTTGTCGGTCCAGATGTGACCGGACTCGCGCAGCTTGACGCCCGCCTCCTCCAGCCCCAGCCCGGCGCTGTTCGGAATGGCGCCGACGGCCATCAGGCAGTGCGTGCCGCTGATGACGCGCCCGTCGGCGAGCGTCACCTCGACCCGGTCGCCGACGCGCTTGGCGGACTGCGCGCGGGAGCGGGCCATGACGTTCATGCCACGGCGCCGAAAGACGTCCTCCAGCACGGCGGCGGCGTCCGGGTCCTCACCCGGCAGCACGCGGTCCCGGGACGACACGAGCGTGACCTCGGACCCCAGCGCCTGGTAGGCACCGGCGAACTCGGCACCGGTCACACCGGACCCGACCACGATGAGCTCCTCGGGCAGCTCGGTCAGGTCGTACACCTGGGTCCAGTTGAGGATGCGCTCGCCGTCGGGCTGGGCGTCGGGCAGCTCGCGCGGGTGACCACCGGTCGCGATGAGGACGGCGTCGGCGGTGAGGATCTCCTCGGTGCCGTCGGCGGCGGTGACGACGACCTTGCGGGACCCGTCGAGGCCCTGCATCCCCTCCAGCCGCCCGCGCCCGCGCAGGACCCGGGCGCCGGCGCGCGTGACGGAGGCGGTGATGTCGTGCGACTGGGCGAGGGCCAGCCGCTTCACCCGGCGGTTGACCTTCCCGAGGTCCACCCCGACCACCCGGGCCGCCTGCTCCAGCGGCGGGGTGTCGTCGGCGACGATGATGCCGAGTTCCTCGTACGACGAGTCGAAGGTCGTCATGACCTCCGCCGTCGCGATGAGAGTCTTCGACGGCACGCAGTCGGTCAGCACCGACGCTCCGCCCAGACCGTCGCAGTCGACGACGGTCACCTCCGCGCCGAGCTGAGCGGCCACCAGCGCCGCTTCGTATCCGCCGGGTCCGCCACCGATGATCACGATCCGAGTCACGTACCCCATTGTCCCGCACGCTTCAAGGTGCTACTGCCCGGGGGCGGACGTGCGTGCCGCAGCAGGCCTTCTGTGGCAGGAGTGAGGGGAGGTCCGCGCACCGGGGGCTGCCGTACCCTCTGTCCATGTCGCTCTATGCCGCGTACGCCGGCAACCTCGACGCACGGCTGATGTCGCGCCGCGCACCGCACTCCCCGCTGCGCGCCACCGGCTGGCTGAACGGCTGGCGACTGACGTTCGGCGGCGAGCAGCTGGGCTGGGAGGGCGCGCTGGCGACGATCGTCGAGGACCCGCTGGCGCAGGTCTTCGTCGGTCTCTACGACATCGCTCCCCCGGACGAGGAGTCCCTCGACCGCTGGGAGAGCGTGGGTCTCGGCATCTACCGCCGCGTACGCGTGCGCGTGCACACCCTGGACGGCGAGGAGCCGGCCTGGACGTACGTCCTCGACGGCTACGAGGGCGGACTCCCCTCTGCGCGCTACCTCGGCGAGATCGCCGACGCGGCGGAGTCCGCGGGAGCACCACACGATTACGTGATGGAGCTGCGCAAGCGGCCCTGCTGACCGGGACCGGCTTCTAGACTCGGAACACCGGCGCACCGAACGGGAGATCGCATGGCCCCCACCACGTATGACGTCTACTACACGGTGCAGGCCTCGGAGGCCCGCGACCGGCTCGACGACCGGCAGCGCGCCGCCTTCGACAAGGGCATCGCCCTGCTGGCCCGCGACCCCTTCGTGCCGGTGTCGCGGGCCATAGGGTCCACCGGCGACGACCGCACGATCCGCCTCACCCAGAACATCCTGGTGGAGTACACCGTCAGCCGGGGCCGTCTGCTGATCTTCATCGTCGAGGTCTTCAACGACAAGGACGTCCTCATCACCGACGAGTGACACCCGGGCGCCCGCGGCACCCCTCGTGGGAAACGACAAGACAACGATCGCGATCCCGTGACGTCTGTCATCTACGCGCGTAGGCGAAGAGCGGCTACCCTCGACGACGTGAACGCATCTCTTCTTCCGGACGACATCCAGGGCGACCCGTACGCCGCCGCCGACGCCGCCGCCGCGCGCCTGCGCGAACTCACCGGCGCCGAGACCCACGACGTCGCCCTCGTGATGGGCTCCGGCTGGGCTCCGGCCGTCGACGCCCTGGGCGCACCCGACGCCGAGTTCCAGGTCACCGAGCTGCCCGGCTTCCCGCCGCCGGCCGTCCAGGGGCACGGCGGCAAGATCCGCTCGTACTCCTTCGGTGACAAGCGCGCCCTGGTCTTCCTGGGCCGCACGCACTACTACGAGGGCCGTGGCGTCGCCGCCGTCGCCCACGGCGTGCGCACCGCCGTGGCCGCCGGCTGCAAGACCATCGTCCTCACCAACGGCTGCGGCGGCCTGCGCGAGGGCATGCGCCCCGGCCAGCCGGTCCTGATCAGCGACCACATCAACCTCACGGCCACCTCCCCGATCGTCGGCGCCAACTTCGTCGACCTGACGGACCTCTACTCCCCCCGCCTGCGCGCCCTGTGCAAGGAGATCGACCCCACCCTGGAGGAGGGCGTCTACGCGCAGTTCCCCGGCCCGCACTACGAGACCCCGGCCGAGATCCGCATGGCCCGCGTCATCGGCGCGGACCTGGTCGGCATGTCCACGGTCCTGGAGGCCATCGCCGCCCGCGAGGCCGGTGCCGAGGTCCTGGGCATCTCCCTGGTCACCAACCTGGCCGCGGGCATGACCGGCGAGCCCCTCAACCACGAGGAGGTCCTCCAGGCGGGCCGCGACTCCGCCGCGCGGATGGGCGAGCTGCTGGGCCAGGTGCTGGGCAAGCTGTGAGCGGGCCGAACGGGGGTCCGGGGACGAAGCCCCCGGCGAAGACGAGGAGAGGTTGATTCCAAGGTGCACGACGATCTCATCGCCAGGGCCAAGGCATGGCTCGCCGAGGATCCCGACGCGGAGACCCGCGACGAACTGGCCAAGCTGATCGACGCCGACGACGTGGCGGAACTGTCGGCCCGGTTCTCCGGCACGCTCCAGTTCGGCACCGCGGGCCTGCGCGGCGAACTCGGCGCCGGCCCGATGCGCATGAACCGCAGCGTCGTCATCCGGGCCGCCGCCGGCCTCGCCGCGTACGTGAAGGCCCAGGGCCACACCGGCGGGCTGGTCGTCGTCGGCTATGACGCCCGCCACAAGTCCGCCGACTTCGCGCGCGACACCGCCGCCGTGATGACCGGCGCGGGCCTGCGCGCCGCCGTACTCCCCCGCCCGCTGCCCACCCCCGTGCTCGCCTTCGCCATACGGCACCTCGGGGCGGTCGCGGGCGTGGAGGTCACCGCCAGCCACAACCCGCCCCGCGACAACGGCTACAAGGTGTACCTCGGCGACGGCTCCCAGATCGTGCCGCCCGCCGACGCGGAGATCGCCGCCGAGATCGACGCCATCGCGAGCCTGAACGACGTACCGCGCCCTGCGTCCGGCTGGGAGACCCTGGACGAGTCGGTCCTGGAGGCGTACCTGGCCCGTACGGACGCCGTCCTGGCCCACGGCTCCCCCCGCACCGCCCGCACGGTCTACACGGCGATGCACGGCGTCGGCAAGGACGTCCTGCTGGCCGCGTTCGCCCGCGCCGGCTTCCCCGCGCCGGTACTGGTCGCCGAACAGGCCGAGCCGGACCCCGACTTCCCCACGGTCGCCTTCCCGAACCCGGAGGAGCCGGGCGCGATGGACCTGTCGTTCGCGCAGGCCCGCGCCACCGACCCGGACCTGATCATCGCCAACGACCCCGACGCCGACCGCTGTGCCGTCGCCGTGAAGGACGGCGCCGACTGGCGGATGCTGCGCGGCGACGAGGTCGGCGCACTGCTCGCCGCCCACCTGGTGCGCCGGGGCGCGACCGGCGTGTTCGCCGAGTCGATCGTCTCCTCCTCCCTCCTCGGCCGCATCGCCGAGAAGGCGGGCCTCCCCTACGAGGAGACCCTGACCGGCTTCAAGTGGATCGCCCGCGTCGACGGCCTGCGCTACGGCTACGAGGAGGCCCTCGGCTACTGCGTGGACCCCGAGGGCGTGCGCGACAAGGACGGCATCACGGCGGCCCTCCTGATCACGGAGCTGGCCTCGCGGCTCAAGGAGGACGGCCGCACCCTGCTCGACCTCCTCGACGACCTCGCCGTCGAACACGGCCTGCACGCCACCGACCAGCTCTCGGTCCGCGTCCAGGACCTCTCCCTGATCGCGGACGCCATGCGCCGCCTGCGCGAGCAGCCGCCGACCGAACTGGCCGGCCTGCCGATCACCCGGTCCGAGGACCTGACCCGGGGCACGGACAGGCTGCCCCCGACCGACGGCCTGCGCTACACCCTCGACGGCGCCCGCGTGATCGTGCGCCCGAGCGGCACCGAGCCGAAGCTGAAGTGCTACCTGGAGGTCGTCGTCCCGGTCGCGGACCACTCCGCTCTCGCGGCCGCCCGCGCCCGCGCGACGGACCTCCTCGCGGCGATCAAGCGGGACCTGTCGGCGGCCGCCGGCATCTGAGCCGTACGCACGGCGACAGGGGCGGCCCCTGTCGCCGTGTGCGCTCAGTCCGAGGAATCGGCGGGGATGCCGGCCGGCAGGCACGTCATCAACGCTGCGGGATTGCCGACGAGTACCAGGCTGCTGAGGAGCCCCCCGGTGGCCAGCTGGGCCGGCGCTCGGCAGGAGGAGAGGATCGTCGTTCCGCGATCCGGGGCAACGGGTGTGGGGGCGGCCCAGGCGGCGGAGGCCTGGCTCACTCCCGCAAGGGCGAGGAGGACGACAGCGGTCCGGGTGATCTTTCTTGCGTTCATGACCGTTTCAACGATCACCCCGCACCACAAGGCATTGCTCCCTTGCGGTGAGTCGCGGCGCAGCTTCGCCGCACCGGCACGCCTCAGCCCGTCGCCAGGAGGATCGCCAGCAGGATCGCGCCCGCCACCGCCGGCGCGGCCACCTCGTAGGCCCAGCGCACGGTGATCTCCCCCTGCGCCGACTCCGCCGCGCCGCGCCGCTCCAGAAGCTCGCGCAGCTCGCCCATGGCCTGATCGGACTCCGCGCCGGTCGCACCGGCCGGGGCGGCGCCGCCGCCGACGGCGCCGAAGCCGCCGAAGCCGCCCAGCCCGCCGAGGTTGCGTCGCGCGGGCCGGTCGCCGCGGGCCGCGTCCGCAGCCGCCCGCGACGTGCGCATCTCCGCCTTCTTGCGGGCCCGCAGCGAGACGGGCAGCGCCCACAGCTGGTACTTGCCGCCCGCCTTCACGACGACCTCGTTGGAGTAGCCGGAGCGCAGGGAGGCGATCTCGCCCCAGGGCAGGCTGATCACGCGGAAGGGGTTGCGGATCCGCAGCCGGTCCTCGCCCGCGTAGACCGCCGGGCGCAGCGTGAAGGCGATCACCAGCGGCACGACCAGGATCATCCCGGCGAGCGCCAGCCACGGCGCGCGGCCGTGCCCCTGGAACAGGGCGTCGCAGCCCAGCCAGAGGATGACGGCGAGCAGCAGCACGCCGCCCACGAGCGCCATCGGCGAGCGGTAGGCCCGGTCCTTCACGGCGAGGGACGCGGGTGGCTGGTGGTCCGGGGTCGTCATGGCCCCGATTCTGCACGACATCCGCGGCGGCGGCCCACGTACCCCGGCACCGGCGCTCATCCGTGACCTCCGAAGGAGAGATGAGCAGCACAGGGCTTCCCGGGGGTATACATCCGCTACGCGCGTAGATATGCTCGTCTGGTGACCATGCCCACCACTGCTCCCCCAGCACACGCGCTCGCCGACGTCACCGCGTCCGACAGCACGCTGCGCCGCTTCCTGCACGGGCTGCCCGGCGTCGACGCGGTCGGCCTGGAGGCGCGGGCCGCGTCTCTCGGCACCCGTTCCATCAAGACCACCGCGAAGGCGTACGCCATCGACCTCGCCATCTCGATGGTCGACCTGACGACGCTGGAAGGCGCGGACACCCCGGGCAAGGTCCGGGCGCTCGGCGCCAAGGCGGTCCATCCCGACCCGACGGACCGGACGACCCCGACGACGGCGGCCGTCTGCGTCTACCCCGACATGGTGGCCGTCGCCAAGGAGGCCGTCGCCGGGTCCGGCGTGAAGGTCGCCTCCGTCGCCACCGCCTTCCCGGCCGGCCGTGCCGCGCTCGACGTGAAGCTGGCCGACGTCCGCGACGCCGTCGCCGCGGGCGCGGACGAGATCGACATGGTCATCGACCGGGGCGCGTTCCTCGCCGGCAAGTACCTGAAGGTGTACGACGAGATCGTCGCCGTGAAGCAGGCCTGCGGCACGAGCGCCCGGCTGAAGGTCATCTTCGAGACCGGTGAGCTGTCGACGTACGACAACATCCGCCGTGCCTCCTGGCTCGGCATGCTGGCCGGCGCCGACTTCATCAAGACCTCGACGGGCAAGGTGGCGGTCAACGCGACCCCCGCCAACACCCTGCTGATGCTGGAGGCCGTACGGGACTTCCGTGCGCAGACCGGCATCCAGGTCGGCGTGAAGCCGGCCGGTGGCATCCGCACCACCAAGGACGCCGTCAAGTTCCTGGTCCTGGTCAACGAGACCGCGGGCGAGGACTGGCTGGACAACCACTGGTTCCGCTTCGGCGCCTCCTCGCTCCTGAACGATCTGCTGATGCAGCGTCAGAAGCTGGCCACCGGCCGCTACTCCGGCCCCGACTACGTGACGGTGGACTGATCCCCCATGGCTTTCGAGTACGCTCCCGCGCCCGAGTCCCGCTCGGTCGTCGACATCGCCCCCTCCTACGGCCTGTTCATCGACGGCGAGTTCGTCGAGGCGGCCGACGGCAAGGTCTTCAAGACGGTCAGCCCCAGCACGGAAGAGGTCCTCTCCGAGGTCGCCCAGGCGGGCGAGGCGGACGTCGACCGCGCCGTGAAGGCCGCCCGCAAGGCGTTCGAGAAGTGGTCGGCGCTGCCCGGCTCCGAGCGCGCCAAGTACCTGTTCCGCATCGCCCGGATCATCCAGGAGCGCAGCCGCGAGCTGGCCGTGCTGGAGACGCTGGACAACGGCAAGCCGATCAAGGAGACCCGCGACGCGGACCTCCCGCTGGTCGCCGCGCACTTCTTCTACTACGCGGGCTGGGCCGACAAGCTCGACCACGCCGGGTTCGGCCCCGCGCCGAAGCCGCTGGGTGTGGCCGGTCAGGTCATCCCGTGGAACTTCCCGCTCCTCATGCTGGCGTGGAAGATCGCCCCGGCCCTCGCGACCGGCAACACGGTCGTCCTGAAGCCTGCCGAGACGACCCCCCTGTCCGCCCTGTTCTTCGCGGACATCTGCCGTCAGGCGGGTCTGCCGAAGGGTGTCGTCAACATCCTTCCCGGCTACGGCGACGCGGGGGCCGCCCTCGTCGCGCACCCGGACGTCGACAAGGTCGCCTTCACCGGCTCGACAGCCGTCGGCAAGGAGATCGCGCGGACCGTCGCCGGTACGTCGAAGAAGCTCACCCTCGAACTGGGCGGCAAGGGCGCCAACATCGTCTTCGACGACGCCCCGATCGACCAGGCCGTCGAGGGCATCGTGACCGGCATCTTCTTCAACCAGGGCCAGGTCTGCTGCGCGGGCTCCCGCCTCCTCGTCCAGGAGTCGATCCAGGACGAGCTGCTGGACTCCCTGAAGCGCAGGCTCTCCACACTGCGCCTCGGCGACCCGCTGGACAAGAACACCGACATCGGCGCGATCAACTCCGCCGAGCAGCTGGCCCGGATCACCGCGCTGGCCGAGCAGGGCGAGGCGGAGGGCGCCGAGCGCTGGTCGCCGAGCTGCGAACTGCCGTCGTCCGGCTACTGGTTCGCCCCGACGCTCTTCACGAACGTCACCCAGGCGCACACCATCGCCCGCGACGAGATCTTCGGCCCGGTGCTCTCCGTCCTCACCTTCCGCACCCCGGACGAGGCCGTCGCCAAGGCCAACAACACGCAGTACGGCCTGTCCGCGGGCATCTGGACGGAGAAGGGCTCGCGGATCCTGGCGGTGGCGGGCAAGCTCCGCGCGGGCGTGATCTGGTCCAACACGTTCAACAAGTTCGACCCGACCTCGCCGTTCGGCGGGTACAAGGAGTCGGGCTTCGGCCGCGAGGGCGGTCGCCACGGCCTGGAGGCTTACCTCGATGTCTGACCGCACCAATGAGCGTCTGAGCGTCTTCAAGACCTACAAGCTGTACGTCGGCGGGAAGTTCCCGCGTTCCGAGAGCGGCCGGGTGTACGAGGTGACGGACTCGAAGGGCAACTGGCTGGCCAACGCTCCGCAGTCCAGCCGTAAGGACGCCCGGGACGCGGTCGTCGCCGCCCGCAAGGCGTTCGGCGGCTGGTCCGGCGCGACGGCGTACAACCGCGGCCAGGTCCTCTACCGCGTCGCGGAGATGCTGGAGGGCCGCCGCGAGCAGTTCGTGCGCGAGGTCGCCGACGCCGAGGGCCTGTCGAAGTCGAAGGCGGCCGCGGTCGTGGACGCCACGATCGACCGCTGGGTCTGGTACGCGGGCTGGACCGACAAGATCGCCCAGGTGATCGGCGGCGCGAACCCCGTCGCCGGGCCGTTCTTCAACCTCTCCTCCCCCGAGCCGACCGGCGTGGTCGCCGTCCTGGCCCCGCAGGAGTCGTCGTTCCTGGGCCTGGTCTCGGTCCTCGCCCCGGTCATCGCCACCGGCAACACCGCGGTCGTGATCGCGAGCGAGAAGTCCCCGCTCCCCGCCCTCTCCCTGGGCGAGGTCCTGGCCACCTCCGACGTCCCGGGCGGCGTGGTCAACGTCCTGTCCGGCCGTACGGCGGAGCTCGCGGCCCCGCTGGCCGCGCACCAGGACGTCAACGCGATCGACCTGGCCGGTGCGGACGGCGAACTGGCCAAGGAGTTGGAGATCGCCGCGGCCGACAACCTGAAGCGGGTCCTGCGTCCACAGGCTGTGGATTACTTCGAGACGCCGGGGACCGAGCGGATGACGGCGTTCCTGGAGACGAAGACGGTGTGGCATCCGACGGGTTCGCTGGGCGCGTCGGGGTCGTCGTACTGACGGCCACCCGCCAAGCAAGGGCTGCGTCCTCCCTCCGTCCAGGGAAGACGCAGCCCTCTTACTTCAATACCTGCCTCACTGCGCCAAGGCGGTCCGCGTCGCACCTCCGTGCCGTGTGACCCGCGGGTCTGCAATCGACCTTGACCGCACCTCTGACGAATGCCTCGTCTGTCGCCTTACCGGACCAGACATACGCCTCACCAGGTCTCAGGGCGGCCGGCTTTCCGGGGTTGAGACCCGAAAGCGCCGCGTCGACCTTCTGCAGGTGCTTCAGCCAGGCCGGCGACGTAAACCTGTGCAGCACCATGCGGGTGGAGAGTTCGATGAGTTCGCAGGGCACGGAGGGCGGATCCTGGCTGGCGACGAGGACTGGCATCCCCTTGTGCCGCATCTCGCGCACAGATGCCCTTCGAGAGTCGACTCCTCGACCCCGCGCCGGACCGCGTCCAGCGTCAGATCAGCACGATTCGCCTCGATGATCCTGCCGATCTGACGGATATGGCCGGACTGGTTGCCGACGGCTCCCATAAGGAATTTCCAGTGGGCGATCTTCCGCATCCGATCTCACGCCCCGCCGCGCCCAAAGCGCCCTTACGAGTTCACCGGCGTCTGGAGGACCAGGCCGGCCCCCGGCCACCCGCCGATGGACTCGGCCTCGGCGACCGGGCCCGTCAGGGTCTTGGTGCCCACCGGCTTGAAGTCGGCGATCTGCGTGCCCGCGCCGTTGTCCAGGGGGTCGACGCCCGTGCCCGCCAGGGGGTTGGGTTTGAGGCCGGCCACCGGGCCCGTGACGTAGGGGACCGTGGCCGCGAGGACCGCCAGGCCCGCCTGGGGGTCGACGTCGCCGAGCGAGGTCGGGCGCGACGGCACCTTCACGAGTGGCGCGGCCGACTCCGCGTGCGCCGTGGCGGCGCCGGCGCCCAGGGCCGCCCCTGCGGCCGCGAGGGCGATCAGGGCGCGCGGTGCGACGGGGGGTCGGGGGGAGTTCTGTCGGGCCATCGCTGGTGCCACCTTCCGGCGCGCAGGGTAATCGTGTCGACACGCAGGGTAGTTGAGGCGGGAGTCACGCTCAAAAGCCGACCCGCGGGGTCGGCAGGCGGCCCGCCATGCGTCAAACTGGTGTTCCGTGAGCATTCATCCTCCGGCCCCCGCCCGCGTCGTGCTGCTGTGCGGCCCCTCGGGTTCGGGCAAGTCACTCGTCGCCGCCCGTTCCGGGCTCCCCGTGCTGCGCCTGGACGACTTCTACAAGGAGGGTGACGACCCGACTCTGCCCCTGGTGCAGGGGAGTTCGGACATCGACTGGGACCACCCGGAGTCCTGGGACGCGGACGTCGCTGTCGAGGCCATCACCCGGTTGTGCGCCACGAGCTCGACACCGGTGCCGGTGTACGACCTCGCGCTGAGCGCGCGTACCGGCGAGAACACGCTGCACATCGGCCGTACCCCGCTGTTCATCGCCGAGGGCATCTTCGCGGCGGAGATCGTCGAACGCTGCCGGGAACTGGGGGTGCTCGCGGACGCGCTGTGCCTGAGCCGCGGCCCGTTCACCACCTTCCGCCGGCGCTTCCTGCGGGATCTGCGGGAGGGCCGCAAGTCGGTGCCGTTCCTGCTGCGCCGGGGCTGGCGGCTGATGCGCGCGGAGCGGTCGATCGTCGCCCGCCAGGTGTCCCTGGGCGCGCATGCCTGCGACCGTGACGAGGCGCTGGGGCGGCTGACCGATGCCGCGGCGGGGCGCCAGGTCCGGCAGCAGACGGCGGCCTGACCGGCGTACAGAAGCCGGCATACAGCGAAAAAGCGGGACTGGACAGGCCCCCCGGCCCTCCAGTCCCGCTTCTCGTGCTCCCCCGTGTTTCCCCCGTTCCCCCTCCCTGTTTCCCCCGTGGGCCCACCCCCCAGTGGTGCCCACGGCGGCCCCCGTTGTTCCCCCCGTGTCCCCCTCGGGCCACCCCCCGGTGACCCCGGCCTTCAGGCGACCAGTTCGCCGAAGGCGTTCTCCTCGTCACGGCCGAAGCTGAGGACCTCGTCCTCGCGCAGCCGGCGCAGCGAGCGCCAGATGCTGGACTTCACCGTGCCGACACTGATGTTGAGGATGTCCGCGATCTCCGGGTCCGTGCGGCCCTCGTAATAGCGCAGGACCAGCATGGTGCGCTGGAGTTCGGGCAGCCGGGCCAGCGCCTGCCACAGGACCGCGCGCAGCTCGGTGCCGCGCATCGCGTCCGTGCCGGAGGGCGTCTCCGGCAGTTCCTCGGTCGGGTACTCGTTGAGCTTGCGGCGCCGCCAGGCGCTGATGTGCAGGTTGGTCATGGTGCGGCGCAGGTAGCCGCCGACGGCCGCCTTGTCGCTGATCCGGTCCCAGGCCCGGTACGTCGAGAACAGCGCGCTCTGGAGCAGGTCCTCGGCCTCGAAGCGGTCGCCGGTCAGGTGGTAGGCGGTGGCGTACAGGGAGGCGCGGCGCTCCTGGACGTAGGCCGTGAACTCCGCCTCCGTCAGCGAGCGACGCCGCTCCCCCGAGGCCTCCCCGTGGCCCTCCCCCGGGTGCGTGTCGACCACCGACATGTACGCCGGGTGCTGACGCCCGGTGCCGCGAGCGCACCCCCGCCCGCTCACGGCACCGGACTTCTCGGAACCGGACCGGTGCGTGTGCACGTCGTGCAGACGCGTGACCACTGCGCTGGTGCTCATGCTGTGCAGCGTGTTCATCTCGCGCTCCCCGTCGTGGACGTCCGGTGGTTCGGTCTTGCCGGGCCGGCTTCCGACTGATCCGGTCGGCCGTCCGGCCCGTGACGAAAACTCTGCCGGGGGCACTTCATGGCCGTGTCCGCCGACTGTCACAGACCTGTCACAGGGGTCCTGCTCAGGGATGTCACAGGAAGTGCACATGTCGTGGCGGTAGGGAAGGGCTGGTGCGGGCAGGTGGGAGGACGGCGGGTCCATGGGCCAGAATGACCCCGTGGCTTCCCTGTTGCTGATCGAGGACGACGACGCCATCCGCACGGCCCTGGAGCTCTCGCTGACGCGCCAGGGCCACCGGGTGGCGACCGCTGCCAGCGGTGAGGACGGTCTGAAGCTGCTGCGCGAGCAGCGGCCCGACCTGATCGTGCTGGATGTGATGCTGCCCGGGATCGACGGCTTCGAGGTGTGCCGTCGGATCCGGCGCACCGACCAGTTGCCGATCATCCTGCTGACCGCGCGCAGTGACGACATCGACGTGGTGGTCGGGCTGGAGTCCGGCGCCGACGACTATGTCGTCAAGCCCGTGCAGGGCCGGGTGCTGGACGCCCGCATCCGGGCCGTGCTGCGGCGCGGGGAGCGCGAGTCCAGCGACTCGGCGACGTTCGGCAACCTGGTCATCGACCGCTCGGCGATGACCGTGACGAAGAACGGCGAGGACCTCCAGCTGACCCCGACCGAGCTGCGGCTGCTGCTGGAGCTGAGCCGGCGGCCCGGTCAGGCGCTGTCCCGCCAGCAGTTGCTGCGGCTGGTGTGGGAGCACGACTACCTCGGCGACTCGCGCCTGGTGGACGCCTGCGTGCAGCGGCTGCGCGCCAAGGTCGAGGACGTTCCCTCGTCGCCGACGCTGATCCGTACCGTCCGTGGTGTCGGCTACCGCCTGGACACCCCTCAGTGACGGACAGGCAAGGGGGGCTGCGCGGCTGGACAGCGGGGCGTGCGAGGACTCTGGCGCGGCTCCGGTTCACCAGTCTGCGGCTGCGGTTGGTCGTCGTCTTCGCGCTGGTGGCCCTGACGGCCGCCGTCTCGGCATCCGGCATCGCGTACTGGCTGAACCGCGAGGCGGTGCTCACCCGCGCCCAGGACGCGGTGCTGCGCGACTTCCGCCAGGAGATGCAGAACCGCGCGGGCGCGCTGCCGGCACACCCCTCGCAGGACCAACTCCAGCGCACCGCCGGGCAGATGGCGACCAGCAGCCAGGGCTTCGGCGTGCTGCTGGTCGGCCAGGACGCGAGCGGCAGGACGGTGTACGGCAACTCGGGCGGGATCAACGGCTTCTCGCTGGAGGACGTGCCGAAGTCGCTGCGCGCGGCGGTGGACAGGCAGCAGAAGGTGTCGGGCGCCAACAAGGAGCCGTACCACCTGTACTGGCAGCGGGTCGTGGCGCACGGCACGCCGTTCCTGGTGGCCGGTACGAGGGTGATCGGCGGCGGTCCGACCGGCTACATGGCGAAGTCCCTGGAGCCGGAGGCCAAGGACCTCAACTCGCTGGCCTGGTCGCTCGGCATCGCCACGGGTCTCGCCCTGATCGGCGCCGCGCTGCTCGCGCAGGCCGCCGCGACGACCGTGCTGAAGCCGGTGCACCGGCTCGGGGTCGCCGCGCGGCGCCTGGGCGAGGGCAGGCTGGACACCCGGCTGCGGGTCTCCGGCACCGACGAACTCGCCGATCTGTCCCGGACGTTCAACAACGCGGCCGAGGCGCTGGAGCACCGCGTCGCGGAGATGGCCGCCCGGGACGAGGCCTCGCGCCGGTTCGTCGCCGACATGAGCCATGAGCTGCGTACGCCGCTGACCGCCATCACCGCCGTCACGGAGGTGCTGGAGGAGGAGCTGGAGGCGGAGTCGGGCAGCATCGACCCGATGATCGAGCCGGCGGTGCGGCTGGTGGTCAGCGAGACGCGGCGCCTGAACGACCTGGTCGAGAACCTGATGGAGGTCACCCGCTTCGACGCGGGCACCGCCCGGCTGGTCCTGGACGACGTCGACGTCGCCGACCAGATCACCGCCTGCATCGACGCCCGCGCCTGGCTGGACGCCGTCGAACTGGACGCGGAGCGCGGCATCCACGCCCTGCTGGACCCGCGTCGGCTGGACGTCATCCTCGCCAACCTGATCGGCAACGCGCTCAAGCACGGCGGGTCGCCGGTACGGGTGTCGGTGCGGGCGGCGGACGAGGAGGTGGTCATCGCGGTGCGCGACCACGGGCCGGGCATCCCGGAGGACGTCCTGCCCCACGTCTTCGACCGCTTCTACAAGGCGAGCGCCTCCCGGCCGCGGTCCGAGGGCAGCGGACTGGGTCTGTCCATCGCCATGGAGAACGCCCACATCCACGGCGGCGGGATCACCGCCGCCAACTCGCCCGACGGCGGGGCGGTGTTCACCCTGCGGCTGCCACGGGACGTCTCACGGCTGACCGAGGAGCCGGACGAGGGCGACGGCAAGGGCGGCGGGACCGACACGGACAGCACGAGCGGCACGGACAGTTCAGGGAAGGAGGGGTCATGACCGTACGACGCGCGACGGCACGAAGCCGGGCCGCACGCCGCCTGCTGGCGCTGCCCCTCATGGGCCTGGCGCTCTCCGGCTGCGGCATCCGGGCCACGGAGGTGCCGACCGACTTCGGGGCGGCGCCGTCCCGGGTGCCGTGCTCGCTGGCCGGGCCGGACCGGTCCGCGCAGTCCTCGCGGGGCGTGCCCGTGCAGGTCTTCCTGCTCTGCGGGGCGTCCCTGGTGACGGTCGACCGGACGGTCGGCGTCGCCGAGGGCACCCCGGACGCCCGGCGCCGGGTGATCGTGGCCCAGGGGCTGCTGGACCAGCTGGCGGCATCGCCGTCCGCCGCCGAACGCTCCGCGGGCTACACGACGTACGTCCCGGGCGGCCTGAGCGTGTCGGGTCCCGGTCCGAAGGCCCCCGAGGACATGCTCCGCCTGAGCACGCCTCCGGCGCACCTGACGTCGTACGCCCTGGCGCAGGTCGTCTGCACCCTGTCCGACTCGGCGGCGACGGAGGGCGACGGCTCGGTCATCCTGGCCGGCCCGGTCCCCGACACCCCCCGCCGCTACGCCTGCACGGACGACGTCCGCAACCGCCCGGGAAACGCGCAGCCGCCGTCGAGTGCGGTGCCGGCGAACTAGCGCCGCCGGGGTGCGGCCGGACTGTGGATGACACCTCGGGGAAACCGATGCGGAACCGATCGTGCCCGGGGCTGCGTCTAGGGGGTCGTGCAGCGTCAAGGCTCCTTCGGCGGCAGCGCCGCGTTCCGCATCAGGGTGACAGGAGGCGTCCTCCTCGTCGCCCACCTCGCTCTCGTCGCCTGGCTGACGCTGCGCCCGCTGGACGTGCCCTGGGTGACACCGCCCAATCTGCATCCGCTGGCCGGCATCCGCGCCGACCTGGCACTCGGTGACCGGGAGGCGGCCCGGCGCCTCGGCGAGGGTCTCGCCCTGCTCGCCCCGCTGGGCGTGCTGCTGCCGGCGGTGCACGGCAGGCTGACCGTCTCCCCGCTCGCCTCCCTGATCCGTACGGCCGCGGCGGGCGCCCTGATCTCCCTCGGCATAGCGCTGCTGCAGACCGGGGTGCCCGGCCGGGTCGCGGACGTCGACGCGCTGCTGCTGAACACCGCGGGCGTCGTCCTCGCCCACCTGGCCGTCGTGCCGGCGGGCCGCGCCTGGCTGCGCCGCCGTGAGACGGGGGACGCGCGTGCCGCGCGGGAGGGCGCCGGCTCCTGGGCCGGGCGGCCCGTCACGCTCCAGGAGGAGCTGTCTCAGGGTCGCACCCCGACGATTCCCAGGGTCGGGATCGCCCCGTAGAGCGATGCTTCGCCCCCTTCGTCTCCCTACCGTGGAAGAAGGTCGAGGGACGCCACCGGGGCGGCCCCGGCCACCGGCCCGGCAGCGGGCCGACGACACGGAGGAGCCGCGATGACCGCCCTTGCCCGCCCCACCCACGGCCGCGTGATCGCCGGCGTGTGCGCCGGACTGGCCCGGCGTTTCGGCACCTCCGCGACGACGATGCGGGTGATCTTCCTGCTCTCCTGCCTGCTCCCGGGCCCGCAGTTCCTGCTCTACCTAGCCCTGTGGATCCTGCTGCCCTCCGAGGAGAAGTCCCGCACCGCCTGGTAGACGTGCGAACGCCGCTGGGGCGCCCCGGAGGACAACTCCGGGGCGCCCCAGCGGCGTTGTGCCGGCCGGCGGCCGGGTCAGGTCGGGTCGGGTCAGGTGACCGGGAGGCCGTTCACCGGGAGCCCGTGCGTGGGCAGGCCCGTGTGGGCCGTCGGCAGTCCGCCGAGCAGCCCGGCGGCCGGGGCGGTCGGGCTCTTGGCGAGGGCGTTCTGCGCGGCCGGCTGCGCGGCGGCGGCCGCGGTGCCCACGGCACCCTGCCCCCGGCTCAGCGCCGCGTTGGCGGCACCCGGCAGCGTCTGGGTGACGGAGCCCAGGGCCTGGCCGGATTCCGGGAGGGCCGGGGCTGCGTTGGCCGCGCCCGCACCGACGGCGGCGAAGGCGGCACCGAGGGCGGCGACACCGAGAGTCTTGACAGCAGACTGCTTCATCGTAAATGCATCCTTGAATGCGGAGACGGGAGAGGAGACGGGAGATCAGAGTCGATCCCAGCGGTCCTCGACCGTAAACACGCCGAACCGCACGCCGCAAACACCGAAATGCGGACACTATGTGAAAGCGCGTCCGCATTTCATGCCGAATACCGGGTGCGCTCACCCCTCCGAGTGAGCGGAGCCGCTGGTGGAGGCCGTCTGCTGGAACAGCCATTCGGATTTCAGTTCTGCATATCCGGGCTTGACGACGTCATTGATCATCGCAAGTCGTTCATCGAAAGGAATGAACGCAGATTTCATCGCATTGACGGAGAACCACTGGAGATCGTCGAGCGTGTAACCGAATGCCTCGACGAGATGCTCGAATTCCCGGCTCATGCCGGTGTGCGACATCAGCCGGTTGTCCGTGTTCACCGTGGCCCGGAAGTGCAGCCGCCGCAGCAACCCGATCGGATGCTCGGCGTACGACGGCGCGGCCCCGGTCTGGAGGTTGGAGCTGGGGCACAGCTCCAGCGGGATCCGCTTGTCCCGGACGTACGACGCCAGCCGGCCGAGCCGCACCGAGCCGTCCTCGCGGACCTCGATGTCGTCGATGATCCGCACCCCGTGCCCGAGCCGGTCGGCGCCGCACCACTGGAGCGCCTGCCAGATGGACGGCAGCCCGAAGGCCTCGCCGGCGTGGATGGTGAAGTGGTTGTTCTCGCGCTTGAGGTACTCGAAGGCGTCCAGGTGCCGGGTGGGCGGATAGCCCGCCTCCGCGCCGGCGATGTCGAAGCCGACCACGCCGGAGTCCCGGTACCGGTTGGCGAGTTCGGCGATCTCCAGGGAGCGGGCCGCGTGCCGCATGGCGGTCAGCAGCGCGCCGACCCGGATCCGGCGGCCGTCCTCGCGGGCGAGCCGTTCGCCCTGCCGGAAGCCCTCGTTGACCGCCTCGACGACCTCTTCGAGGGTCAGCCCGCCCTCCAGGTGCTGCTCGGGGGCGTAGCGCACCTCGGCGTAGACGACCCCGTCCGCGGCGAGGTCCTCGGCACACTCCCGCGCGACCCGGATCAGCGCGTCCCGGGTCTGCATCACGCCGACGGTGTGCCGGAACGTCTCCAGATACCGTTCCAGCGAGCCGGAGTCGGCGGCCTCGCGGAACCAGATGCCCAGCTTGTCCGGGTCGGTCTCGGGGAGGTCCGCGTACCCGGTCTCCTGGGCGAGGGCGACGACGGTGCCGGGGCGGAGGCCGCCGTCGAGATGGTCGTGCAGCAGAACCTTGGGCGCCCGGCGGATCTGGTCCGGCGTCGGAACGACCCCGATCGGTGCAGTCTGGCTCGTCATTTCCGCACTCTAACGCCTACGCGCGTAGAGGACCCGGTGAACGCGACGGCTCTTTCACCGCACTTTTCCGGCGCTTTCCCGCCGATACGCAACAGTGACCGCACGTACGGGTTTGGTACACCGCCCCTTCTGACACTGTTCTGTCATGGGACAGCAAGCGACGCCGGTCCGAACGGCCGGGCTGGGAAAGGCAGTCGGCCCGGAGCCGACGGCGGTGAGCGGAGCGGTGCTGCTGCTCCCCGGCGGGGAGGAGGTGTCCGCCCGCCGGCCGTCCCCCGTGCGGGCGACGCTCGCGCTGCGCCCGCTGGGCCGCCGGTTCGTCCGCGCGGGGCGGGCCGAGGGGCTGGCCGTGCACACCGTGCGGTACCGCTACCGGGGCTGGAACGGCAGCGAGGCGCACCTGGCGGCGGACGCGCGGTGGGCCGTCGACGAGGTCGTACGGCGCTACGGGGACGTTCCCGTCTGCCTGGTCGGGGTCGACATGGGCGGCCGCGCGGCGCTGCGGGCGGGCGGCCATGAGGCGGTCAACTCCGTGGTGGCGCTGGCTCCTTGGCTCCCCGAGGACGACGTGGCCGCGCCCGCCGAACCGGTGAAGCAGCTCGTGGGGCGGCGGGTGCTGATCGTGCACGGCACGAACGACCAACGCACCGATCCCGAGCTGTCGTTCCGGTACGCGGCGCGGGCGAAGAAGGTGAACCGGGAGGTGTGCCGGTTCGAAGTGCACTCCGACGGCCACGGGTTGACCGGGCACCGGGACGAGGTCGGGTGGCTCGCCGTCGATTTCATGCTCGGCGCGCTGTACGGACACCACCTGTCCCGGCCGGTCGAGGACGCGTTGGCCGCGCCGCCGCCGATCGGGTTGCGGATGCCGCTCGCGGCGGGCTTCGGCAGGTCGTTGAAACGGTAGACCCGTCAGGGCAGCAGGTTGCCCCTTCGCGACAGCAGGAACTTCTTGAAGGCGGCCACCGGCGGGGTGTCCGGGCGGTCCGCGAGCCAGGCCACGCCGATCTCCCGCGCCGCCCTCGGGGCCGTGACCGTCAGTTCCACGACGCCCGGCCTCGGGACCGTCGGCGGGGGCAGGAGCGCGACCCCCAGGCCCGCCGCCACCAGGCCCCGCAGGGTCTCCGCCTCCTCGCCCTCGAAGGCGACCCGGGGACGGAAGCCCGCCTCGCGGCACAGGGCGTCGGTGATGCGGCGCAGGCCGTAGCCGGGTTCCAGGGTGACGAAGGTTTCCTCGGCGGCCTCCGCCAGGCGGATGCGCCTGCGGCCGGCCAGGGCATGGTCGGCGGGGACGACCAGACGGAGTTTCTGCTCGTCGAGGCGTCGCGCGACCAGGTCGGGGGCGTCGGGGACCGGGGAGGTCAGGCACAGGTCCAGCTCGCCCGCGCGCAGCCGCTCCAGCATGGCCTCGCCGTAGTTCTGGACCAGGCTGAAGCGGATGCGCGGGTGGTCGGCGCGGAAGGCGTGCAGGAGGCCCGGTACGGTCTCGGCGCCCATGGTGTGCAGAAAGCCGAAGGCGACCTTGCCGGTGGTCGGGTCGGCGTCGGCGCGGACCTCCTCGGCGGCCCGCTCGACCTCGGCGAGGGCGCGTTCGACCGAGGCCAGGAAGGTGCGGCCGGCGGGGGTGAGGGAGACGGTGCGGCCGTGCCGGGCGAAGAGGTCGACGCCGAGGTCCTGCTCCAGGCGGACCATCGCGCGGGAGAGCGTGGACTGGGGGACGTTCATCTCGTGCGCCGCCCGGGTCACGTGCTCGGTGCGGGCCACGCCGGCGAAGTAGGCGAGGCGGGGGGCGAGCACCTTCGACATCTCAGACATGTCTTCTGTGTCACTGTTCGATGACAGGCGAGCCTGTGAACTCTGCTGATGCACCATGGGAACGATTATGGCGATTCCATGCATTGGACGCATGAGGCGGGCCGTCCCTACGGTCTAGGCATGTCTCCCGCCAGTACCGGGGCGTCCACCACCGTGGTCGCCACCTCGCCCGTCCCCGCCGCCGACGCCTCCGTCGACACCTGCGACTCCGCCGTCGACACCCGGCTGACCCCCGGCGGCCCCGGCTACCGCCGGATGAGCTTCGCCCTCTTCCTCGCCGGTGTCGCGACCTTCGCGCTCCTGTACTCCACGCAGGCCCTGCTGCCCCTGATCTCCGGCGAGTTCGGGGTCGCGGCGAGCGACGCGAGCTGGACGGTGGCGGCCGCGACCGGCGGACTGGCGCTGTTCGTGCTGCCGATGAGCGCCCTGTCGGAGCGCTTCGGCCGCCGTGCGGTGATGACGGGCTCGCTGGCCGTCGCGGTCGCCGTCGGCCTGCTGGTGCCGTTCGCGCCGTCGCTCGGCGTGCTGGTGGTGCTGCGGGCGGTGCAGGGCGCGGCGCTGGCCGGTCTGCCCGCCTCGGCGCAGGCCTATCTGGCCGAGGAGGTCCGGCCGAAGGCGCTGGTCACGGCGATCGGTCTGTTCGTCGCGGGCAACAGCGTCGGCGGGATGAGCGGCCGGATCATCACCGGCTGGGTGGCCCAGGCGTGGGGCTGGCGGGTCGCCGTCGCGGTGATCGGCGTGATCGCGGTCGGCTGCGCGGTCGCCTTCCGGCTGCTGCTGCCGGCGCCGAAGCACTTCACGGCGGGCTCGCTGCGGCCCCGGATCCTGCTCGGCACGGTCCGCGGCCACCTCGCCAACCCGCTGCTGCGCCGGCTGTACGCGATCGGCGCGCTGTTCATGACGGTGTTCGGCGGCGTGTACACGGTGATCGGCTACCGCCTGACGGAGGCGCCGTTCGGGCTGCCGCAGGGCATCATCGGCTCGATCTTCCTGGTCTACCTGGTGGGCACGGTGTCCGCGTCGACGGCGGGCCGGCTGGTGGGCCGCCTCGGCCGACGGGGGGCGCTGTACCTGGCGGGCGGTACGACGACGGCCGGTCTGCTGCTGTCGCTCGCGCCCTCGCTGCCGCTGGTGCTGCTGGGTCTGGTGCTGATCACGGCGGGCTTCTTCGCGGGGCACGCGGTGGCGTCCTCGGCGGTCAGCAAGACGGCCACCCAGGGCCGTGCGCAGGCCTCGGCCCTGTACCAGTCGATGTACTACATCGGCTCCAGCGTCGGCAGCACGGTCGGTGCGACGGCCTTCCACGCGGACGGCTGGGGCGGCACGGTCGCCGTGGGCCTCCTCGCGGTCGTCGGTGTCGTCACGATCACCGTCGCCGGCTCGCGGGCGGCCCGGGTCGCGGCCCGGACGGCGCCCGTCGCCGCACACTGAGTCCCCTCGTACGACCCGTACGACGCTTTCACCGAACCCCCTGCTCAGGGGCGGTTGTCAGTAGGCGCGGATATCGTCCGCCCTTGGTCAACCGGCCCACTGAGCAGGGGGTTTGTCGCATGGAATTCCGGATCGCGCGCGGGGAGCTGGCCGAGGCGGTCGCCTGGGCGGGGCGGGCGCTGCCCGCGCGGACGACGGTGCCGGTGCTGGGCGGGCTGGTGCTGAGCGCGGAGCCGGGGCGGCTGTCGGTGTCGGGCTCCGACTTCGAGACGGCGGCGCGGGCCGGGGCCGACGCCGAGGTGACGGTGCCGGGCCGGGTGCTGGTCCTCGGGCGGCGGCTGCTGGACATCTGCCGGGTGCTGCCCGACGGCCCGGTGAGCTGCGCGCTGGAGGGCAGCCGGTTCACGGTGGAGGCGGGCGGCACCCGCTTCGGGCTGTCGACACTGCCGTACGAGGAGTACCCGGCGCCGCCGGCGGCGCCCGCGCCGTACGGCGAGGTGGACGCCGCCGCGTTCGCGACGGCCGTCGGACAGGTGGCGGTCGCGGCGGGCCGCGACGACACGCTGCCGATGCTCACCGGCGTCCAACTGCGCTTCGACGGCGCGGAGATGACACTGTCGGCGTCCGACCGGTACCGGTACGCGGTGCGCGGGCTGCCCTGGCGGCCGACCGGCCCGGACGGAGAGGCCGTGGAGGTGCTGCTGCCCGCGCGGCGGCTGCTGGAGGTGGCGCGGGCGCTGGGGAAGTGCGGCGCGCTGCGGATCCTGCTGGAGGTGGCCACGGCGCAGAGCTCGGGGGCCGTCGGTTTCGAGGGCGGGGACACGCGCGCGGTGCTGCGGCGGCTGGAGGGGCGGCTGCCGGGGTACAGGGCACTGTTCGAGGTGGCGGGGGCGGCCGTGGCCGAGGCGGAGTGCGCGGCGTTCGCGGAGGCGGTGCGCCGGGTGGCCGTGGTGGCGGACGGGAGCAGCCCGGTGCGGCTGGACTTCTCGGCCGCCGAGGGCTCGCTGCTCGTGCGGGCGGGATACGGGGACGACGTGGCGGCGCAGCGCCTTCCGGTCGCCCTGAACGGGGCGGACGAGGTGACGGTGGCCTTCAATCCGTCGTACCTGCTCGACGCACTGAACTCCTTCGAGAGCGGTGAGCTGCGGCTGGAGATGCTGGGGGCGGGCCAGCGGGTGCTGCTCGGCGCGGGCGGGCCGCGGTCCGCGCACCGTCATCTGCTCATGTCCGTGAAGCAACTGGTCTGAGCTGGGCATTTTCGGACTCGGGGGGCCATTGTCAGTGGGCTGCGGTAGCTTCCGAAGTGCTGGGGCGCAAGGGTGCGCGAACAGGAACGGCCACAGGGGTGGGTGGACGATGGGTGACAGCACGGCGACGGTGGACCTGGACGTCGCACTGGAGAAGCACCGGACCGAGCTGACCGGATACTGCTACCGCATGCTCGGCTCCTCCTTCGAGGCCGAGGACGCGGTGCAGGACACCCTGGTGCGGGCCTGGCGGAGCTACGAGAAGTTCGAGGGCCGCTCCTCCCTGCGCTCGTGGCTGTACCGGATCGCGACGAACGTGTGCCTGGACATGCTGACGGCGGGCAACAAGCGGGCGAGGCCGATGGATCTGACGGAGTCGAGCCCACTGGCGCAGGCGGCGCTCTCCCCCCGCCCGGAGAACACCTGGCTGGAGCCGATGCCGGACGCGCGGGTGCTGCCCCAGGTGCAGGACCCGGCGGAGGCGGCCGTCGCCAAGGAGTCCATCCGGCTCGCGTTCATGGCAGCGCTGCAGCAACTGCCGCCCAAGCAGCGGGCGGTGCTGATCCTGCGCGAGGTGCTGGCCTGGAAGGCGAGCGAGGTCGCCGAACTGCTGGGCACCTCGGTCGCGTCGGTCAACAGCGCGCTCCAGCGGGCCCGGGCCACACTCGCGGAGCGTGCCGACGCCGGCCCCGAGGGCGCGGTGTCCGATCCGCTGGACGAGGAGCAGCAAAAACTCCTGGAGCGGTACGTCAAGGCCTTCGAGGGCTACGACATGGCGGCGCTCACGGCGCTGCTCCACGAGGACGCCGTCATGACGATGCCGCCGTTCGACCTGTGGCTGCGCGGCACGGCGGACATCACCGGCTTCATGACCACCCTCGGCGCCTCCTGCGCGGGCTCCCGCCTGCGGCCGGTCATGGCCAACGGCCTGCCGGGCTTCGCGCACTACAAGCCGGACGAGGAGAAGGGCGGGTTCAGCCCCTGGGCGGTGCAGATCCTGGAGATCTCAGACGGCCGGATCACCGGTTTCCACTGCTTCCTCGACACCCAGCGCTGGTTCCCCCTCTTCGGTCTGCCCCTCCACCTGGAAGCGGAGTCCGACGAGGTCGAGAAGGGAGAGTAACGACGGGGCGGGATCCCGCAGGCGTATCCGCCCGCCGGCCCGGCGGGCGGTCAGCTCCAGCCGTGCCAGCAGATCGACGGCGCCCAGCCCCGAGGGCCCGAGTCCGCCCACATCACACACGACGACCCGTGCACCGGTCGCCGCCAGCAGCGCCCGCACGTCGTCGCACAACCCCGGCACCTGGTCACGGCTGACGGCGCCGGGCAGCACGAACACGGCAGGTGTCTCGGCATTCACGACCGGTAGACCGCCGGGGCGGTCGTAACTCATCGCGCACGCCGAAGGGGACCGGCGCAGGTCCACCGATCCCCTTCACCCGAACGGGAAATCCACCTGGTCAGGCGATCCGCTCCAGCACCACCGGCGACGCCGTGAAGTCCGTGCCGGCCGGGGCGATGTCGTACGAGCCCTCCACGGCCTCCAGCGCGTAGGCGAAGCGCTCGGGGGTGTCCGTGTGGAGGGTCAGGAGGGGCTGGCCCTCCTTGACCGTGTCGCCCGGCTTGGCGTGCATCTCGACGCCCGCGCCCGCCTGCACCGGGTCCTCCTTGCGCGCACGCCCCGCGCCCAGGCGCCAGGCCGCGACGCCGATGTCGTACGCGTCCAGACGGGTCAGCACGCCCGTGGCCGGGGCCTTGATGACGTGCTGCTCCTTCGAGGTGGGCAGCGTGGCGTCCGGCTCGCCGCCCTGGGCCGCGATCATGCGGCGCCAGACGTCCATCGCCGAGCCGTCGGCCAGGGCCTTCGCCGGGTCGGCGTCCTTGATGCCGGCCGCGTCGAGCATCTCGCGGGCCAGGGCCAGCGTCAGTTCCACGACGTCCGCCGGGCCGCCGCCCGCCAGGACCTCGACCGACTCGCGGACCTCCAGGGCGTTGCCCGCCGTGAGGCCCAGCGGGGTCGACATGTCCGTCAGGAGGGCGACCGTCCGCACGCCGTGGTCGGTGCCGAGGCCGACCATCGTCGAGGCCAGTTCGCGGGCGTCCGCGAGCGTCTTCATGAAGGCGCCCGAGCCCACCTTCACGTCCAGGACCAGCGAGCCCGTGCCCTCGGCGATCTTCTTCGACATGATGGAGGACGCGATCAGGGGGATCGCCTCGACCGTGCCGGTGACGTCGCGCAGTGCGTAGAGCTTCTTGTCCGCCGGGGCCAGGCCGTCGCCCGCCGCGCAGATCACCGCGCCCGTGCCGTCCAGCACGGACAGCATCTCCTCGTTCGAGAGCAGCGCGCGCCAGCCGGGGATCGACTCCAGCTTGTCCAGGGTGCCGCCGGTGTGGCCGAGGCCGCGGCCGGAGAGCTGCGGGACCGCCGCGCCGCAGGCCGCGACCAGCGGGGCCAGCGGGAGCGTGATCTTGTCGCCGACGCCGCCCGTGGAGTGCTTGTCCGCCGTCGGGCGGGACAGCGACGAGAAGTCCATGCGCTCGCCCGACGCGATCATCGCCGCGGTCCAGCGGGCGATCTCGCGCCGGTTCATGCCGTTGAGCAGGATCGCCATCGCCAGCGAGGACATCTGCTCGTCGGCGACCTCGCCCCGCGTGTACGCGTCGATGACCCAGTCGATCTGCTCGTCGGTCAGCTCGCCGCGGTCCCGCTTGGTGCGGATGACGGAGATGGCGTCCATGGCCATGGCGTTCCCTTCGGAAGATGTACGACGTGTACGGCCCCCCTGCGCGGATGCGGGTCAGGGGGGCCGTACACCGGAGTTACTTGGTGAGATGGGCCGGGCCGAAGGCCTGGGGCAGCATCTCGAAGAGGGGCAGGACACCCTCCGGGGTGTCCAGGAGGAGGTCCGGGCCGCCGAACTCGTGGAGCAACTGGCGGCAGCGGCCGCAGGGGACCAGCAGGGCGCCCTCGCCGTCGACGCAGGTGAAGTGCGTCAGCCGGCCGCCGCCCGAGCGCTGGAGGTCCGAGACCAGACCGCACTCGGCGCACAGGCTGAGCCCGTAGGAGGCGTTCTCCACGTTGCAGCCGGTGACCGTGCGGCCGTCGTCGACCCGGGCCGCCACGCCGACCGGGTAGCCGGAGTAGGGGGCGTACGCCCGGGACATCGCCTCGCGCGCCACCACCCGCAGGGCCTCCCAGTCGAACACTGCGGCTGCACCCGTCACTTGCCCTGGCCCTTCCGGTAGCGCATGCCGTCCGCCTTCGGCATCCGCAGGCGCTGTGCCGACAGGGACAGCACCAGCAGCGTGACGACGTACGGGGTGGCGCCGACGAAGTCGCTCGGGACCGTGTCGGTGAGCAGGTACCAGACCAGGATCACCGCGGCCACGGCGAGGCTGATCACGCCCTGGAGCATCGCCTTGCGGTACAGCTTCCAGGCGGCCAGGGCCACGAGCAGGACCACCAGCAGGAGCAGCAGCGCGTGGACGGTCGTACCGCCGTTGCGCAGCTGGAGCGCGTCGGAGTAGCCGAACAGTCCGGCGCCCATGGCCAGGCCGCCCGGACGCCAGTTGCCGAAGATCATCGCAGCGAGGCCGATGTAGCCGCGGCCGCCGGTCTGGCCCTCCAGGTAGGTGTGCGAGGTGACCAGGGCGAGGAAGGCGCCGCCGAGGCCGGCGAGGCCGCCGGAGACGGCCACGGCCGCGTACTTGTAGGAGTACACGTTGACGCCCAGCGACTCCGCGGCGGTCGGGTTCTCGCCGCAGGAGCGCAGCCGCAGGCCGAACGGGGTGCGCCACAGCAGCCACCAGGTGCCGGCGAACAGCAGCGCGGCCAGGACGGTGACGACGGACAGGTGGGTGACCAGGCCACCGAGGATGCCGGCGAGGTCGGAGACCAGGAACCAGTGGTGGTTCTCGACCGACTGCAGGGCGTCGGAGAGGCCGGGCACGGTGACGTCGGGCAGCGCGGCCACCGGCGGGGACTGCTTGGGGTTGCCGCCCGCGTTGGCCGCCGCGCCGCCGGCGAAGAACAGCTTGGCGAGGTACTGGGTGGCGCCGAGCGCGAGCAGGTTGATCGCGACACCGGAGACGATGTGGTCGACGCCGAAGGTGACGGTGGCGACGGCGTGCAGCAGGCCGCCGAGGACGCCGAAGGCGATGCCCATCAGCAGGCCGAGCCAGGGGTTGGTCTGCCAGCCGATCCAGCCGGCGCCGAAGGTGCCGAGGATCATCATGCCTTCGAGGCCGATGTTGACCACACCGGCCCGCTCGGACCACAGACCGGCCAGACCGGCGAGGCCGATCGGCACGGCGAGGCCGAGGGCGGCGCTGACCTGCCCGGCGGAGTCGAGGTCCTGTGAGCCGGTGATCACCCGGACCGCGGCGAGGAGGAGCAGCGCACCCGCGACGATCATGAGGATCTGGCCGACGGAGCGGCCCGAGCGCTGCGGCGCGCCCGCCGCCTTGGGCGCCGCCGGCGGCGGCGTGTCGGTCATCGTGGCAGTCATCACGCCACCTCCTGCTTCTTCGTCGCGGCGGCCTGAGCGGCGAGTTCCGCGCCGACCTTCTGCTGCTGGCGTTTGAGGCCGTAGCGGCGTACGACCTCGTAGGCGATCACGACGCACAGGACGATGACGCCCTGGATGACGCCGAGGATCTCCTTGTCGTAGCCCTGGAACTCCAGGTGGTTGGTGGTGCGCTCCAGGAAGCCCCACAGCAGGGCGCCGAGCGCGATGCCGATCGGGTTGTTGCGGCCGAGCAGCGCGATGGCGATGCCGGTGAAGCCGATGCCCGTCGGGAAGTCGCTGCTGAACTGGTAGCTGTCGTTGAGCAGGGTCGGCATGCCGATCAGACCGGCCACCGCACCCGAGATGATCATGCTGGTGGCGACCATCTTCTTCACCGACACACCGCTCGCGGCGGCCGCGCTCTCGGACTGGCCGACGGTGCGCAGGTCGTAGCCGAAGCGGGTGCGGCCGAGCACGAACCAGTACGCGACGCCGACAGCGGCGGCAAGGAAGATGAAGCCCCACAGCTCGCCGGACGGGCCGGTGTCGATGCTGAAGAAGTGCGAGCCCGACGGCAGCGGCTTGGTGGCGACGACGGTGTTGCCCTGCTGGAGCTGGGCGAGCTTTCCGGGCTGGAGCAGGTAGGCGATGATCGCGGTGGCGATCGAGTTCAGCATGATCGTCGAGATGACCTCGCTGACGCCGCGGGTCACCTTGAGGATGCCGGCGATGGCCGCCCACAGGGCGCCGGTCGCCATGGCGCAGATCAGGATCAGCGGGATGGCCAGCCAGCCGGGCACGGTCAGCGCGCCGCCGAGGACGGCGGCGAAGAACGCGGCGAGCCGGTACTGGCCGTCGACACCGATGTTGAACAGGTTCATCCGGAAGCCGATGGCCACCGAGACGCCCGCGAGGTAGTACGTGGTCGCCTTGTTGAGGATGTAGACCTGGCTGTCGCTGGCGAAGCCGTAGGTCAGCATGTCGTTGAAGGCGGGACCGGGGTTCTTGCCGGTCGAGAGGATCACCAGGGCGGTGACGACGAGCGCGGCGACGACCGCCAGCAGCGGCGCGGCGATGCCGAGAAGCAGCCGCTCCTTGTCGATCCGTGAGGTCAGCTTGTTCATCGCTCGTCGTCCTCTGTGTGCTCCAGGTGGCCGGAGGCCGCACCCGTCATGGCGGAGCCCAGCTCCTCGGGGGTGATCGTGGCGGGGTCGGCGTCGGCGACCAGGCGGCCGCGGTACATCACCCGCAGGGTGTCGGAGAGCCCGATCAGCTCATCCAGGTCCGCGGAGATCAGCAGCACGGCCAGGCCCTCGCGGCGGGCCTCGCGGATGTAGTCCCAGATGGCGGCCTGGGCGCCGACGTCCACGCCGCGGGTGGGGTGGGCGGCGATGAGCAGCTTGGGGTCGTGGCTCATCTCGCGGCCGACGATCAGCTTCTGCTGGTTGCCGCCGGACAGCGAGGCCGCGGTGACGTCGATACCGGGGGTGCGGACGTCGTACGACTCCACGATCCGCTGGGTGTCGGCGCGGGCGGCCTTGATGTCGATGAGTCCGCCCTTGGAGTTGGGCTTCTCGGTGACGTGGCCGAGGATGCGGTTCTCCCAGAGCGGTGCTTCCAGGAGCAGGCCGTGGCGGTGGCGGTCCTCGGGGATGTAGCCGATGCCGGCCTCGCGGCGGCGGCGCGTGGGGGCGTGGGAGATGTCGGCGTCGTCGAGGGTGATCACACCGGCGTCGGGGTCGCGCATGCCCATGATCGCCTCGACCAGCTCGGACTGGCCGTTGCCCTCCACGCCGGCGATGCCGAGGACCTCGCCCTTGTGGATGGTGAAGGAGACCTGGTCGAGGACGATGCGCTCGATGCCGTCGAGGTCGGTCTGCGCCAGGTGCAGGCCGTCGACGGTGAGCATCGGGACGTCCGTGACGGTGGACTCCGTGGTCTCCGGGGTGGGCAGCTCGCTGCCGACCATCAGCTCGGCGAGCTGCTTGGGGGTGGTCCTGGACGGCTCGGCCGTGCCGACCGTCGTGCCGCGCCGGATGACGGTGATCTCGTCGGCGACGGAGAGCACCTCGCCCAGCTTGTGGGAGATGAAGATGACGGTGAGGCCCTCTGCCTTGAGCTCGCGCAGGTTGTCGAAGAGCGCGTCGACCTCCTGCGGCACGAGGACGGCGGTGGGCTCGTCGAGGATGAGGGTCTTGGCGCCGCGGTAGAGGACCTTGAGGATCTCCACGCGCTGGCGGTCGGCGACGCCGAGCTCCTCGACGAGGACGTCCGGGCGGACGTTCAGGCCGTACGCGTCGGAGATCTCCTTGATCTTGGCGCGGGCCCTGCCGCCGATGCCGTACAGCTTCTCCGCGCCGAGGGCGACGTTCTCCAGCACGGTGAGGTTGTCGGCGAGCATGAAGTGCTGGTGCACCATGCCGATGCCGCGGGCGATGGCGTCGCCGGGGTTGTGCAGGACGACCTGCTCGCCGTTGACCGTGATGGTCCCCTCGTCCGGCTGCTGCATGCCGTAGAGGATCTTCATCAGGGTGGACTTGCCGGCGCCGTTCTCACCGCACAGGGCATGGACGGTGCCCGTGCGGACGGTGATGTCGATGTCCTTGTTGGCGACGACGCCGGGGAAACGCTTGGTGATGCCGCGCAGTTCGACGGCAGCGGGAGGGCTGGACGCGTTGATGGCGCACTCTCCTCGGGGAAAGGGGCTGCGTAGGGGAGGGCAGGCGTCGGCGACGCTAGCGCGGCAACTCGACGCTACACGCGTAGAGTTGACACATTGTTATGGCTCGGCGAGGGGTCGTGGGGACGACACTCCCTCACCGAGCCGGGTCCGGCGAACCGGCCGGGTCCCTCGGCGGGAACCGGCCGGATCCGTCAGGTCACGGGGTGGTCTTGACCTTGATCTGGCCGTCGACGATCTTCTGCTTCGCGGCGTCCAGCTTGGGCTGGATGTCGGCGATGAAGCCGCCGCTCGTGGCGAGCGAGACGCCGCCCTTGGCGAGCGAGTAGACGTTGTTGCCGGTCAGCGGCTTGCCGTCCTTGACCGACTTGATGAAGTCGTACACACCGACGTCGACGTTCTTGACCATCGAGGTCAGGATCGCGCTCTTGTACTGGGCGAGACCCGGGATGTTGTACTGGTCGGAGTCCACACCGATGGCCCAGGCACCCTTGGCGCCGTGCACGGCCTCGATCGCGCCGTTGCCGGAGGAGCCGGCGGCCGTGTAGATGACGTCGGCGCCGTTGTCGAGCATGCCCTGCGCGGCCTGCTGGCCCTTGTCGGGGCTGGAGAAGCCGGAGTAGTCCTGGCCGTGGGACAGGTACTGGACGTCGACCTTCACCTTCGGGTTGGTGTCGTGCACGCCCTGGGTGTAGCCCGCCTCGAACTTCTTGATCAGCGGGTTGTCGACACCGCCGACAAAGCCGACGTGGTCCTTCTTGGTCTTCAGCGCGGCGGCGACACCGGCCAGGTAGGAGCCCTGCTCCTCGGTGAACGTGATGCTGTTGACGTTCGTGCCGGTCACGACCGAGTCGACGATGCCGAAGTTGGTCTTCGGGTACTTAGGGGCGATCTTGGTCACGGCGGAGGCGTAGGAGAAGCCGACGGCGACGATCGGGTTGTAGCCCGCGTCCGCCAGGTCCTGCAGGCGCTGCTCGCGGTCGGCCTCGGTGTCCGAGGTCTTCGCGGTCAGTTCCTTGATGGAACCGCCGAACTCCTTCTCGGCCTTGTCGGCGCCGCGCGCGGCGGAGTCGTTGAACGAGCGGTCACCGCGGCCGCCGACGTCGTAGGCGAGACCGATCTTGATACCGCCCTTGGCACCGCCCGAGGAGGAGGAGCTGGCGTTGTTGTCGGAGGAGGTGCTGCCACACGCGGTGGCAGTCACGGCGAGTGCCGCGGTCGCGAGACACGCAGCGGAAAGCTTGGCTACCCGGCGCACGGGAGGCTCCTTCACCTGACCTGAGCGCCGTGTCGGCGCTTGATGGGAGCACCTTGCCGGTGCTCCAGCCGGGACGCCCCGTCGGCGTCGGCTTCGCGGCATCGTAACGCGCGTAGATGTCGCAAAAAACCCCCTCTCGAAGCCGTTATCGATTCGAGGCAAACAGCGTCTGAACTCACCCTCTTCGCCCTTGATCGGAGGTGTCGCGGTGCGTACACGAATGGCTTACGGAGATGTTGCGCCGGTCGGTCGAATAAGTAAGAACAAGTAAGAAGGAGCCCCGAAGCGGCCCCTTCTTCCTCATTCCTCCCGCCCCTGACTCAGACCTCGGTGCCGTTCGCGTCCAGGAAGGCCGCTGCCGTGAACATCTCCACGCCGACCGTGATCGCGTGCTCGTCGGCGTCGAAATCGCCCTGGTGCAGGTCGCGGACCGTGCGCTCGCCGGGGCGCCGGACCCCGAGCCGGGCCATGGCGCCCGGGACGTGCTCCAGGTACCAGGAGAAGTCCTCGCCGCCGAGGCTCTGCTCGGTGGACTCCACGGACTCCCGGCCCCGGCGCGCGGACATCGCCCGGCGCAGCAGGTCGGCGGACTCCTTGTCGTTCACGACCGGCGGCACCCCGCGCACATAGGTGATCTCGGACTTGGCGCGGTGCAGGGTGGCGACCTCGTCGATGGCCGCGTGGATGATGTCGGGCGCCTGCCGCCAGGCCTCCAGGTCCAGGCAGCGCACGGTGCCGGACAGCTCGGCGTGCTGCGGGATGACGTTCGGCGCGTGCCCCGACTCGATCCGGCCCCAGGTCAGCGCCAGCCCGACCCGGGTGTCGACCCGGCGGGCGATCAGCGCGGGCACGTCGAGGGCGACGCGGGCGGCGGCGGTGACCAGGTCGGTGGTCAGATGCGGCCGGGCGGTGTGCCCGCCGGGGCCGTCGAGCGCGATGTCCAGCCGGTCGCAGGCGCTGGTGATCGGCCCGTGCCGCAGCCCGACCCGCCCGGCGTCGACGCGCGGGTCGCAGTGCACGGCGAGGATCCGGCCCACGCCCGCCAGCACGCCGTCCTTGATCGCGTCCAGGGCGCCGCCGGGCATCACCTCCTCGGCAGCCTGGAAGATCAGCCGCACGGGTCGGGGCAGCAGGCCCTTGCCGTGCAGGTCCGCGAGGACGAGCCCGGTCCCGAGCACGATGGTGGTGTGCACGTCGTGCCCACAGGCGTGCGCCCGGTCGGGCACGGTGGACCGGTAGGGACAGTCGGCCTTGGTGTCCGGGATGGGCAGGGCGTCGATGTCCGCGCGCAGGGCGAGCAGCGGTACCGCCGTCCGCTCACCCTCGGTGAGCCCGATGTCGCACACGAGTCCCGTTCCCTTGCCGAGCACGCGGGGCTTGAGCCCTGCCTGCTCCAGCCGCTCCTTGATCGCGGCCGTCGTACGGAACTCCTGGTTGCCCAGCTCGGGGTGCATGTGCAAGTCGCGGCGGAAGGCGACGAGTTCGGCGTGCAGGGCTTCGCTCAGCGCGCCGGGGAGCACATCCCCCGCGAGGCCGGCCTCGGACTCTAGGGACATCAATTGCTTCACCCTCTGAAGGGTAGGACGCCCGGGTGGTCAACTGCCCCTCGATCAACAAAAGTTCAGCCCGTTAGGGGAGAAAATCTGACCAGCGGACGCATGGCGGCGGACTCTGACGGGTAAAACCACTGTTTCTCCTTCCACGGATACCATGCCTCACTACAGTCCTGCTCGACGTGTCCAGGAACCGGACCGGGGCCGCGCCCCCTCCCGATAGGGTCCGGACGCGTGACCGACGCGACGGAGACGTTCCTCCATCCCACCCGGACCTCGTACGACACGATCGCCAAGGAGTACGCGGCCCGGTACCCGACCGGGCTCACGCACCCGCTGGACCGCACCCTGATCACGGCCTTCGCCGAACTGGTCACGGCGAACGGCCCGGACCCGGTCGCCGACCTGGGCAGCGGCCCCGGCGGGGTCACCGCGCTCCTGCACTCCCTCGGGATCCCGGTCTTCGGCGTGGACCTCTCCCCCGCCATGGTGGCCCTGGCCCGCGAAACTCACCCCGGCCTGCGCTTCCATGTGGGTTCGATGACCGCCCTGGACCTCCCGGACGCCACGCTGGGCGGCATCCTCGCCCTCTACTCCACGATCCACGTCCCCGACGACCACCTGCCGGCCGCCTTCGCCGAATTCCGGCGCACCCTGCGCACCGGCGCCCACGCCCTGCTCGCCTTCCAGGCCGCCGACGAGCCCGGCCACCTCCACCTCCCGGAGCGCTTCGGCCACGAGATCGACCTCGACTACTACTGGCGCACGCCGGAGCAGGTCGCGGCGCTGCTGGCGGGGGCCGGGCTGGAGCTGGTCGCGACGGTACGGCGGGAGCCGTCCGGGGAGGAGCGCCGGGCGCGGGCGTTCGTGCTGGCGAGAAAGGCCGACTGAACCCCGGACGCGCCCCCTCCCCCCGGCCCGGCCCGAACCTTCCTCGCGTGCAGTGTCGTACACGATGCCGAGCGGCCGGCCGGGATCCTCGTGGCCGGGCGATCGTCGTGGAGGCGTGGGCGGACGCCGCCGCGCACGAGGCGGCCGCCGGTGATCGCGCCGGTTACCGGCGGTACGTGCTCCTGGCGCCGTCTGGTGACGAACGCACGGCGTCGCGAGAATCACCCTGAGTCACCACCTCCGAAAGAGGGGCTGCACAGTGGGCGTTCTCTCGCGGGCCGCACCCCGGCCGACGGCCGTGCTCCTGACCGCGTTCCTGTCCTGCTCGCCGACCGCCTGGGCCGGGCCACCGACGCCGGGGCCACCCGCGTTCCCCTCACCCGGGTGGACGGTGCCGGTCGCCGGGCAGTGGCGCGCGCCGCCCTCGGCACCGGCCTCGAACGCCGTGGTGTCCGAGGTCAACAGGCGCCGTTCCGAGGAGGGTTGCGCAGCGGTACGGCTGCGCACCTCGCTCGACCGGGCCGCCCAGGCACACAGCTCGGACATGGCCGCACACCGGCACCTCACCCACACCGGTACGGACGGCAGCGCCCCCGAGAACCGGATGCGGACCGCCGGCTACCGCCCCGTCGCCACCGGCGAGACCATCGAGGTCGGCCCCGCCGACGCGGGCGCGGCCGTCACCGCGTGGATGGCCAGCCCGCCGCACCGCGCCATCCTTCTCACCTGCCGCTACACCGACGGCGGCGTCGGCAGGACGGACGGCCCCGACGGCGCCTGGTGGACCCTGGACCTGGCCTCGCGCGACTGACTTCTTCAGACGGAGAACGCCACCGTCTGCAGCCGGTGCACGTCTTTGGCCGTTCCCGTGACGCCCGACAGGAAGCCCTGGGCGCGGGGGGACGCGGTCTCCGTCAGCCAGGTCGGGTCGATGTCGAAGACGGCCACCTTCACGCCCGTGCCCACCAGCGCGAGCGGCAGGGTGTGGACGACCGTCGAGGGGAAGCTGAGGATCGTACGGCCGATCGGGCCGCGGCGGGCGATCAGTTCGAGGGGGAGGTCCGGGCGGACGATCTCCAGGCCCGTCTCGGTCGCCAGGCGGTGGAGTTTGTCCGTGCTCTCGCGGCGGTGGGCGAAGTAGCGCGTCGCGCCGTGGGTCCTGGAGAGGGTGCGGACCGCTTCCACGTAGTGGTCGGCGTCCACCACGCCCGTCTCCACCAGTGACGTGCCGACCATGTCCGCGCTCTTGGTGATGCGCGGCGGGCCGAAGCGGGCGCGGGTCCACGAGAAGTCGTTGGCCGTGACCGTCACGCCCTCGGGCGTCTCCGTCACCGGCATCGAGGAGAAGACCTCCACCCGGCGCTTCGCGCTCGGCGTGAGCCGGCGGCGGGCCGAGGCGGAGACCGGGGCGAAGAGCAGGTCGCGCGGGCCGGGGCGGCCGCCCTTGCGGTGCCAGCGGACCAGGCGTTCGCCGCGGGCGAGCTGGGCCACGAACTCCATCGTGGCCGTGCCGTCGTCCACCACGACCAGGTCGAGGGCCTTGGTGATCGTCAGCAGCAGTTGGACGTAGCGGGAGAACGGGTCTCCCATCACGATCCGGTCGGCCCGGCGGAGCGCGCCCGCCAGGCCGCCGATCGTCGAGAAGGGCGCGGCCGGACCGCCGCGCGCCTCCTCCCAGCGCACCGTGTGCCCCTCGTCCCGGGCCAGGTCCGCCATGCGGCGCAGCTGGCCCCGGGTCATCGGGTCGGTCGGCGACAGCACGACGAGGGTGAGTTCCGCGCCGGCCCGTGAGGGGTCACCGGCCATCGTCCGCCGCACCTGCGCGGGCACGGACGGCAGCGGGTCCGGGGCCGGGCCCTGCAGTCCGTGCAGGTGTGCCCACTCCAGTACGTTCAGCAGCTGGACCGGGCTCTCCACGAAGGCGAGCGTGCGGGGAGGTTGGCCGGGCTGACCGGCGCGGGGGCTCATCGGCGTACGACCGTCCCGTCGTAGGACACGTAAGGGGCTCAACAGGCCGGGGCCGGGGGGTCAGACCGTGACCGGCTCGCCCGCCGCCGCGGCGATCTCCGCCTCCGCGACGACACCGGTGACGCGGCGCAGCTTCTTCATCGGGCCCAGCTCGGAGTCGTAGACCTTCTTGACGCCGTCGCCGAGGGAGGCCTCGATGGTGCGGATGTCGCGGACGAGGCGGGTGAGGCCCTGCGGCTCGACGGAGGCGGCCTGGTCGGAGCCCCACATGGCGCGGTCGAGGGTGATGTGGCGCTCGACGAAGGTGGCGCCGAGGGCGACGGCGGCCAGCGTGGTCTGCAGGCCCGTCTCGTGGCCGGAGTAGCCGATCGGGACGTTCGGGAACTCCTTCTCCAGCGTGTTGATCACGCGGAGGTTCAGCTCCTCGGCCTTCGCCGGGTAGGTCGAAGTGGCGTGGCACATCAGGATGTTGTCGCTGCCCAGGACCTCGACCGCGTGGCGGATCTGCTTCGGGGTCGACATGCCGGTGGAGAGGATGACGGCGCGGCCGGTGGCGCGCAGGGCCTTCAGCAGCTCGTCGTCCGTCAGGGAGGCGGAGGCCACCTTGTGGGCGGGGACGTCGAACTTCTCCAGGAAGGCGACGGCCTCGGTGTCCCACGGGGAGGCGAACCAGGCGATCCCCTTCTCCTTGCAGTACTCGTCGATCTGGCGGTACTCGTCCTCGCCGAACTCCACGCGGTGGCGGTAGTCGATGTAGGTCATCCGGCCCCAGGGGGTGTCGCGCTCGATGTCCCACTGGTCGCGCGGGGTGCAGATCTCCGGGGTGCGCTTCTGGAACTTCACGGCGTCGCAGCCGGCCTCGGCGGCCACGTCGATCAGCTTGAAGGCGTTCTCCAGCTCACCGTTGTGGTTGATGCCGATCTCGCCGCAGATGTAGACGGGCTTGCCGGGGCCGACCTCGCGCGAACCGAACGAACGCAGACGGGAGTTGGTGCTCATGGCAGGAGATGTCCTTACTTGGGGAGGGAATCGAGAGAGGGGCCGAGGATCCAGCTGGCGATCTCTCGGATCGCGCCGTCACCGCCGGGGAGGGTGGTGACCGCGCGTGCGGCGCCGCGTACGACGTCGTGGGCGCTCGCGACCGCCACGGGCCAGCCGACGAGGGCGAAGCACGGGAGGTCGTTGACGTCGTTGCCGACGTAGAGCACGCGCTCCGGCGCGATGCCCTGCTCCTCGCACCACTGCTTCAGCGCGAGGTCCTTGCGGTCGATGCCGTGCAGCACCGGGAGCTTCAGCTTCCGGGCGCGGGCGGCGACCACAGGGTTCTGCTCCGTGGACAGGATCAGCATCTTCAGGCCGCTCTTGCGCAGGGCCGCGATGCCGAGTCCGTCGCCGCGGTGCACGGAGACGAACTCCCGTCCGTCGGAGTCGATCAGCACCCGGTCGTCGGTCTGGGTGCCGTCGAAGTCCAGTACGACCGCGTCGATGTCCTCGGCGGTCGGCAGCGAACCGGGACGGTCCGCGTCGAAGAGGGGGGCCAGCGCGCGGGCGCGGGCCAGGTCGTGCGGGTCGTCGATCTCCAGCACGCGCGCGGGATCCGTGCGGACGAGTTCCGTACGGCCGAAGAAGCGGTACTGGTGCTTGCGGAAGCCGGCCGCGTCCATCGCGTAGGCGGCGCCGGTCTCCAGGAAGTCCTGGGGGCGGTCCTGACGGCGGGGGCGGAAGGACTTGTCGTGGTTGACGCCGTAGCCTCCGGTGGCCGGCGCGGGAACGGCGTGGCTGCCGCCCGCCGCCGCGGCCACCGAGGCCGTGCCGGTGGCGCCGTCCGTCGCCGCCCGCGCTTCGGCCACCGGCGCGGTGGCCGACGGCTCACCGTGCGCGGCGAGTTCGTCGACCGCGTCGCGCCAGACGAACCCGTGGAACGGCGCGACCGTCAGCGCGGTGTCCGCGCCGCCTTCGATCACGGCCGACGCAACCCCGTCGATGTCCTCGCGAACGATGAACGGGCTGGTGCACTGCACGAGCAGGACCGCGTCGACCGCCGCGCCGTGCAGCGCCTCGTGGGCGTCCATGGCGTGCAGGACGGCGGCCTCGGAGGTGGCCGTGTCCCCGGCGATGGCGGCGGGCCGCAGCACGACCTCGGCGCCGGCCTGCCGGGCGGCGGCCGCGATGGCCTGGTCGTCGGTGGACACGACGACGTCGGTCACCAGCCGGGTCGCCCGGCACTCGCGCACCGCGCGCGCCACCAGCGGCACGCCGCCGACGGGGGCCAGGTTCTTGGCGGGCACGCCCTTGGAGCCGCCGCGCGCGGGGATCACCGCGAGCACCCGGCGCAGCGTCGCGCCCGGTCCCGCCTCGGGGTTGGACATGGAGTCTCCTTGGAAGGTCACAGCTCCCCCATCCGCCGGATCACGGGGGCCACGCGCTGCACGCCGTGGCGGTAGGCCCCGCGCGCGGCGCGGCGCACGATCTGGCGCACCGGGCCGGGTTCCTTGTCGGCGGCGGGCGCGCCGGGCAACGGGGCGCCGTCGGGGCCGAGGTGGTGGCGGGCGAGGATGCCGGGCAGGTATCCGGGCGCCGTCTCGGGTGTGTAGTAGGGGTTCAGCGGGGGCAGCCCGCCGGGCCGCTCCAGCAGCCCGGCGATGCGCTCGCGCGCGGTGTCGAAGGCCGTCTCGTACGAGCCGTCGACACCGACGCCCTGCCGGGCCACCCACTCCTCGTCCGCCGCCGGCCGGTGCCCGGCGTCGAGCTGGTCCCAGGAGGCGAGGCACCCGGAGCCGGTGAAGTGGTGGTTGCCGAGCACCTCGCGCACGCCCAGGTCGGTGAGGACGACCGTGGGGACGCGCCGGTGCAGGGCCTCCAGGGCGGCCGTGGAGCTGACGGTGACCAGCAGGTCGGCGCGGTCCAGCACCTCGCCCATGTGGCCGTACACCAGCCGGAAGTTGGCGGGCACGGACATGCCCCGGACCAGCTTCTGGTACGGCAACTCCTCGATGTGGGTGGTGTGTTCACCCGGCTTGGAGCGCAGCTTCAGCAGCACCTCGCGCTCGGGGTGCCTGCGGGCGTGCTCGATGAGCCGGTTCAGCAGGTATGTACGGTCCTTGCGGCTGTCCGGGACGGACGGCTGGGCCGCGAACACCACGGTGTACGGCTCGTGTTCACCGGTGTACGGCGCCCCGCCGAGGAAGGGCAGCGCGACCTCGGTGACCGCGGAGGCGTCGGCGCCCACGCCCTCGTACACGGCCCGGAACCGGTCCGCGTCGTGCCGGGAGTTGGCGAGGACGAGGTCGGCGCCGTGCCGCAGCAGCAGGCCGTCGGCGAGCTTCTCGTAGACGACGCCGACGTAGCCGGTGACGACCACCGGGCGCTCGCCCGAGCCCCAGGCGCCCCGCAGTCCGTGCAGCATCGCCTGGACGCCGCCGCCGACCAGTGCGAGGACGAGGAGGTCGTAGGGCTCCCCGGCCGTCGAGTCGGTCATGGCGCGCAGGAACTCGACGCCGGTGACCTCGCGGAGCGAGTCCGCCCGGACGCCCACTTCCCCCAGCTGGCGGGCTGTGGGGGTGGCGCGCCCCCGCAGGAGGTAGCCGTCGAGCCGGATCTCGGAGTCGGCGGGGGCGAGGCGCTGCGCGGTGAGCGCGCCCCACTTCCACCGGGTGTCGGAATCGGCGAGGACGGCGACCCGCAGGGACTTCGTAGCTCTTGCTGGCACGCCGAAGACGCTAGGAAGCGATTCCGTTGTCCGGCCCAACCCGAATGCAACAAACGGTTAACAGCACATCGCCGAATGACGAATCGGGCCGTCAACTCGCCGGAAAAAAGCCCGGTTCACAGCTTCGCCACGCGTCGTTCACCCAGCATCAAGCAAGGCGTCAAGACGAATCACGGGCTTCCCCCTAACGTCCCTGACGTGGTCAAGCTCTCCGTCATCGTGCCGTTCTACAACGTGCAGCAATACGCTCCCGACACCCTCAGGAGTCTGAAGGCGAATGCCCGGGACGACTTTGAGTTCATTCTCGTGGACGACTGTTCCCGCGACGGGACACCGGACATTCTCGCGCGCGCGGAGCGCGAGCTGCCCGGGGCGGTCCATGTCCGGCACGAGCAGAACGGGGGGCTGGCGACCGCGCGCAACACCGGGATCGACCGGGCGCGCGGTGAGTACCTGACGTTCCTGGACGGCGACGACTGGCTCGCCCCCGGCTACTTCCCCCAACTGGTCGCCGCCATGGACGAGTTGGGCTGCGACTTCCTCCGTACCGACCATGTGCAGTGCACCGCGCGCTCGCGCCAGGTGCACCGGGTGCCGGTCGGCCGGCGGGGCGTGGTGATGAGCCCGCGCGAGGCGATCCTGCCCGCCGACCGCTCGACGTCCGTCGACTACGCGTACGCGTGGGCCGGCATCTACCACCGGCGGCTCGTGGACAAGGGCCTGCTGCACTTCACCGACGGGCTGCGCACGGCCGAGGACCGGCCGTGGATCTGGAAGCTGCACCGGGAGGCGGAATCCTTCGCCGCGGTGAGCATGCTCGGTGTGTTCTACCGGCGCGGGGTCGCCTCGTCGCTCACCCAGATCGGCGATGTCCGGCAGCTGGATTTCATTCGCGCGTTCGACCAGGTCGTCGCGGAAACCGCCGAGGATCCGCAGGCCGATGAACTGCTGCCGAAGGCCGTCCGTACCTATTGCGCCATCATTTCCCATCATCTGGGATCCATCGAAAGGTTCGAGCCCGCGGTGGCGAAAAAGCTGAAATCCATGAGTGCCGCGGCCCTGCGGCGCATGCCGCAGGACGTGCTGGAGGACGCGCTGGACTCCATGGACTTCCAGCGCGCGTCCAAGCTGCGCCGGCTGCGCCGCCGTCCCGCCCCCGCGGGGGCCGCCGCGTGACGACCCAGATCTTCCAGGCGTCGACGCTGTACGGCACGGCCACGCTCGCCGCCGCCCTGGACTCCGGCTGCTTCGGCCCGGCCGACCGGCGGATCCTGCTGGTCTGCAACAACTCCACCACCCCGGAGACGACGCCCGCCCTGGACGAGGCACCCGGCTTCGAGAAGCTGCGCGACCGCTTCGACGAGGTGATCTCGTACAACGAGACGATCTTCCCGTTCCACCCGGGCGGCTGGGCTCCGCGGGTGGACGACATGCCGCTGTGGGAACGCTTCCTGCGCCACGAGTGGCGGCTGGGCGAGGACGACGTCGAGCTGGCCGTCGAGTCGATCCAGGTCAACCCGTCGCTGGCGCTCGGCCAGATCTTCACCGGCGCCCCCGTGACGGTCTACGCCGACGGCCTGATGAGCTACGGCCCCACCCGCAACAAGATCGACCCGCTGGTCGGCACCCGGGTGGACCGGGTGCTGCACCTGGACCTCGTCCCCGGCCTGAAGCCGCTGCTGCTCACCGAGTTCGGCGTCGAGGGCGAGATCGTGCCGACGGCCGCCTTCACCAAGGTGCTCGCCGATCTCGGGCCCGTGAATCCCCAGGACACGGAACTGCCGGACGTCGAGGAGCCGGCGCTGCTGCTCGGCCAGTACCTCTCTGCGCTGGAGATCCTCACCGCAGAGCAGGAGGACCAGCTGCACATGCGGATGCTGCGGGGCGCGGCCGCGCTCGGGCACACCAAGGTGGTGTTCAAGCCGCATCCGTCCGCACCGGCGGGCTTCACCCGCTCGCTGGAGCAGGAGGCGCGGAAGCTGAAGGTCGAGCTGACCGTGCTCGACACCCCGGTCCTCGCCGAGGTGCTGTACCAGCGGATGCGTCCCGCGCTGGTCGTCGGCTGTTTCTCCACCGCCCTGCTCACGGCCCAGGCGCTCTACGGCCTGCCCGTCGCCCGGATCGGCACCGAGCTGCTGCTGGAGCAGGTCACGCCGTACGAGAACAGCAACCGGATCCCGGTCACCATCGTGAACGCGCTGCTGCCCGCACTGGGCGACAGGGCGGCCGTCGAGGAGCAGCGCCGGGGCATGGACGTCGAGGAGCTCGGCGCGCTGGTGCGGGCGGTGGGCTTCGCGATGCAGCCGAAGATCCTGCCGAGGCTGCGGCCCGAGGTCGAGGGCTGGCTGGCGCGGAACCAGAACCCGCGGACCCTGCGCTACTTCAAGCGCCGACGGCTGACCTCCCTGGCCCTGCCCGGCGGGGTGCCGGCCCAACTGGCGTTCATCCCCCGCAACGCCACGGTGCGCCGAGTGGCCCGCAAGGCCCGCAGCCTGCGCCGGGGCGCACGCAACTGAACCGGGCCGCGGGCCAGGGGCGCGCGAGCGGCCGGGCCCGGCGACGGCAGAACCGTGAAGACCATCCAGGAAGGACATGACCTCCATGGCAGCGTCACCGTCACCCCCGGGCCTCGCCGCCGCGCCCGGCCCGTTGATACCCCGCCCGGCCCCCGCACCGTCCGCCGCCGGTGGCGGACGCGCGAGCCGCCTCATGGCCCTGGACGGTCTGCGGCTCGTGGCCGCGCTGATGGTCTGCCTCTACCACTACACCGGACGCGGCGGCACGGTCTCCGCGTCCTGGCACGGCAGCCCGGCGCACCTCTTCCCGACCCTGTCCCGGGCGGCCGTCTACGGCAACTTCGGGGTGCAGTTCTTCTTCGTGATCAGCGGCTTCGTGATCTGCATGAGCAGCTGGGGCCGTACGCTCGGCGACTTCTTCCGCTCCCGCGTGTCGCGCCTGTACCCGGCCTACTGGGTGGCGCTGTTGCTGGTCACCGGGGCGTCGCTCGCCATGCCCGTCGTCGTCCACGCGGTCCGGCTGGACGAGTTCCTGGTCAACCTGACGATGCTCCAGCAGCCGATGGGCGCGAAGCGGGTCCTCGGCGTGTGCTGGACGCTCTGGGTCGAACTGCGCTTCTACGTGCTGTTCGCGCTGCTCGTCGTGGTGCGCGGGGTGACCCGGCGCCGGGTGGTGCTGTTCGCCTGTGTGTGGACGCTGGCGGCGGTGCTGTGCCACAGCTCCGGGAACGAGCTGCTGAACCAGGTGATCATGCCCGAGTACGCCCCCTTCTTCATCGGCGGCCTGGCGCTGTACCTGATCCACCGCTTCGGCAGCGACCTGCTCTCGTGGGGCATCGTCGCGATGTCCTGGCTGCTGGCCCAGCGGGAGGCCACCACCGGCCTGTGGGGCCACCACCCGCACCGCGATCCGTACGTCGTCATCCTGATCGTCACCATCGCCTTCGCGGCCGTCGCCGTCGTGGCGCTCGGCTGGGCGAGCTGGGCCAGGTGGCGCTGGCTGGTCACGGCGGGCGCGCTGACGTACCCGTTCTACCTGGTCCACGAGCACCTGGGCTGGTTCGTCATCCGGGTGCTGCACCGCGGTCTGGGGCTCGGCCCGTGGCCGACGCTCGTGGTGACCGTGCTGGGCATGCTGGCGCTGGCGTGGCTGATCCACCGGTTCGTGGAGAAGCCGTTCGGGCCCCGGTTGAAGCGGGCCCTCAAGACGGCGGGCACCGGTGTCCCGGAGCGGGCGGTCAGCTGACTCCGTACCGCGCCCCGATCCCCGCGACGACGACCGCCAGTCCTTCCTCGAACTGGCGGTCGTAGTCGTCGAAGAGCAGCTCGCCGGCCGCCGCCGCGAGCGGGAAGTCCGCGAGCCGCCGGGCCCGTTCCCCGACGTCGTACCCCTCCCGGCGCTCGCCCGGCAGGGGCCGTACGCCCTGTTCCTCGGTGACGAAGCCGATCGCGTAGGCGTTCGCCGTCCGGCCCGCGTCGACCGCCTGGGCGAGGGTGAACCCGGCGTCCGTCAGCAGCCGCAGGTTCGCCTCCAGGGCGGGGGCGTGCTCGGTGCCCGTGAAGCGTGAGCCGCTGTAGACCTTGGCGCCGTCGCGATAGCCGAGCAGCGCGCCGCGCAGCCCCCGGCCCGTCTTCAGCAGCCGCTCCTGCCAGCTGTCGTCCGGATCGAGCGGCGCGGCGGCGACCATCCGCCGGTACATCTCCGTCGCCATCTCGTCCAGCAGCGCCTGCTTGTCCTTGAAGTGCCAGTACAGGGCGGGCGCCTTGACGTCCAGTTCGTTGGCGATGGCGCGCAGGGTCAGGCCGTCCAGTCCCGCCTCGTTCAGCAGCCGCAGGGCGGTGTCGGCGACGCGGCGCCGGTCCAGGGGGGCGCGGGGTGCGCGTTTCTCGGGGCTCACACTTGACAGCTTAACAGCGTTAAGGGCACGCTCATGGGCGACGGCACTTAACGCTGTTAAGGAGACGAAGGAGTATCGCGATGGACGTTCTGATCGTGGGCGCGGGTCCGACCGGTCTCGCCCTCGGCGCCGACCTGGCCCGGCGCGGCGTGGAGGCGCTCGTGGTGGAGCGGGCCGACGGCCTGTTCCCCGGCTCGCGCGGCAAGGGGATCCAGCCCCGCACCCAGGAGGTCTTCGACGACCTGGGCGTACTGCCCCAGATCCGCGCGGCGGGTGGACCGTACCCGGACCGGATGATCTGGAAGGACGGCGAGCGCGTGGGCGGGGAACCGATGTTCGACACGGTCGAGCCGGACGAGGGCGCGCCGTACACCGAGCCGCTGATGGTCGCGCAGTGGCGCACGCAGGAGGTGCTGTACGCGCGCCTGCTGGAGCTGGGCGGCCGGGTCGCCTTCGGGTGCGAGGTGACCGGCGTCGTGCAGGACACGGACGGGGCGGCCGTGGAGCTCGCCGACGGTACGGCGCTGACCGCGCGGTACGTCGTCGCGGCCGACGGCGGACGCTCGGTGATCAGGCGGGCGCTCGGGATCGGCATGGCCGGCGAGAGCGTGGACCCGGCGCCGTTCATGGTGGCGGACGTCCGGGTACGGGGCCTGGACCGCGCGCACTGGCACACGTTCCCGAAGGACGACGGCACCGTCGTGGGCCTGTGTCCGCTGGCCGGCACGGACGACTTCCAGCTCCAGGCCCGCCTCCCCGAGGGCACGGCCCCCGACCTGTCCCTGGACGGCATCCGCACGCTGGTCGCCGCGTACACGCACCTGGACCGCGCCGACGTGACGGAGCTGCGCTGGGCGTCCGACTTCCGCCCGCGCGCCGCCCTGGCGGACCGCTTCCGGGTGGGCCGGGTCCTGCTCGCGGGCGACGCGGCCCACGTCCACTCCCCGGCGGGCGGCCAGGGCCTGAACACCAGCGTCCAGGACGCCTACAACCTGGGCTGGAAACTGGGCGCGGTGCTACGGGACGGCGCCCCGGACGCCCTCCTCGACACCTATGAGGAGGAGCGCCGGGCGAACGCGGCGGCCATGCTGGACCTGTCGACCGGGGTGCACCGGGGCGAGGTGCGACGCGGGCGCGAGACGGTCCAACTCGGCCTGGGCTACCGGGAGTCGAGCCTCACCGAGGAGACCCGCGCGAACCCGGCCGGGGTGCGGGCCGGCGACCGCGCGCCCGACGGCACGGCGGGCGGTGTACGCCTCTTCGACGCGTTCCGGGGGCCGCACTGGACGCTGCTGGGCGCGCCCGACGGCACGGCCCCCGGGGTGCGCTCGCTCCCGGCGGCCCCGGAGTCGTACGGCCCGGGTGTCTTCCTGGTCCGCCCGGACGGCTACGTGGGCTGGGCGGGCGGGACCACGGACGGGCTCGCGGCCTATCTCTCCAGGGTCGGCCGCTGAGGAGCGCCGGTCCCCTGGGAGCTACGAGGGCTACGAGCTCGCCAGCGACAGCTTCACGGCGAAGCCGAGGAACAGCGCGCCGGCCGCCGACGTGGCCGTGGCCGACAGCCGCTTGCGGCGCCGGAACGCGGCGGCGAGCCGGGTGCCGCCGAATATCAGCGTGCTCAGGTACAGGAAGCTGGCCAGCTGTCCGAAGGCGCCGAGGATGGCGAAGGAGAGGGCCGGGTAGGCGTAGCCCGGGTCGACGAACTGCACGAAGAAGGCGACGAAGAACAGGATCGCCTTGGGGTTGAAGAGGCTCACGACGAGGGCCCGCCTGAAGGGCCGCTCCTCGGCGGCCCGCTCGGGCTCCGCCTGCGCCACGTCCTGCTCCCGCCGCGTCCGCCACAGCTGCCAGGCGGACCGCAGCATCCCTGTCGCCATCCAGGTCAGATACGCGGCGCCCGCGTACTTCACGATCCCGAACAGCACGGCGTCGGCCTTCAGCAGGGAGGCGACACCGGCCGCGGACAGCGTCATCAGCACGGTGTCCCCGCAGAACACGCCCGCGGCGGCGGTGTATCCGGCCCGCACGCCGCGGCGGGCGGCGACGGACAGCACGTACAGCGAGTTGGGACCGGGCAGCAGCACGATCAGGGCGAGGCCTGCCAGGTAGGTGGGGAGATCGATGACGCCGAACATGCGAATGAGTGTCGCACGCAGGTCTGACAACACCCCCTGCCCGGCCGCTCAGAAGACGTCATGGGGTTCGTACCTCCCCCACACCTCCCGCAGCGCGTCGCACACCTCCCCGACCGTCGCCCTGGCCCGCAGCGCATCCCGCATCGGATACAGCACGTTGTCCTCGCCCCCGGCCGCCTTCTTCAGCGCGGCCAGCGCCGGCTCCACCGCCCGCCGGTCGCGCCGCGCCCGCAGCCGCTTCAGCCGCTCCGCCTGCCGGGCCTCGATCGCCGGGTCGACCCGCAGCGGCGCGTACGGCTCCTCCTCGTCCAGCCGGAAGCGGTTGACGCCCACGACCACCCGCTCGCCGGAGTCGGTCTCCTGGGCGATGCGGTACGCGTTCCGCTCGATCTCGGCCTTCTGGAAGCCCTGCTCGATGGCGGCGACCGCCCCGCCGAGATCCGCGACCCGGCGCATCAGGGCGAGGGCCGCCGCCTCGACGTCGTCCGTCATCCGCTCCACCGCGTACGACCCGGCGAACGGATCCACCGTCGCCGTCACGTCCGTCTCGTAGGCCAGCACCTGCTGGGTGCGCAGCGCCAGCCGGGCGCTCTTGTCCGTCGGCAGCGCGATCGCCTCGTCGAAGGAGTTGGTGTGCAGCGACTGCGTGCCGCCGAGCACCGCGCCGAGGGCCTGGACGGCGACCCGGACGAGGTTCACCTCCGGCTGCTGCGCGGTCAGCTGGACCCCGGCGGTCTGGGTGTGGAAGCGCAGCATCAGCGACCTGGGGTTGCGCGCGCCGAACTCGTCCCTCATCACCCGCGCCCAGATCCTGCGCGCCGCACGGAACTTGGCGATCTCCTCCAGCAGCGTCGTACGGGCCACGAAGAAGAACGACAGCCGGGGCGCGAACGCGTCCACGTCCATGCCCGCCGCCACCGCCGTACGGACGTACTCGATGCCGTCGGCGAGCGTGAACGCGATCTCCTGCACGGGTGAGGCGCCCGCCTCGGCCATGTGGTAGCCGGAGATCGAGATCGTGTTCCACCGGGGGATCTCGGCGGCGCAGTACCTGAAGATGTCCGCCGTGAGCCGCAGGGACGGCTTCGGCGGGAAGATGTACGTCCCGCGCGCGATGTACTCCTTCAGCACGTCGTTCTGGATCGTGCCGGTCAGCCGGTCCGCCGGGACGCCCTGCTCCTCCGCCACCAACTGGTACAGGAGCAGCAGCAGGGCCGCCGGGGCGTTGATCGTCATCGACGTCGAGACCTGGTCCAGCGGGATGCCGTCGAACAGCACCCGCATGTCCTCGACCGAGTCGACGGCCACGCCGACCTTGCCCACCTCGCCGTGCGCGAGGGGCGCGTCGGAGTCGTGGCCCATCTGGGTGGGCAGGTCGAAGGCGACGGACAGGCCGGTGGTGCCGTGCGCGATCAGCTGCCGGTAGCGGGCGTTGGACTCGGCGGCCGTGCCGAAGCCGGCGTACTGGCGCATCGTCCAGGGGCGGCCGGTGTACATGCTCGGGTAGACCCCGCGCGTGAACGGATACCCGCCCGGCTCGCCCAACTGCCGCGCCGGGTCCCAGCCGGTGAGGTCGGCCGGCCCGTAGACCGGCTCGATGGGCAGCCCCGACTCCGACTCGCGTGCCTCCGGCTCAGCTGCCATGAACACCTCCGCCCGCCGTACGTTTCGTCCCCTCTCACCATGCCCCGTAGTTCGGCGGCGGTCACGCGGGGAAGCATCCCCGGCATGAGGATCAGGGGCATCAGGGGCCCGTTCGCCGCCGTACGCATCTCCTCCGTCGCTCTCGCCGCCCTCACCGCCCTCGTCGGCTGCACCGTGCAGCCGATGACCGGCGCCGACGGCAAACCCGTCCCGCCGGTGCGCGTCGGACTGCCGCCTGGCGGCGTTCCCCGCACCGCCCGGACGGCCCCGGCCCCGACCGCCGCACCGCCCTCCCCGGCACTGTGGTCGCCGGGCGACAGCGGGCCCGGGGTACGGGAGCTCCAGGCCCGGCTGCGCCAGCTGGACTGGCTGTTCGACGGGCCGACGGGGTCGTACGACGATCTGACCGAGCGCGCCGTCGAGGGGTTCCAGGGCAGGCGCGGGCTGCCCCGGACCGGGCGGACGGACACCGTCACCTGGCAGCGGCTGGTGGCGATGACGCACCCGCCCGGCGAGTGGGAGCTGTACCTGATGGGCGGTCAGCCGGCCGGCCCGCCCGACCCGCGCTGTCTGACCGGGCGCGTGCTGTGCATCGACAAGACGACCCGGACGCTGCGCTGGATGGTCGACGGGCGGACGGTGTCGGCCATGTCGGTGCGCTTCGGCGCGCAGTACTCACCGACCCGCGAGGGCGTCTTCCACGTGTACTGGAAGGCGCGGACCTGGACCTCCACGCTCTACCACTCGCCGATGCCGTACGCGATGTTCTTCAGCGGCGGGCAGGCGGTGCACTACTCCTACGACTTCGCGGCGCGCGGCTACGCGGGCGGCTCGCACGGCTGCGTGAACATCCGCGACGGGGCGGCGATCCAGGAGCTGTTCGCGCAGGTGCGGGTGGGCGACAGGGTCGTCGTCCACTGGTGACGCACCCGTCGGCGACGGAGCGAAGGAGATGACGAAGGAGATAGGGCGCGGGCGGGACCGGGGGAACGTGTCCCGCCCGCGCCAGGTGCACGAGCCGTGGGTACGGGGGGAACCCCGGCTCAGTGCGACGGCCGATGACCAGTCGGCTCACTCTGTACTGCGTCGCAGGCTCCGGAAACGTCACACCCCGCGCCGAAAAAATTTCGTCGGTCACAAACGCGCAGGTCAGGAGCTTGACGGTGCGGAGTCGCCGTGGGGCCCGCCGCCGTTGCCCTGGTCGCCGCCGCTGCCGCCGTTGCCGCCCTGGCCGTGACCGCCGCCGTGACCGGGGCCGTCGCCGCCGTGGTCGCCGCCTCCCGGGTGACCGCCGCCGTCACCCTGCCCCTGGTCGTCACCGCCCTTGCCCTGGCCGCCGCCGTTCCCCTGGCCCTTGCCCAGGGGCTTTCCCTGGCCGTCGCCGTTGCCGCCGGACGCGGAGTCGAAGGCGCCCAGGACCACCTTGCAGAAGCGGTCGATGTGCGAGGACCCGCCCGCCAGGTTCTCCAGCGTGCGCATCCGGCCGGAGTCCGGCGCCTTGCCGTCGCGGATGGCCCGGCAGGCCCCGGCGACGTCCTGCCAACCGCCGCCCGGAACCCCGCTCGGGGCGCCCGCAGGTCCGCCGGGACGCGGTCCGGTGCTCGCGCCCGGGGTGGCACCCGGGCTCGCGCCCGCGCCGCTCGGCACACCCGGACCCGGGCTCACAGGGGCGGACGGCGAGACCGAGGCGAGCGGTGAGGCGGAGCTCTGGTCGGCCGAGACGGAGGTGGCGGGGGCGGGCCGCTCGGTCCCGAACGTGGGCAGCACCCCGCTCCCGACGGCCATGGCGACCCCGCCGAGCATGCCCGCGCTCACTCCCGCGGCGAGCGCCAGGCGCGCCGGGCGGGCCCAACGGGGGCGGCGGGGACGGCCGCCCGGGATTCCGGTACGGGCCGTGGGGGCCGGGCGGGCCGGGGCGCCGATGCGGATCAGACCGGCGTCGGAGGGCGGAGCGGGCGTGCCGAAGCGCTCGCCGGAGGCGTCCTCGGCGAGGGCGGCGGCGGTCCGCTCGGCCTCGGCGGCCTCGCGAGCCTTGCGGAACGCGGCCAGGGCGGCCTGTTCGCCGGGGAGTTCACCGGTGGCGGCAGCGCCCTGCGCGGACAGCGCGCCGAGCGCGCGGGAAAGTCGTTCGGCCTGGTCACGTGCGCGAGCGTCGACGACTTCCAGCGACTCACCGCGCAGCAGACGTTCCGCCGTCTCACGGTTCAGCCACTTGTCGTGCTCGTCGGCCATCACATGTCCTTCTGCGTCCGCGTACGCGTATGCGTCACAGTTGCGGACGACACCGCGCCGCGGCGCGGTTCTCGCTGGGATGGGAGCGCGTCGAGGGCGCCCGCCGATTCCGGATCCTGGCCGAGCAGCTCCGCGAGCCGCTTCAGGCCTCGGTGCGCCGCGGTGCGTACGGCGCCGGCGCGTTTGCCGAGCGTCTCGGCGGCGGTCTTGGCGTCGAGGCCGACCACCACGCGCAGGACGACCGCCTCGGCCTGGTCCTGCGGGAGACGCGCGATGAGGGAGAGGGTGCTGTCGGTGGCCAGCGCCTCGATGGCCTCGCCGGCCGTGTCGGACTCGGCGGCCCGGCCGGTCAGCTCCGTCTCGTCGCCGCCTATGGCGGGGCGCCGGCCGCGCATCCGTATGTGGTCCAGAGCGCGGTTGCGGGCGATCCGGGCGGCCCAGCCGCGGAACCTGTCGGCGTCTCCGCTGAACCGGTCCAGGTCGCGGGCGATCTGCAACCAGGCTTCCGACGCGACGTCTTCGGCGTCCGGATCCCCGACCAGCGTGCGGACGTAACCGAGCAGCCGCGGTTGCACGGCGCGGTACACCGTACGAAATGCGGTCTCGTCCCCGTCCTGTGCCGCACGCACCGCGGCGGTCAGCTCCGCGTCGTCCCCCAGCACGTGACTCCCTTTACGCCTGTTTCCTGGTCCGGCGCGAAAGGCACGTTACGGCGTCAAAGCGGTCCTCGTCCATGTCCGTCGACGAGTCTGTAGACGATGCAACTAACTCGTGACCGGGTGCGGGAGTGCGCAGGGTGAGCATCCGCGGGATCGGGGTGTGACAGAAAACGCGCGCATGGCGCTGTAGGAAGTACGGGCCGCGCGCGGCCCGTCCGCGCGACGGCCGGGGCCTCTCCTGTGGGGGGTGGCGGCCCCGGCCGTTGCCCCGGCGGACCGCTGTTCCTTCTCCCGAGCCGCTACTTCTTCTTGTGGGACGGCTTCGAACTCGCAGCAGAACGGCCGGATTTACCACTTCTGCCCTTGACGGCAGAACTTTGGGACTTATCGGCGGATTTACCGGATTTGCCCCTGTTGCCGGTCTTCTGCTGCTGGGCGCAGTAGGCCGCGACGTGGTCCCTGCCGCCCGCGGCCGTCAGCAGCCGCTGCCAGGCCGTGGCGTCGAGCGCCTTGCCCTCACCCTCGACCTGCTCGTACGCGCGGCAGTGCGCCAGGGTGTCCTTGGCGGTGTCCGGGCGGTCCGGGTGCGTGCCGGGGACGGCGGACGACCCGGCGGACGCGCCGGCACCGGCCCGCCCCGGGACGCTCGTCACCGGGTGCGCGGGGTGCCCGGCGCCGTGGTCGCCGCCCGACGAGGAGCCGACCGCGCCGATCGCCGCCACGGCGACGCCGCCCAGCGTGAGGCTCGCGGCGAACACCGAGAGCGTGGCCTTCACCGACAGCCGCGCACGCCACGGCTGCCGGGGCCGCCAGTCGTCCCGGCGCCGGGTCCGCGCCCGGTGCGGGCCGGCGTCCCGTGCCGCGCGGAACGCGCTCATCGCGTGCTGCTCGCCGTCGGGGTCGACGGGACCGGTGCGCAGGGCGTCCGCGAGGCTCGCCTCCAGCGCGGCGAGGCCGGCGCCGGGGACATCGGCGGTGGACCGGGATCCGGGGGCGGCGTCCGCGCCGGGGTGTACGTGCCGACGGCCGGGCAGTCCGCCGCCGCTGTGCCGTTCACCCATGTCAGTTCCCGTCCCTGTCCGATCTGTCCGCCACAACTGCTGCACGCATGCCATCCGCCTGGCCGGTCGCACGCCGCACGTCGCACGGGGCGCACGCGGCGTCCCGGCCCGGCCTTGTTCCATACGGCCCGTGGCCGCCGGCGTTCATCCGCGCGGTCGCGGGTGCCGGTCCGCCGTGGTTCATGTCGACTCCCCCAGCGTGCCGGCGCCCTCATCCGTCACACCCAGCTGGCGGGCGAGACGTTTCAGGCCCCGGTGCGCGGCCGTGCGCACGGCGCCGGGCCGCTTGCCGAGGACCCGTGCGGCGGCCGGTCCGTCCAGTCCGACGACGACGCGCAGCAGCACCGCCTCCGCCTGATCGGGGGGCAGTGCCCGGACCAGTTCGAGGGCGCGCTCGGTGGACAGGGACTCCAGCGCCTGGTCGTGGGTGCTGTGCGGCCCGGGCAGGTCCAGTACGTCCTGTTCGAGCGCGGTCGCCCGGGGCCGTACCCGCTGTCGGCGCAGATGGTCCAGGGCCCGGTGCCGGGCGATGGTGGCGCTCCAGCCGCGGAACCCGGCGCCGTCGCCCTTGAACCGGCGCAGGTCCCGGGCGATCTCCAGCCAGGCGTCGGAGGCCACGTCCTCCGCGTCGTCGGCGACCAGGCCGCGCAGATAGCCGAGCAGCCCGGGCTGGACGATGCGGTACGCGACCGCGAAGGCGGACTCGTCCCCCGCCTGGGCACGTGCGACGGCCTCGCCCAGCTCGGCGTCGTGCGCCTGCCGGCGCCGGCGTTCCCCTCCGTGACCCAAGAACCGTCCTCGTCCGTACCCAGCGAATGTGCGCGGTGCGATGCGGTGCGCTCCCGCCTCGCGCGTTCTCCCAGCCAGATCAGCGCCGGAGCTCACAGAAACGTCACAGTGCCGGGGCCTCCCGCACGTCGTGCGAACGTCACCGGACGGTGCTCGCGTCGCGGCACAGCAGACGCAGGGAGCCGTGGCCGCCGTAGGCGCGGCGGGCCTCGTCGACGGGGTCCCAGATCCGGCCGTCGGGGGTGCGCACCCAGTGCTCTCCGCCGGTCGCCCACCACTCGGCGCCCGTCTGGCGGACGATCACCTCGCCGGCGTAGGCGCCGAAGCCGCGCAGCGCGCTCTCGACGGCGGCGTACGGCGGGCTCTCGCGGCGGATCTCGTCGATCATGCGGTCCACCCGCCACAGGCTCTGCGCCGAGTAGTCGAGCCGCACCCGGGCTCCCTCGCGCGCCATCGCCACGGTGTCGGCCGCCCACCGCACCGGCTTCGCCGCGGCATGCGGCCGGGTCTCCTGCTGTGCTGTCACGTCCTGGGCTGTCACATAGGGAAGAGCGACCCGGACGGGCGAAGCGTCACCGTGTTCTGGATCGATTCGCCAACCGTTTCAGGACCACCCCAGGTCCACCCCAGGTCCGCCGCAGGCCGATCACAGGACCGCCCGCCCGCGTACCTCCCCGGCGCCTTTACGGAGCACTGCGCGCCCGCCTCGACACCACCGCCCGCAGCACCCGGCGCCCCTCCACCGAGACGTCCAGGGCGCCGCGCAGTCCGTGGGTGCCGTGCTCGGCGAGGAGGTCCAGGACGGTGCGCTGGCGGCGCAGCTCCGCGGCGACCAGCGGCGGCAGGTCCTCCGTGTCTCCCGCGCGCCCGGAGTCGAGGCCCTGGGCGGCCGGGGTGTCGCCGGCGGAGGGGTCCAGCAGCCGGTGGATCCGCAGCGAGGCAACCGAGCAGGCGTCGGCCCAGGGCCGTACCGCCGCGGCGGTGCGCACGGCCGGAGCCCCTTCCAGCATCCGCCGCGCCAGCCGCTCGGCCTCGTTCCCGGCCGGTTCGGCGGCGTCGACGCCGTGCCGGGCCCGCTCCAGGCTCGCGGCCCAGTCGGAGCCGTCGGCGAGGCTCGCCCACAGGGGCCGCAGCAGCTCGTCGTCGGCGCCGAGCAACGGCAGGCACCGATCCAAACAAGCCAACCCACTGGCAGCCAGCCCGCGTTCGTCGGCCTGCGCGATCTGCTCCACCAGGCTCATGAATGTCTCCCTCGACGCCAGGGCGCCGACCGGTACGGACCCCGTCCTTCCCCTTACTGCGTCGGGACTCCACCGGGTGTCACAGGGAGCTCACGCTCACCGCCCGTTCACCCCAGCGTGGCCGAAAGTCGCTGGAAGGCCGCCCAGGACAGGGCCGGCCTGCCCGGGTCCCACAGCTTCTGCACCGTCGCCCGCAGCGGCAGCCGGATCCCGGCCGCGACCTGCGCCTCGGTCTGCGCGTTCGGGAAGTCGCACCACACGGCGAACGACCCGCCGAGGATCTGCCCGTCGTAGCGCGCCGGTACGGCGGTCGTGCCGCGCAGCACCCTGGGGGTCCACTGCTCGTAGATGCGCCGCCCGGTCGGATAGACGAAGGTCTGCGGCTGGCCGAGGACGTAGTAGAGGAACTCGTCGTTGTAGTTGATGACCTTCCGGCCCGCGCTCAGGTACTCCACCGGCTGCCGGGCGCCCAGCTCCTTGCCGGTCCAGTAGGCGACCTGGAGATCCCCCGCGGGCTGCACGGAGGTGTCCTTGAAGAAACCGTCGTTCCAGACCCGGACGGTCCGGTCGTGGGCGCGGACGGTGTCGGCGCGGTCGCCCAGCCAGCCGGTGGTCAGGTCGGCGACGGTGCCGCCGGAGCCGTGGGCCCGGCGCGCGGCGGCCCCGAGCTGCGGGTACGAGACCTGCGGGTTCGTCGCGGTCAGCGCCTGGTACTCGTCGCCGCCCAGGTTCCACCGGTTGCCGGTGAACAGGCCCGCGTACTCGTTCAGCAGATCGTCCACGATTTTCGCGGACGCGGGTTTGGAGATGTCGATCGCGCCTTTCGTCGGCACCCCGTCCGCGTTGCGCAGGCGCAGGTCGGGGTGGGCCGCGAGGACGGCGCCCAGATGCCCCGGCGAGTCGATCTCGGGCACGACGGTGATGTGCCGGCTGTCCGCCAGCGCCACGATCTTCTGGACCTGCGCCTTGGTCAGATGGTCCGGGGAGACGATCTCGGGGTGACTGCCGGACTCGATCCGGAAGGCCTGGCCGTCCGAGAAGTGCAGCCCCAGCTCGTTGAACTTCAGGTCCCCCAGCTCGCGTATCCGGTCCTCGATCCAGGACTCGGAGAACGGCTTGCGCGCGATGTCGAGCATGAATCCGCGCACCTGCTTGGCGGGTTCGTCCCGCACCACCCCCTCCGGCGCCGTACCGCCGCCGTGGACCTCCTGCTTCAGCGTGCGGGTCCCGTAGAACACCCCCGCCGCGCCGGGTCCGCCGATGTCCACCCGCCCGTCGTGGACGCTCATCGTGTACGACTCCTGGTTCCCGCCCCCGCCGCCGAGCGCGAGCCGGACGTCCCCCGCCCGGACGTCGTCCTTGTCCTTCTGTCCCGCGTAGGCGATGCCCAGCTCCCCGGCGATGAGCCGCCCCGTGCCGGCCAGTGCGGCGTCGCCGATCACCACCCGGTCGCTCTTCTGCGGCCTCCAGCCCGGACCGCGCGCCGCCGTGAAGGCGCGCACCGCGGGTATCGTCTCCGGCGCCCGGGACAGCGGGTAGGACCGGCTCGGCGTGGGACTCGCGGCCGCCGCGCCGCCGGACGCCGACTGCGCCGCGCCTCCCGTCCCCCCGCTGCCGGACGAGGCCCACACACCGACCCCGACGCCGAGCGCGACGGTCCCGACGAACGCGGCCGCCACGACGGCCCGCTTACGTATCACCTGCTGCGCCGAGTCACGGCGCCTGTGCTGGGTCACCGGGCCAACGTACGGGCGTTCCCGTGTTCACCCGTCATCTCCGCGTTCCGAAACGCTTCCATACGAGTGAATTTCAGGCATCGCGAAGACGCAGAGTGACCACTCTCGATAGCCTGACGACACACCTTTCACAGCATCCCCTGCCACACCACATGTGACGCGAGGACCCACGCTGCCCGCCCACCGCCTGCCGTCTCTCCCGAGGCCCCTCGACGCCTTCAACGCGGCCCCCACCGACGAGGCCCACGCCCTCCTCCTGCGCTGCCTGCACAGCCTGCGCTGGTCCCGCCGCATCGCGGACCACCGCCCCTACCCCGACCTGGACGCCCTCCTGGCCGCGGCGGACGAAGCGGCGTACGACCTGTCCCCGGGCGATCTGTCGGAGGCCCTGGCGGGCGAGTCGCTGCCCGAGCTCCCCGAGGGCACGTATTCGGCGGCCCACATGGCACTGAGCGCGGCGCACGCGGCGTACGAGGCTCGATTCGGCCATGTGTTCGTCATCTATCTGGGTGACGCTCCAGCCGATGAATCGCTGGACCGCGTCCTCGAAGGCATCCGATCACGATTGGCGAACGATCCCGAGGACGAGCGGGTCGTAGCCGCGGAAGAACTCCGGCGCCTCGCGAAAGGGAGACTGACGACCTCCCTGAGGGGCGCGCGGCCGCATCCATCAGCGGCTCCGCCGCGGGGTGCGATCAGCCCAAACGCACCCGCAGTCGGGCAATCGCAGTTGAGCCCACCCCATTAGCCGCCCCCGCCTAGCCCAACCGCGTGCCAGTTTGATCACACCGGTAGGCCCCCCGTAAGCGCCGCCGCACCGCATGGATACGATGCTGGGGGCCGGTGGACCGTACCCGGCCGGGCCCGACCGACAGAGAAGCCGGCGCGGCCCCAATCCCCGCTCCCGGAGGGACTTCCGTGCCGGCTGGAACGCTGTACCGCGGCCGGGAAGGAATGTGGTCCTGGGTGGCTCACCGAGTCACCGGCGTCCTCATCTTCTTCTTCCTGTTCGTCCACGTGCTGGACACCGCTCTCGTGCGTGTCTCCCCTGAGGACTACGACAAGGTCGTAGCCACGTACAAGACGCCGATCGTCGCGTGCCTCGAATACGGCCTCGTCGCCGCCATCCTCTTCCACGCACTCAACGGCCTGCGCGTCATCGCCGTCGACTTCTGGTCGAAGGGCCCGCGCTACCAGAAGCAGATGTTCTGGACCGTGATGGGTGTCTGGATCGTCCTGATGGTCGGCGCGATCTACCCCGTGCTCGGCCACGCCGCTCGTGTCCTGTTCGGGAGCTGACGCCGATGTCCACGACTGAAACCACCGCGTCCGGTGTCGGCCCCGTCGAGGACGGCTCGTTCTACGACGTCGACAACCCGGCCCCGCTGATCGAGGCCCCGCGCAAGCGCACGAAGAAGACCCCCAAGTCCACCCGGGGCAACTTCGAGCTGGCCGCCTGGCTGTTCATGCGCCTGTCCGGCGTCGTGCTGGTCGTCCTGGTCCTCGGCCACCTGCTGATCCAGCTCGTGCTGGACGGCGGTGTCTCCAAGATCGGCTTCGCCTTCGTGGCCGGCCGCTGGGCCTCCCCGTTCTGGCAGGTCTGGGACCTGCTGATGCTGTGGCTCGCCATGCTGCACGGCGCCAACGGCCTGCGCACGGTCATCAACGACTACGCGGAGCGCGCGAACACCCGGCTGTGGCTCAAGGGCCTGCTCTACACCGCCACGGTGTTCACCATCCTGCTTGGCTCGCTGGTGATCTTCACCTTCGACCCGAACATCCGCTAGGCACGGGGCTGCGAGAATCATGAAGATCCACAAGTACGACACCGTCATCGTCGGCGCCGGCGGCGCGGGCATGCGTGCGGCCATCGAGTCGACGAAGCGCAGCCGCACCGCCGTGCTGACCAAGCTCTACCCCACCCGCTCCCACACGGGCGCCGCGCAGGGCGGCATGGCCGCCGCGCTCGCCAACGTGGAGGAGGACAACTGGGAGTGGCACACCTTCGACACGATCAAGGGCGGTGACTACCTGGTCGACCAGGACGCCGCCGAGATCCTGGCGAAGGAGGCCATCGACGCCGTCCTCGACCTGGAGAAGATGGGCCTGCCGTTCAACCGGACGCCCAAGGGCGAGATCGACCAGCGCCGCTTCGGCGGTCACTCCCGCAACCACGGCGAGGCCCCGGTCCGCCGCGCCTGCTACGCGGCCGACCGCACCGGCCACATGATCCTCCAGACGCTGTACCAGAACTGCGTCAAGGAGGGCGTGGAGTTCTTCAACGAGTTCTACGTCCTGGACCAGCTGATCACCGAGGTCGACGGCATCAAGCACTCCGCCGGTGTGGTGGCGTACGAGCTGGCGACCGGTGAGATCCACATCTTCCAGGCGAAGTCGGTCATCTACGCCTCCGGCGGCACCGGCAAGTTCTTCAAGGTGACCTCCAACGCGCACACCCTGACCGGTGACGGCCAGGCCGCGTGCTACCGCCGGGGTCTGCCGCTGGAGGACATGGAGTTCTTCCAGTTCCACCCGACCGGCATCTGGCGCATGGGCATCCTGCTGACGGAGGGCGCCCGTGGTGAGGGCGGCATCCTGCGCAACAAGGACGGCGAGCGCTTCATGGAGAAGTACGCGCCGGTCATGAAGGACCTCGCGTCCCGTGACGTCGTCTCCCGCTCCATCTACACGGAGATCCGCGAGGGCCGCGGCTGCGGTCCCGAGGGCGACCACGTCTACCTGGACCTGACCCACCTGCCGCCGGAGCAGCTCGACGCCAAGCTCCCGGACATCACCGAGTTCGCGCGGACCTACCTCGGCATCGAGCCGTACACGGACCCGATCCCGATCCAGCCGACCGCGCACTACGCGATGGGCGGCATCCCGACGAACGTCCAGGGTGAGGTCCTGTCGGACAACACCACCGTCGTCCCGGGCCTGTACGCGGCCGGCGAGGTCGCCTGTGTCTCCGTGCACGGCGCCAACCGCCTCGGCACCAACTCGCTGCTGGACATCAACGTGTTCGGCCGCCGTTCGGGCATCGCCGCCGCCGAGTACGCCCAGAAGGCCGACTTCGTCGAGCTGCCGGAGAACCCGGAGGCGTTCGTCGTCGCGCAGATCGAGCGGCTGCGCGAGTCCACCGGCAACGAGCGGGTGGCCACGCTCCGCAAGGAGCTGCAGGAGACCATGGACGCCAACGTCATGGTGTTCCGCACCGAGCAGACGATCAAGACGGCCGTCGAGAAGATCGCCGAGCTGCGCGAGCGCTACAAGAACGTCTCGATCCAGGACAAGGGCAAGCGGTTCAACACGGACCTGCTGGAGGCCATCGAGCTGGGCAACCTGCTCGACCTCGCCGAGGTCATGGCGACCTCCGCCCTGGCCCGCAAGGAGTCCCGCGGCGGTCACTACCGCGAGGACTACCCGAACCGCGACGACGTCAACTTCATGCGCCACACCATGGCGTACCGCGAGGTGGGCGACGACGGCACCGAGTCCATCCGTCTCGACTACAAGCCGGTCGTCCAGACCCGCTACCAGCCGATGGAGCGTAAGTACTGATGGCTACCCCCGTTCTGGACAAGGTGGAGGCGGAGGCCGCGGCCTCCTCGCACCTGATCACGGTCACCTTCCGGATCCGCCGGTTCAACCCGGAGGTCTCGGCGGAGGCGACCTGGGAAGACTTCCAGCTGGAGATCGACCCGAAGGAGCGTGTCCTCGACGGCCTCCACAAGATCAAGTGGGACGTCGACGGCACCCTCACCTTCCGCCGCTCGTGCGCGCACGGCATCTGCGGCTCGGACGCGATGCGGATCAACGGCAAGAACCGCCTCGCCTGCAAGACGCTGATCAAGGACATCAACCCCGAGAAGCCGATCACGGTCGAGCCCATCAAGGGCCTGACGGTCCTGAAGGACCTGGTCGTCGACATGGAGCCGTTCTTCCAGGCGTACCGGGACGTCATGCCGTTCCTGGTCACCAAGGACACGAACGAGCCGACGCGCGAGCGTCTGCAGTCGGCCGAGGACCGCGAGCGCTTCGACGACACCACCAAGTGCATCCTGTGCGCCGCGTGCACGTCGTCCTGCCCGGTGTTCTGGAACGACGGCCAGTACTTCGGTCCGGCCGCGATCGTGAACGCCCACCGCTTCATCTTCGACAGCCGTGACGAGGCGGGCGAGCAGCGCCTGGAGATCCTGAACGACCGTGACGGCGTGTGGCGTTGCCGCACGACCTTCAACTGCACGGACGCCTGCCCGCGCGGTATCGAGGTCACGAAGGCGATCCAGGAGGTCAAGCGCGCCCTGATCACGCGCCGCTACTGAGCCTCACGGCCCATCGCACCGAGGGCCCCGCTTCCGACTCCGGAAGCGGGGCCCTCGGGCGTTTTGGTCGGGTTTCCCGGGCGGCCGGTTCTAATCTGACGTCATGTCAGACGATGAGTCGTACGAACTGCTCGGCTTCGACAACGTCCTGCTGCCCGTCGGCGACCTCGGCGAGGCCGTCGCGTTCTACGAGCGGGCCGGATTCGGCGTGGGGTTCCGCTTCGACGAGGCCGGGATCGCGCAGCTGCGGGTCGGCGCGGAGACGCCGGGGATCCTGCTGCGGGTCGAGGAGGCACTGATGCGCCGGACGCCGCCGTGGCCGTCCCCGCGGATCTGGCTGGAGGTACCGGACGCGCGGACGGCGGCACGGCGGCTGGCCGAGGCCGGGATCACGCCGCTCGACGAGGCGTTCCGGACGGTCACCGGCTGGACCGTCGAGATCGCCGACCCCTGGGGCAACATCCTCGGCTTCACGGACTACACCAAACGCCGGGAACTGGGACGCAGGGGCTGACGGAGGGCCCGCCCGCACTGACTAGGCTCTTCTACCGTGCCCGCGATGAACGACGGCCCGGAGCCGGCCGACTCCCCCAGCAGCAAGTCCGAGCAGACCCGTGCGCTGATCCTGGAGACCGCGATGCGGTTGTTCCAGGAGCGCGGGTACGACAAGACCACGATGCGGGCCATCGCGCAGGAGGCCGGGGTCTCCGTCGGCAACGCCTACTACTACTTCGCGGGCAAGGAGCACCTGATCCAGGGCTTCTACGACCGGATCGCCGCCGAGCAGCAGGCCGCTGTGCGGGAGGTCCTGGACCGGGAGACGGGCCTTGAGGAGCGGCTCGCGGGCGTGCTCACCGTGTGGCTCGACATCGCGCGGCCGTACCACGACTTCGCCGTGCAGTTCTTCAAGAACGCCGCCGATCCCGACAGCCCGCTCAGCCCCTTCTCGCCGGAGAGCGCGCCCGCCCGTGCCCAGGCGATCGCCATCCACCGGGAGGTGCTGGCCGGGTCCAGGTCCAAGGTGTCGCCCGAACTGCGGGACGTGCTCCCGGAGTTGATGTGGCTCGCCCAGATGGGGCTCGTCCTGTACTGGATCTTCGACCGGACCGAGGGGCGCGGGCGCAGCTACCGGCTGGCCCGGCGCGGCGCCCGGCTGACCGCCCGCGGCGTGGCGCTCGCCCGCTTCCGAGTGCTGCGCCCCCTGGTCCTGGAGGTCCACGAGCTGTTCACGGACTTCCTGCCCGGCATGACCCGCGCCCTGCCGGACCCCCGGACGAAGGAGCCCAAGGACTCCAAGGGGCCCAAGGACTCCAAGGGGCCCAAGGACGCCGAGGAGCCCAAGGGGCGTGCGCGGCAGGGCGGTTGATCAGATCCAGTTCAGGCGCCACAGCCGGAAGACGCCCGTGCCGTCGTCCAGGTACTGGCCGCCGCCGACGTCCTCGGTGCTGACCACGTAGTCCTTGCGCTGCCACAGCGGGAGCAGCGGGACGTCCTGGGCGACGTCCGCCTGGATGGCCTTGAAGTCGTTCACGGTCTCGCTGCGGTCGGCGAACTGCTGGCTGTCCTGGATGAGATGGTCGACCACCTTGTTGCTGTAGCCGGTGCTCATCGTGGAGCCGGAGCCGACGAGGGCGGCGCCGAAGGTGTCCGGGTCGGGGTAGTCGGCCACCCAGCCGACCGCCCACGCGTCCATCTTCCCGGCGGCCCAGCGCTTCTGGAAGTCGGTCCACTCGTAGCCCTTGACGGCCACCTGGAACAGGCCGCTCGCCTCCAGCTGCTGCTTGAGCTGTGCGGCCTCCTCGGCGCCGGCGCCGTGCCCGATGCCGTAGCCGAAGGTGAAGCGCACCGGCAGGCTCACGCCGGCCTGGGTGAGCAGCGCGCGGGCCTTGGCGACGGACTGCGCCGGGTAGTCGTCGAAGAAGGACGTGGCATGGCCGGTGATACCGGTCGGGATCAGCGAGTACAGCGGGTCCACGGTGCCCCGGTAGACCGTCGCGGCCAACTGCTCGCGGTTGACCAGCCAGGCCATCGCGCGGCGCACCCGCACATCGTGCAGCGGGGAGTTCGCGCGCGTGTTGAGGTACAGGTTGCGGGTCTCGGCGCTGTCGGTCTCGGTGACGCGCTTGTTGGGGTCGCTCGGGTTCAGCTGGGCGAGCACGCCCGGCGACAGGGTCCGGGTGGCGACGTCGACCTGCCCGCCCTTCCAGGCGCTGTCGAGCTTCGCCGAGTCGGTGTAGTAGCGCAGCTCGACCGGCCGTCCGGTGCCGCCGATGTCGCCCCTGTAGCGCTTGTTCGGCGCGAGTTCGGCCTTCTCGTCCTTCGTGTACGACGTCAGCGTGTACGGGCCGGTGCCGTCGACCGAGGCGCCGGTGCGCAGGGCCTTCGCCGGGTACGTGTCCTTGTCGACGATCGACCCGGCGCCGGTGGCGACCTTCAGCGGCCAGGTGGCGTCCGGGGAGGTCAGGTGGAAGGTGACGGTGGTGGCGCCATCGGCGCTCACCGAGCCGAGCGTGGAGAACAGCGACGCCGGGCCGACATCGGAGTTGATCTTCCTGACCCGGTCGAAGGAGTACTTCACGTCCTCGGCCGTCATCGCGCGCCCGCTCGGGAAGGTGATCCCGGAGCGCAGGGTGCACCGGTACGTCTTCAGGTCCGAGCCCTGGAAGGCGCAGCTCTTCGCCGCGTCGGGGACCGGGGTGACCCCGCCCGGCTCGAAGGTCAGCAGCGACTGGAAGACGTTGCTGAACAAGGCCCAGGAACCGGCGTCATAGGCGCCGGCCGGGTCCAGGTCCGTGACGGCGTCCGTCGTACCGACCGTGATCGTCTTGTCCTTGTTCTCCTGCGACGGCAGCAGCTGCCAGCCGCCGATTCCCACGACCGCGAGCACGAGCAGCGTCACGAGAATGCGCATGCGAACAGATCGCATGGATGGTGCCCTCCCCAGAACCCCTACAGGCCCTACCCCTGGCCAGCACGATTTGGCCACTCCCCCAAGTGACGCGGCTCACCTAATCACAGGAGTTTGATCCGGGGGAAGGGCTTTCTGACCAGATGAGCAAGAACTTACCCAGGAGTTGTTTCTTCCGGGTTTCACAGGTCCTACACAGGGATGGGAGCGATTCCAGTCAGGGAGGGCACCATCGCGACGCTGTTCTACAGGACGGTGACCGTCTCCGTGTCGCCGTACCTGAAGCCGTCGTTGTCGAAGTAGAAGACGGTGACCTCGACCTTGTCCCCCTTGTCGAAGTGCGAGCCCGCGGCCGGGCGCATGGTCACCAGGGCGACATGCTGGTCGTAGTCGCAGACCAGCCGGTCCTTCTTGACGGTGCCCGCGGCGATGGACTGGTCGTGCGGGCTGTGGTTGAGCGTCGTGGCGTTGGCCACGAGTTCGTGGTCCATGCCGACGTCGCAGGAGTAGGTGACCTTCACCTGCAGCCCGGGGGTGTGCAGGGACACCTTGTCGATGGACAGCAGGTTGGCCTTGGCCGCCGCCGACGGTGCGGCCGCCAGGGCGCCGGCACCGATCAGAAGAACGGTGGCGGCGGTTCCGGCGACGCGCCGGCGCAGACTCGATGACGTCATCCTGGTCTTTTCCTTCCCCCTTGCGCGGTCGTCCCTGGTCGGGGCGTGGAGGGCTGTCTCCAGCCAAGCGGACAACCGCGACAGTCGGTCAATTCGACCTGGATGTTACGTGATCATAGGACCGGACGAACCGGGTTATGACGTGCGGCGCAGTGCGCGCAGACCACGCAACCCGATGCCCCCGATGACCGTCCCCAATACGAAGGAGACGACGGCCAGCAGCAGGTGTACCCAGAAGTACGCGGTCGGATGACCATGGTCGAAGGCCAGCCCGCTGCCGTCCTTGACGAGGTTCTTGACGAAAGTGATCCAGATGACCCAGCTCCACACCCCGAAGGCGAGCAGGAACCAGGAGAGGCGGCGGCTGAGCGTCATGGGTCCAGTATCGCCGGGCCGTGTCCGGTTCCCCGCCGGGGGTGGGGGCGGATACGGGACGTCGCCGTCCGTGCCAGGTACGTTTCCGACCGTGTCCGCATCGAAGAAACGCGTCCAGCGATCACTGCTCGTCACCTCCGCCACACTGCTGTGCCTCTCCGCCACCGTTCCCGCCGCGCTCGCCGCCCCCGCCGCTCCCGCCCCCTCGACGAGTCCGACGGCCACGCCCCCGGCCCGGATGTCGGTCGTCGGCGGCACCCGGCTCGGGCAGCCCGGTACGCAGGTGAACCTCGCCCCCGGCGTGCCGGTGCTGCCGAAGGACATCACCGCCCGCTCCTGGATCGTCACCGACGCCGAGTCGGGCGACGTGCTGGCCGCGCACAACGCGCACTGGCGGCTGCCGCCGGCGAGCACGCTGAAGATGCTGTTCGCGGACACCGTGCTGCCCCGCTTCCCCAAGGGCACCACGCACAAGGTGCTGCCCTCGGACCTCGCGGGCATGGGCGACGGCTCCAGCGTGGTCGGGATAAAGGAGGGCAACAGCTACAGCGTCCACGACCTGTGGCTCGGGGTCTTCCTGCGCTCGGGCAACGACGCCGTGCACGTGCTGGCCGCGATGAACGGCGGGGTCGAGCAGACGGTCAGGGACATGCAGAACCACGCCGACGAGCTTCAGGCCCTCGACACGCACGTGGTGACCCCGGACGGCTACGACGAGGCGGGGCAGGTCTCGTCGGCGTACGACCTGACGCTGTTCGCCCGCTCCGGGCTCCAGAAGAAGGACTTCCGGGACTACTGCTCGACCGTGCAGGCGAAATTCGGCGCGGGCGAGATCCGGAACACCAACCGGCTGCTCAGCGGTGACGCCGACGTCCCCGTCTACCAGGGCATCGCGGGCGTGAAGAACGGCAACACCACGCATGCCGGCGCCACCTTCACCGGAGTCGCCGAGCGGAACGGCCGGGTGCTGCTCGTCACGGTGATGAACCCCGAGAAGCACGAGCACAACGAGGTCTACAAGGAGACGGCGAAGCTGTTCGACTGGGGTTTCCAGGCGGCCGGGAAGGTCAAGCCGGTGGGCGAGCTGGTGCCGCCGAAGAACGCCGTGCCGAGCCCGGGGCCGAGCGCGTCCGGCGCCGGTGCGGGGCACGGGTCCGGCGCGAAGCCCGTCGCGGGTGCCGCGGCCGGCTCCGGCTCCGGGATGGGCACCGCCGCGGCGATCGCGGGCGGGCTGCTGGTGCTGCTCGCGGGCGGGGCGTACCTGGTCAACCGCCGCTGGCCGCTGCCGGACCTGCTGCGCCGCCGCAACCGCCCGTGACCTCGGGAGTGTCTCCGGCCGGCTCGGGCTGCCCGTTCTGCGTCGCCGTCCAGGCGGCGCAGAACAGGACGAGTTTCGCGGTGAAGTTGATCCACAGCAGCAACGCCACGGGGACGCCGAACGCGCCGTACATGCTCTTCGCCGCGACCCCCTGGATATAGCCGCTGAGCAGGAACTTCAGCAGCTCGAAGCCGACCGCGCCGAGCAGGGCGGCCACCAGCAGGCGGCGGCGCGGCGGCTCGACGCCGGGCAGCAGGGTCAGGACGTAGAGCAGGATGAGGAAGTCGGCGAGGATGGCGACGGCGACGGCGGCCGCGCGCAGCAGCGCGCTGCCCCAGCCGTACTCGCCGAGGCCCAGATGGCGCGAGACCAGGCCGACGGTGGCCGAGGCGAGCGTGGACGCGGCGAAGGTGAGCAGCAGGGCGCCGCCGAGGCCGACGAGGATGCCGGCGTCCTTGGCCTTGGCGAGGAACGGGTTCTCCGCCTTGTCCGGCAGCTCCCACACCGTGCGCAGGCAGCCGCGCATCTGGCCGACCCAGTTGATGCCCGTGAGCAGCAGCACGGCGCCCGCGATGAGACCGACGGTGCCGGCGTTGTGCACGAGCGTGGTGATGTTCAGCTGGTCCGAGACGACGCCCGGGAACTGCTCGGCGATCTTCTGCTCGACGTTCTTCTGCCGGGCCGGGCTGAGCGTGGCGGCGGTGATCGCGGCGGCCACGGTCAGCAGCGGGAACAGCGCGACGAAGCTGATGAACGTCATGGCGGCGGCCAGCCGCGACCACTTCACCCGGTCCAGCCGCTCGTAGCAGTGCCACGCGTGCGTGGTCATCAGGCGGGTGACGATCGGCCCGATGCCGGGGAGTCTCTTCAGCCAGTCCATGATCCGTTCCTGCCCCCGCCCACGCGCTCGTATGACATCCCACTAATCACCCGTTGTGTGCAGTGCGCGAATGTTCCGTAACTAACCTCCCATACAAGGACGATACGGTCCCCGACATGTCAGGAGACACGGTTCCCGTCATCCGTCCGCGGACTCACGAGGAGGCCGCGGTCGCCGTCCGCGCGTGCGGGGCGCGGGGCGCCGTCGCCCGGGGCGGACCGGACCGGGCCCTCGGGGACGCGGCACGGAACGCGGGCGGTGCCGTCCTCGACATGACCGGGCTGGACCGCGTCCACGTCGTCGACGCCGCCGAGGGCATCGTGCTGTGCGACGCGGGCATCGGCCTGCGCCGGCTGGCCGAACTCCTGCTCCCGCTCGGCTGGTTGGTGCCCGCGTTCCCCGCCGCCCGGCACGTCACCGTCGGCGGCGCGATCGGCGCCGACCTGCACGGCGGCGACCATGACAGCGCCGGCTCCTTCAGCCGCCATGTGGTGGCCCTGGAACTGCTCACGGCCGACGGCGAGGTCCGCGCGGTCCGCCCGGACAGCGAACTGTTCGAGGCGACGGCCGGCGGGCTCGGCCTGACCGGGGTGATCCTGACGGCCACGATCCGACTGCTGCCGGTGGAGACGGCGTACCTGACCGTCGGCACCGAGCGCGCCACCGGCCTCGACGACCTGCTGGCCCGCCTGGCGGCCACCGGCACCGGCCGGTCGCACCGCTACGCGGCCGCACACATCGACCTGACGGCCCGGGGGGCGGCCACCGGACGGGCGGTCCTCACCCGCGCCGGCCACACCCCGCGCGACGCCCTGCACATCGCGGCTGCGCGCGCACGGCGGCGGCCGCTCGCCCCGCGTGCCCTCCAACTCCTGCCGCCCGTCGGCCCGTTGGCCTCCCTCGTGCCCGCCGGGATCCGGTATCTCACGGCGCCCCGCGCGCACCCCGGCCGGCTCCGGCACCTGTCCGCCTTCGGCCATCCGCTGGACACCGTCTCGCTCGGCGGCCGCTGCTACGGCCGTCTCGGCCGTGTGCGCTACCAGTTCGCCGTCGGCCACGGCCAGGAGGATGCCCTGCACCGCATCGTGCGGCGGGTCGCCGACCGCCGCTGTCCGTCGGCCCGCGCCGTCCTCCAGCGCCTCGGGGCGGGCGGTCCCGGCTGGCTGTCCTGTGCCGTGCCCGGCTGGTGGCTGGCCCTGGACCTGCCGGTCGCGCTGCCCGGCCTCGCCGCCTTCCTCGACGGACTCGACGAGGAGGTGGCCGCGGCCGGCGGCCGGGTCGGGCTCGCGCGGGACTCCCGGCTCCGCCCCGACCTGCTCACCGCCATGTATCCGCGCGCCGCCGACTTCCGCGCCCTGCGCGCCCGGCTGGACCCGCGCGGCGTCTTCACCTCCGACCTCTCCCGCCGCCTCGCCCTCTGACTCCTAGGAGCTGACGTGAAGGACGCTTTCGGTCTCCCCCAGTCCCTGCTCGTCCTCGGCGGCACGTCGGAGATCGCGCTGGCCACCGCGCGCCGGCTGATCGCCCGCCGCACCCGCACGGTGTGGCTGGCCGGGCGCCCCTCGCCCGCCCTGGAGGAGGCCGCCGAGAGCCTGCGCGGGCTCGGCGCCGACGTCCGTACGGCCGACTTCGACGCCCTCGACCCCGGATCCCACGAGACCGCGCTCGGCAAGGTCTTCGCCGAGGGCGACATCGACCTGGTGCTGCTGGCCTTCGGCATCCTCGGCGACCAGGCCGAGGACGAGCGCGCACCGGCACGGGCCGTGCGGGTCGCCCAGACCAACTACACCGGGGCGGTCTCGGCCGGCCTGGTCGCCGCGGGCGCCCTCCAGGCGCAGGGCCACGGCTCGCTGGTCGTGCTGTCCTCCGTCGCCGGTGAGCGGGCCCGCCGCGCGGACTTCATCTACGGCTCCAGCAAGGCCGGCCTCGACGCCTTCGCCCAGGGCCTCGGCGACGCCCTGCACGGCACCGGCGTGCACGTCATGGTCGTACGCCCCGGGTCCGTCCACCGGCCGGAGACGCCGTTCGCCACCACCCCGGCGGCCATCGCCACGGCGATCGAGCTGGGCCTGCGCCGCCGCGCGGAGACGGTGTGGGTACCGGGCGTGCTCAGGGTGGTGATGGCCGCGCTGCGGCACACACCGAGGGCGCTGTTCAGGAGACTCCCGGTCTAGCGCACCGTTCCACCTCGGCGCCGCTCGCCTGGGGCGGGACCACGGAGCCCCCGAACGTGTACTCCCGCAGCTTGCGCCAGACGCCGTCGAGGCCCTGTTCGTAGAGGGCGAAGCCGGTGCACGGCCAGTCGGCCTCGAAGCCGGACAGCTCCGTGAAGGCGCGGTCCATGGCGGCCTCGCAGATGCCGTGCGCGACGGTGACGTGCGGGTGGTACGGGAACTGGAGCTCGCGCGGCACCGGCCCGGAGGCGTCCCGCACCCGCTGCTGGAGCCGGGCGCACTCCTCGGCGCCCTGGACGACCCGGACGTAGACGACGGGCGAGAGCGGGCGGAAGGTGTCCGTGCCCGACAGCCTCATCGGGAAGGGGCGGCCGGCCGCGGCGACCTCGGTGAGGTGCGCCTCGACGGCCGGCAGGTCCGCCGCGTCGACCTCGGTCGGCGGCAGCAGCGTGACATGCGTCGGGATGCTGTGAGCCGCGGCGTCGCCGAAGCCCGCGCGCCGCTCCTGGAGCAGGCTGCCGTGAGGCTCCGGGACCGCGATCGACACGCCGATCGTTACGGTCCTCACGTCGTCTCCTGTCGTCCGCGCCCTGTGTTCTTACCGCGTTCTTCCCCGCCCGTGGCTATCGACTGTACGGCCACGGGTGTCCTGTGGGCAGGCGCGAGGGAAGTGATGTGCAGCGCTCTGTCCGGTGCGGCAGCCGGCTCAGTGCTTCGCCGGCAGGAATCCCACGCGGTCGTACGCCTGCGCGAGCGTCTCCGCGGCGACGGCGCGCGCCTTCTCCGCGCCCTTGGCCAGGATCGAGTCGAGCGTCTCGGAGTCGTCCAGGTACTGCTGGGTGCGCTCCTTGAACGGCGTCACGAACTCGACCATCACCTCGGCGAGGTCGGTCTTCAGGGCGCCGTACATCTTGCCCTCGTACTCCCGCTCCAGCTCGGCGATCGTGCGGCCGGTGAGCGTGGAGTAGATGGTGAGCAGGTTCGACACGCCCGGCTTGTGCTCCACGTCGTAGCGGATCACGGTGTCGGTGTCGGTGACGGCGCTCTTGACCTTCTTGGCGGTCGTCTTCGGCTCGTCGAGGAGGTTGATGAGGCCCTTCGGCGTGGACGCCGACTTGCTCATCTTGATCGTCGGTTCCTGGAGATCGTAGATCTTCGCCGTCTCCTTGAGGATGTACGGCGACGGGATCACGAAGGTCTCGCCGAAGCGGCCGTTGAAACGCTCGGCCAGGTCCCGGGTCAGCTCGATGTGCTGGCGCTGGTCCTCGCCGACCGGCACCTCGTTGGCCTGGTACAGCAGGATGTCGGCGACCTGGAGGACCGGGTAGGTGAACAGGCCGACGCTCGCCCGGTCCGCGCCCTGCTTGGCGGACTTGTCCTTGAACTGGGTCATGCGGCTGGCCTCGCCGAAGCCGGTGAGGCAGTTCATGACCCAGGCGAGCTGGGCGTGCTCGGGGACATGGCTCTGCACGAAGAGGGTGCAGCGGTCCGGGTCCAGGCCTGCGGCGAGCAGCTGGGCGGCGGCGAGCCGGGTGTTGGCACGCAGCTCTGCCGGGTCCTGCGGGACCGTGATCGCGTGCAGGTCGACGACCATGTAGAAGGCGTCGTGCGACTCCTGGAGCGCCACCCACTGGCGGACGGCGCCGAGGTAGTTGCCGAGGTGGAACGAGCCGGCGGTGGGCTGGATACCGGAGAGCACGCGGGGTCGGTCAGCAGAGGCCATGTTCATCATTCTCTCAGGTGTGGACAGTGGCGACGGCACCGATCCGACCCCGCGCGCGGCAGCGGGTCAGCCCAGGTCGACCTCGGGGTACAGCGGGAAGCCCGCCACCAGGTCCGTCGCCCGCTGGGCGATCTCCTCGGCCACCTTCGCGTCCAGGACGTGGGAGGCCTTGCTCGGGGTGCCGGACTTGGTGCTGCCCGGTTCCGTCGTCGCAAGGACGCGGTCGATCAGGCCCGCGACCTCGTCCATCTCCGCCGTGCCCAGGCCGCGGGTGGTGAGCGCCGGGGTGCCGATGCGGATGCCGGAGGTGTACCAGGCGCCGTTCGGGTCGGCCGGGATGGCGTTGCGGTTGGTGACGATGCCGGAGTCGAGGAGGGCCGACTCGGCCTGGCGGCCGGTGAGGCCGTACGACGTGGCCACGTCGATCAGGTTGAGGTGGTTGTCCGTGCCGCCGGTCACGAGCGTGGCGCCGCGGCGCGTCAGGCCCTCGGCCAGCGCGCGGGAGTTGTCGACGATGCGCCGGGCGTAGTCCTGGAAGGCGGGCTGCCGGGCCTCGGCCAGGGCGACGGCCTTCGCGGCCATGACGTGCGGGAGCGGGCCGCCGAGGACCATGGGGCAGCCGCGGTCGACCTGGTCCTTGAGGGAGTCGTCGCACAGGACCATGCCGCCGCGCGGGCCGCGCAGCGACTTGTGGGTGGTCGTGGTGACGATCTGGGCGTGCGGGACCGGGTCGAAGTCGCCGGTCAGGACCTTGCCGGCGACCAGACCGGCGAAGTGCGCCATGTCGACCATCAGGGTCGCGCCGACCTCGTCGGCGATCTCGCGCATGATCCGGAAGTTCACCAGCCGGGGGTACGCCGAGTAGCCCGCGACGATGATCAGCGGCTTGAACTCGCGGGCCTGGGCGCGCAGCGCCTCGTAGTCGATCAGGCCGGTCGCCGGGTCGGTGCCGTAGGAGCGCTGGTCGAACATCTTGCCGGAGATGTTCGGGCGGAAGCCGTGGGTGAGGTGGCCGCCCGCGTCCAGGGACATGCCGAGCATGCGCTGGTTGCCGAAGGCCTGGCGCAGCTCGGCCCAGTCGGCCTCGGTGAGGTCGTTGACCTGGCGGACGCCCGCCTTCTCCAGGAAGGGGACCTCGACGCGGTCGGCGAGGACGGCCCAGAAGGCGACGAGGTTGGCGTCGATGCCGGAGTGCGGCTGGACATAGGCGTGCCGGGCGCCGAACAGCGCCTTGGCGTGCTCGGCGGCGAGGGACTCCACCGTGTCGACGTTGCGGCAGCCGGCGTAGAAGCGGCGGCCGATCGTGCCCTCGGCGTACTTGTCGCTGAACCAGTTGCCCATCGCCAGCAGCGTGGCCGGGGAGGCGTAGTTCTCGGAGGCGATCAGCTTGAGCATCTCGCGCTGGTCGTGCACCTCCTGGCCGATGGCGTCGGCGACGCGCGGCTCGACGGCGCGGATCACGTCGAGGGCGGCGCGGAAGGCGGTGGACTCGGTGGAAAGGGGCTGCTGCTCAGGCATCGGGGACCTCCGGACGGTGTGCGTACAGCGTTCACGTTCGGCCCAGGCGCACGGCACTGTTTTCCCGCGGGACCGCTGTCCCGCAGGGCCGCTCCCTGATGGTCGGTCCCATCCCAGCGCGCCAGTCACGGCCCGTTGATCAGCCTACCGGGCGTGCCGCGCACGACAGGCCGCGCGTCCACCATGCGAGCGAGGATGGGGTGAGGGCATCGAAGGGGGCACCGCCGCACCGGGAGCGATCATGACCACCGCCGAAGATCTCATCGCCGCCGCCGACGCGCACTGCGCGCCCACGTACGATCCGCTGCCCGTCGTCGTGGCCACGGCCGAGGGGGCATGGCTGACGGACGTGGCGGGCCGCCGGTACCTGGACATGCTCGCCGGGTACTCCGCGCTGAACTTCGGGCACGGCAACCGGCGGCTGATCGAGGCGGCGACGGCGCAGCTGGGGCGGGTCACGCTGACGTCGCGCGCCTTTCTGCACGACCGGTTCGCCGCGTTCTGCACCGAGCTGGCCCAGCTGTGCGGGATGGAGATGGTGCTGCCCGTGAACACCGGCACGGAGGCGGTGGAGAGCGCGGTCAAGACGGCCCGGAAGTGGGGGTACAAGGTCAAGGGCGTGCCCGCGGAGATGGCGAAGATCGTGGTCGCGGGCGGCAACTTCCACGGGCGTACGACGACCGTGATCAGCTTCTCGACCGACCCGGAGGCCCGGGCGGACTTCGGGCCGTACACACCGGGCTTCCAGATCGTGCCGTACGGCGATCTGACCGCGATGCGGGCGGCGCTGACGGAGAACACCGTCGCGGTGCTGCTGGAGCCGATCCAGGGCGAGTCCGGGGTGATCGTGCCGCCGGCCGGTTATCTGGCGGCGGTGCGGGAGCTGGCCCGGGAGCGGAACGTGCTGTTCGTCGCCGACGAGATCCAGTCGGGGCTCGGGCGGACCGGGCGGACCTTCGCGTGCGAGCACGAGGGGGTCGTGCCGGACATGTACGTGCTGGGCAAGGCGCTGGGCGGCGGGATCCTGCCGGTGTCGGCGGTGGTGTCGAGCGCGGAGGTGCTCGGGGTGTTCCGGCCGGGCGAGCACGGGTCGACGTTCGGCGGGAATCCGCTGGCGTGCGCGGTGGCGCTGGAGGTGATCGCGATGCTGCGCACCGGCGAGTTCCAGACGCGGGCGGCCGAGCTGGGCGCGCGGATGCACCGGGCGCTGGCCCAGCTGCCGGCCACCGGCGCGGTGACGGCGGTGCGGGGGCGCGGGCTGTGGGCCGGAGTGGACGTCGCCCCGCACGTCGGCAGCGGGCGGCAGGTCGCGGAGCGGCTGATGGAGCGCGGGGTGCTGGTGAAGGAGAGCCACGGCGCGACGATCCGGCTCTCGCCGCCACTGGTCGTCTCCGAGGCGGATCTGGACTGGGGGCTGGAGCAGGTGCGGGCGGTGCTCGAAGGGGCCTAGCTAGGCCCTGTCGTCACATTCCCGTCGTCCGCCCGAAGGGCGGGCCGCGCGGCGGGTGCTCGGCGGCGGCGAGGCACATGGGCAGTTCGGCGACGGTCCCCTCCAGCGCCTCGACCTCGTCCAGGGTGAAGACGTACGCGGCGCTCTCGTCCCAGCACGGGCGCAGGGAGCCGTCGGGGTGGCGGGTGAGGGGGTGGATCAGCCCTTGTTCCTCGACCGCCCGCTGCCGGCCGGGGCCGGGGGGGGGTGAGGGTGCGGCGCTCCATACGGGCCTCAGCCGCCGGAGCTGTGGTCGGCCGCCGCCGAAGCCGCCGCGGTGGACCCCGCTGTGGCTGCTGCCGGAGCTCTTGCGGGCCCGGTGAAGGAGCCGCCGTCCACCCAGGAGCCCTTCTTCGTGCCGCCGTAATACCAGCCGCCGTCGACCGACGCCTTGGTGGACGTGCAGTTCTTGTCGGAGACGACCCTGCAGCCCCGGGCGAAGTCGTAGCTGCCGCGGTCCACGCAGCGCTTGTCCGGCTCGGACGAGCAGGCGGTCAGGGCGGCGGCCAGCAGGCCCATGCCGCCGAGACGACCGTGCCGGAGCGCAGCCGGCGGCGCGTGTTCTCCATGGTGGTGTCTCCCCCGTATCGGACTTTGGTTCGTAGGACGTTCGGATCAGCCTAGAGATCGGTGAGAACCGCCGTTCAGGAGGCCTGCGGCTTTACCACTCGCCTAGAGTCCCGTTGTGTTGTTTGGAATGGTGTGCGCCCTGGGCGCGGCGGTCTGCTTCGGTACCGCGACGGTGTTGCAGGCGGTGGCCGCGCGGACGGCCGGTACGGGCGAGGGCGGTGAGGCCGCGCTGCTGCTGCGCGCGCTCAGACAGTGGCGGTACCTCGCCGGGCTGTCGCTGGACGGGCTCGGTTTCCTGTTCCAGATCGTGGCACTGCGGTCCCTGCCGATCTACGCCGTCAGCGCCGCCCTGGCGTCGAGCCTGGCGGTGACCGCCGTGGTGGCGGCGCGCCTGCTGCGGGTACGGCTGAACGGCACGGAGTGGGGCGCGGTGGCCGTGGTGTGCGCCGGGCTGGCGATGCTGGCGCTGGCCTCCGGACCGGAGGGCAGGCAGGACGGGTCGGACACCCTGCGGTACGTGATGCTCGCGGTGGCCGTCGGCATGCTGCTGCTCGCGCTCGCGGGCGGGCGGCTGACCGGGAAGGGCCGGTCGCTGGTCCTCGGGCTGGGAGCCGGGTTCGGGTTCGGGGTGGTGGAGGTGTCGGTGCGCCTGATCGACTCGCTCCGGCCCGCACAGTTGCTCACCAACCCGGCGACGTACGCGCTGGTCATCGCCAGTGGTGCCGCGTTCATGCTGCTGACCTCCGCCCTGACCCGCGGTGCGGTGACCACGGCCACGGCCGGCCTGGTGATCGGCGAGACGCTCGGACCGGCGGCGGTGGGCGTCGTCTGGCTGGGCGACCGCACCCGGGAGGGGCTGACCTGGCTGGCGGTCCTGGGCTTCCTGGTGGCGGTGGCGGGCGCGATGGCGCTTGCGCGCTTCGGAGAGGCACCGGGGGCCGAGGAGTCCGTCGCCTGAAAGCCGCCTGTCGTCAGGGCAGCACCCTGCACAGGGCCTCCAGTGCGCCCGCCCACGCGCTGTCCGGCGGGGTCGCGTACCCCACCACCAGCGCGTCCAGCGGCTCGGCGGCCGCCTCCGGGTGGCGGTGGAAGGACAGGCCCTGGAGGGCCAGGCCCTGCCAGGCGGCGGCCTGGACCACCGACTCCTCCAGGCCCGGCGGCAGGCGCAGGAGGGCGTGCAGGCCGGCGGCGATGCCCGTGACCGTGACCTCGGGGGCGCGGGCGGCGACCGCCTCGGCCAGGGCGTCGCGGCGGCGCCGGTAGCGCTGGCGGGCGGAGCGGACCTGGCGGTCGTACGCGCCGGAGGTGATGAACTCGGCGAGGGTGAGCTGCTCCAGCACCCCCACGGTGTCGTGCGTGCCCTTGGCCTCGATCGCCTCCTGGGCCAGAGCGGGCGGCAGTGCCATCCAGCCCAGACGCAGGCCGGGGACGAGGGACTTGCTGGCGGTGCCGAAGTAGATCACGTGGTCGGGGTCCAGGCCCTGGAGCGCGCCGACGGGCTGGCGGTCGTAGCGGAACTCGCCGTCGTAGTCGTCCTCCAGGATCAGCCCGCCGGTGCGCCGTGCCCGGTCCACGACGGCGGCCCGCCGGTCGGAGTGCAGCGGCAGGCCCATCGGGAACTGGTGGGCGGGGGTGAGCAGGACCGCGCCGGCGTCGCCCGGCACCCGGGGGTCCGTGCCGAGTTCGTCGTACGGGAGCGGGGGTGTCGCGAGGCCCGCCTGCCGGAGCAGGCGCCGGTACACGTCCAGGCCGTACGACTCCACCGCCACCGCGCGCACCCCGCGCGCGGCGAGCACGGGACCGATGATCCGCAGGGCGTGGGCGAAGCCCGAGGTGACGATGAGGGTCTCGGGGTCGGTGCGGACGCCGCGGACGCGGGCGAGGTAGCCGGCGAGGGCGGTGCGCAGTTCGGGGCGGCCGCGCGGGTCGCCGTAGCCGAGGGCGTCGTGCGGGGCGGTGGCCAGGGCGCGGCGGGCGGCTTTCAGCCACGCGGCGCGCGGGAAGGCGGCCAGGTCGGGGGTCCCGGGCAGGAGGCTGTACGTGGGGCGCGCCGGTGCCGTGTGCCGTGGGGCCGCCGCACCGCTGCGCGCCGGATCCGCCGGGGTGACGGCGGCTCTTTCGGTCACGCGGGTGCCGGAGCCCTGGCGGGCGGTGAGCCAGCCCTCGGCGACCAGGTCGGCGTAGGCCTCGGCGACGGTGTTGCGGGCGATGCCGAGGTCGGTGGCGAGGCTGCGGGAGGACGGCAGCCGGGTGCCGGGGGCGAGGCGGCCGGTGCGGACGGCGTCGCGCAGGGCGTCCGTCAGGCCCCGGCGCAGCCCGCCCGCGCCGGTCGGTTCGAGGTGGAGGTCGACGCCGAGAGTGGCCCAAGGTTTCGCCATGGAAATGGACCATACTCCTGGGCTGCCTCGCTCGTAGGGTCGACGGCATGAGCACTGACATCAGTAACGACATCAGCACCGAGAAGCAGGCCGAGTACGTCGCCGAGCACACGCCCCGGATGCAGTTCGCCGAGCACGCGCCCGAGGTCTACAAGGCGATGGTCCGGCTGGACGCCGCCGCCCGGCGGGGGCTGGACCCCACGCTGTACGAGTTGGTCAAGATCCGCGCCTCGCAGCTCAACCACTGCGCGTTCTGCCTCGACATGCACACCAAGGACGCGCTCGCGGCCGGTGAGCGCGTGGAGCGGATCGTGCAGCTCAGCGCGTGGGAGGAGTCGAAGCACTTCTACACGGAGAAGGAACTGGCGGCGATCGAGCTGACCGAGGCGATCACCGTCCTGACCGACGGCTTCGTGCCGGACGAGGTGTACGAGCGGGCCGCGAAGCGGTTCGAGGAGCCCGAGCTGGCCCAGCTGATCGCCGCGATCACGGTGATCAACGCCTGGAACCGGATCGGCGTGAGCACCCGGATGGTGCCCGGCCACTACCGGCCGGGGCAGCACGCGTGAGCCGTGGCGGCACGGTCGAGGAGTTCCGCGCGCTGCACCTGGGGCGCGCCCCGGGCGATCCCCTGGTCCTGCCCGGCCCGTGGGACGCGGCCGGCGCGCGGGTGTTCGCGGCGGCCGGGTTCCCGGCGCTGGCCACGCCGAGCGCGGGCGTGGCCGCCTCGCTCGGGTACGAGGACGGGGCGGTCCCGGCCGACGAGATGTTCGCGGCGGTCGCCCGGATCACCCGGGCCGTGGACGTGCCGGTGTCGGCGGACATCGAGGCCGGATACGGGCTCGCACCGCGGGAGATCGTGGAACGGCTGCTGGAGGCGGGCGCCGTCGGCTGCAACCTTGAGGACTCCGCCGGGGGTGTTCTCAAGGACCCGCACGAGCAGGCGGAGTTCCTCGCCGAGTTCCGCGCGGCCGCGGGCGACCGGCTGTTCCTCAACGCCCGCGTCGACACCTTCCTGCGCGGCGAGAAGGATCCCGAACGGGCCATCGAGCGAGCCGTGTTGTACGTGGCGGCGGGCGCGGACTGCATCTTCCCGATCCGCGCCCCCGAGGACGTACTGCCGCTGCTGCGCTCCGGCATCCAGGGCCCGGTCAACGTCCACGGCCACCTGGACGGCGGCGGCCCCTCGCTCGCCGGACTCGGCGAACTCGGGGCCACCCGCATCACGTTCGGACCGGGACTGCAGCGCTGGGCGGCGCTGGCGCTGCGGGGGATGGCGGAACAGCTGATGAAACAGCAGGCGGAGTAGGGCGGTTCAGGACAGCCACTTCCTCCACACGTCGGGGTGGCTGTCCACCCACTTCCTCGCGGCGTCCTGCGGGGACAGCTTCTGGTCGGCGATCATCAGGGAGACCTCGTTCTGGTCCTCGGTCGTCCACCGGAACTTCTTCAGGAAGGCCGCCGCCTTGCCGCCCGACCTGGCGAAGTCCGCGTTGAGGTACTTCTGCAGCGGGGTGTGCGGGTAGGCACAGGCGACCTTCGCCGCGTCCGCGTCGCAGCCGTCCTTGTACGGCGGCAGCTTCACCTCCGTCATGGGGACCTTCTTGAACAGCCACTGGGGCGAGTACCAGTAGGTCAGGAAGGGCTTCTGCTCCTTGGCGAACTGTTTCATCTGGGTGATCTGCGCGGCCTCGGAACCGGCGAAGACCACCTGGTAGTCCAGCTTCAGATTGCCGACCAGGGCCTTGTCGTTGGTGACGTAGGACGGGGAGCCGTCCATCAGCTGGCCCTTGCCGCCGCTCTCCGGGGTGCGGAAGAGACCGGCGTACTTGTTCAGGTTCTTCCAGTCCGTGATGTCGGGGTGCTGCTTCGCCAGGTAGGTCGGCACGAACCAGCCGATGTGGCCGGTCACGCCGAGGTCGCCGGCGCGGGCGATGGTCTTCTTGTCCTCGACGTACCGCTTCTCCTGGTCCGGGTGGCCCCAGTCCTCCAGGATCGCGTCGACGCGGCCCTGGCTGAGCGCGTCCCACGCGGGCACCTCGTCGACCTGGACGGTGTCGACGCGGTAGCCGAGCTTGTGCTCCAGGAGGTACTGGGCGACGGCCACGTTGGACTGCGCGCCCACCCAGGACTGCACGGACAGGGTCACGGACTTCGTGCCCTGCGCGTTGGCGAACGGCGAGGCCTGCTTGGTCATGTCGGCGGCGCCGCAGCCGGTGGCGAGCCCCAGCACGGCGAGGGCGGCCGGGACGGTCGTACGTACGCGCATGTCAGGCTCCCTTCCTCGCGCGGCGTTCGGTCGGCTGGGTCACCCGGTCCAGCATCAGGCCCAGGCAGACGATGGCGGCACCGGCCACCAGGCCGGTGGCGAGGTCGCCCTGGGCGAGGCCGAAGGCGACGTTGTAGCCGAGGGCGCCGCCGCCGACCAGACCGCCGATGATGACGACGGCGAGGACCAGGACCACGCCCTGGTTGACGGCGAGCAGCAACGAGCGCCGGGCGAGCGGGAGTTGGACCTGCCACAGCTGCTGGCGGCCGGTCGCGCCGAGCGAGCGCGCCGACTCCAGCGCGGCCGGGTCGACCTGGCGCAGGCCCTGCGCGGTGATCCGGACGACGGCGGGCAGGGCGTAGACGACGGCGGCCGCCACGGCCGGGGCGCGGCCGACGCCGAACAGCGCGACGACCGGGATCAGGTACACGAACTGCGGCATCGTCTGGAACACGTCCAGGACCGGGCGCAGGGCGCGTTCGACGCGGTCGCTGCGGGCGGCGGCGATGCCGGTCGCGAAGCCGAGGACCAGGGTGACGGCGACGGCGGCCAGCACCTGGGAGAGGGTGTCGAGGGCCGGGTCCCAGACGCCGAGCACGCCGATCGCGGCCATCGCGAGGACGGCGGTCAGGGCAGTGGCCCAGGTGCCGATCAGCCAGGCGAGCGCGGCGACGATCAGCAGCACGGACCACCAGGGCAGCCACTGCAGACCGCCGCGGACCGGGTCCAGGACCCAGGTGGTGAAGTGGCCGGCCCAGTCGGCGGTGCCGCCGATGACCGGGACGCCGGAGTAGAGGTGGGCGGTCATCCAGTCGACGGCGCTGTTCACCGGCGCGGCGATGCCGAGGGTCCAGCCGGTGGGCCAGTTCAGGCCGTGCAGCAGACGGGCGGCGAGGGCGACGGCCGCGGTGACGGCGAGGGCGTACACCCAGCCGATCGTGCGGGGCGCCCCGGGCTGCGCCGTTCGCGCCGTACGGTCCTCGCCCGCGGCCGCGGTCACGCGGTCCAGGACGATCGCGAGCAGCACGATCGGAATGCCGGCCGCGAGGGCCTGGCCGACGTCGACGGAGGCGAGGGCTTGGTAGACGCGGTCGCCGAGGCCTCCGGCGCCGATGACCGAGGCGATGACGGCCATGGACAGCGCCATCATGATCGTCTGGTTGAGGCCGAGCAGCAGCTCCCCCCGGGCCAGCGGGATCCGGGCGGTCAGCAGCCGCTGGCGGCGGGTGGCGCCGAGGGACTCCACGGCCTCCAGGACCTCGGGGTCGGCGCCGCGCAGGCCGAGCGCGGTGAGGCGGGCCATCGGCGGGGCGGCGTAGACGACGGTGGCGAGGACGGCCGCGGGGACGCCGATGCCGAAGACCAGGACGACGGGGAGGAGGTAGGCGAAGGCCGGGAGTACCTGCATGGTGTCCAGGACCGGGCGCAGGGCGCGGTCGAGGCGGTCGGACAGGCCCGCGGCGAGCCCGAGCAGCACGCCCACGAGCACGGACGCGAGCACGGCCGCGACCATCAGCGCGAGGGTCTGCATGGTCGGCACCCACATGCCGAGCGCGCCGCACGCCAGGAACGCGGCGGCCGTGCCGGCGGCGAGCCGGACCCCGGCGACGCGCCAGGCGACCAGCGCGCCGAGGACCGTGACGCCGGTCCAGCCCAGGGCGAGCAGGGTGAGGTAGACGGCGCGCACGGAGAGGACGACGGCGTTGCTGATGTAGCCGAAGAAGTACAGGAACAGGGGGTGGCTGTCCCGGTTGTCGATGACCCAGTTACTGGCCGACGTCAGCGGCCCCGCCAGGCTGACGGTCAGCTCGTGCGGCCAGGCGCCGTTGCCCCAGCGGCCGAGGACGGGCAGCAGGACGGCGGTGAGGAGGGCGAGCAGCAGGAGCTTGCCCGCGGCCCGGCTCCTGAGGATCTTCGGTTCGGCGCCGCGGACGGCCGACAGGGTGAGCGCTGCCATCAGACGGCCTCCGGGGTGGTGCTCGGCTCGCCCGTGACACCGGCGACCACGTCCAGCAGCCGCTCGTGGTCGACGACGCCCAGGCACGTGCCCTCGTCCATCACGCGGGCCGGGGCGCCCGACCGGGCGACGGCCTCGATGGCCTCGGCGACGGTGGCGTCGGGGCGGACGGCCGGGCCGCCGTCCTCGTCGGCCGCGGCCGGGCGCATGGCGGTGCGGACCGTCATGACCTGCTCGCGCGGGACGTCCCGGACGAACTCGCGCACGTAGTCGTCGGCCGGGGAGCCGACGATCTCCTCGGGGGTGCCCAGCTGGACGACCTCGCCGTCGCGCATCAGGGCGATCCGGTCGCCGAGCTTGAGGGCCTCGGCGAGGTCGTGGGTGATGAAGACCATCGTGCGGCCCTCCTCGCGGTGCAGCCGGGCCACCTCGTCCTGCATGTCACGGCGGATGAGCGGGTCGAGGGCGCTGAAGGGCTCGTCGAAGAGCAGCACCTCGGGGTCGACCGCCAACGCCCGTGCCAGGCCCACGCGTTGGCGCTGGCCACCGGAGAGCTGGCTGGGCCGGCGCTTCTCCATGCCCTCCAGGCCGACCTTCTTGACGACCTCGGCGGCGCGGGCGCGGCGCTCGGCCTTGCCGATGCCCTGGATCTCCAGGCCGTAGGCGACGTTGTCGAGGACGGTGCGGTGCGGGAGCAGGCCGAAGTGCTGGAAGACCATGGCGGCACGGTGCCGGCGCAGTTCGCGCAGCCGGGCCTTGTCCATGGCGCGGACGTCCTCGCCGTCGATGGCGATCGTGCCGGCGGTCGGCTCGATGAGCCGGGTCAGGCAGCGCACCAGGGTGGACTTGCCGGAGCCGGACAGGCCCATGACGACGAAGACCTCGCCCTTGCGGACGTCGAAGGAGACGTCCCGGACGGCGGCCGTGCAGCCGGTGCGGGCGCGCAGGCCGGCGGGGTCCAGCGCGGTGAGTTCGGCGTCGGCGGGGACGCGCTCCGCCTTCGGGCCGAAGACCTTCCACAGGCCCGAGACGGAGAAGACGGGCGTGTCGGTGCCGGTCGCGGTGGGCGGCTTGCGAGTGGGGACGGTGGCGCTCATCGGGCATCACCGCCCAGCTCGACGGCCTTGTCCCCGATCAGGTCGACGGCCTTCTCTGCGACCATCAGCACCCCGATCATCGGGTTCACGGCGGTCATCGTCGGGAAGACGGACGCGTCGGCGATCCGGATGCCCTGCATACCACGAATCCTCAACTCTGGGTCCACCACGGCGAGTTCGTCGTCGTCGGCGCCCATCTTGCAGGTGCCGGCCGGGTGGTAGACGGTGTGCGCGACCTTGCGGGCGTACTCGCTCAGCTCCTCGTCGCCGGTGACCTCAGGGCCGGGGGCGACCTCGCGCTTGAGCCAGCCGGCCAGCGGCTCGGACTTCGCGATCTCGCGGGCGATGCGGATGCCGTCGACCAGGGTCCGGCCGTCGTAGTCGTCCTCGTCGGTGAAGTACCGGAAGTCCAGCGCGGGCTTGACCTCGGGGTCGGCGCTGGTCAGGTACAGGCGGCCGCGGGACTTGGGCTTGGGGATGTTCGGGGTCATCGAGACGCCGTGCGCGGGGCGTTCGTAGCCCAGCCGCTCCGGGTTGTCCGTGAACGGGATCTGGTAGAAGTGGAACATCAGGTCCGGGCCCGCGTGCTCGGGGTCGCGGCGCACGAACAGGCCCGCGTCGGAGTCCATCGCGGAGTTCTCCGGGATCGGTCCGTGGGTCTCCCAGACGATGACCGACTCGGGGTGGTCGAGCAGGTTCTCGCCGACGCCCGGCAGATCGTGGACGACCGGGATGCCGAGGGCCTCCAGGTCCTGGCGCGGGCCGATGCCCGAGTGCATGAGCAGGCGCGGGGAGTCGACGGCTCCGGCGCACAGCACGACCTCGTTGCGGGCCCGTATGAGCAGTTCCTCGCCGTCCTTGGTGCGCACATGGACGCCCTCGGCGCGGGTGCCGGCCAGCTCCAGCCGGTAGGCCCAGGTCTCCAGGTAGATGTGGAGGTTGGGGCGCTCGTCCATCACCGGGTGCAGGTACGCCACCGAGGCGGAGGAGCGCTTGTTGTTCTCGGGGTGGTAGGCGAGGTCGAAGAAGCCGACGCCGTCGGTGAAGGGCTTCTTGTTGAAGCCCTCGACGCGCGGGACGCCGAGCGCCGCCTGGGCGGTGTCGACGAAGTCGCGGGCGATGGCGTTGCGGTCCTTCTCGTCGACCGGGACGATGTTGTTCTTCAGCCGGGCGAAGTACGCCTCCATCGGCACGGCGCTCCAGCCCTTGGCGCCGGCCTCCTCCCACTCGTCCCAGTCGGACGGCAGCGGCTTGAAGGAGATCAGGGTGTTGTGCGAGGAGCAGCCGCCGAGGACGCGGGCGCGGCTGTGCCGGATGCGGGAGTTGCCGCGCGGCTGCTCGACGGTCGGGTAGTCGTAGTCGAGGTCGCCGCCGAGCAGGCCCATCCAGCGGCGCAGGGTGAGGACGTCGTCGCGGCCGACGTCGGTGGGGCCGCCCTCGATGACGGCGACGCTGACGCCGGGGTTCTCGGTGAGGCGGGAGGCGATGACCGAGCCGGCCGTGCCGCCGCCGATGACGACGTAGTCGTAGAGGCGGGAGGGGGTGTGGGACATGGGGGTACTCCGAACGGACTTGCTGCGTGGGGACGTTGAGGGGGTCAGCCGGCGAACCAGCGCACGGGCCGGGGCGCGAGGTTCTGGTAGACGTGCTTGGCCTCGCGGTACTCGGCGAGTCCGGCGGGGCCCAGCTCGCGGCCGGTGCCGCTCCTGCCGAAGCCGCCCCACTCCGCCTGCGGGAGGTAGGGGTGGAAGTCGTTGATCCAGACCGTGCCGTGGCGCAGCCGCCCCGCGACCCGGCGGGCCCGGCCCGCGTCGGCGGTCCAGACGGCGCCCGCGAGGCCGTACTCGGTGTCGTTGGCGAGCCGGACGGCCTCGTCCTCGGTGCGGAAGGTCTCGACGGTGAGGACGGGCCCGAAGACCTCCTCCCGGACGACCCTCATCTCGCGGTGGCAGGCGTCGAGGATCGTGGGCTCGTAGAAGTACCCGGACTCCGGGCGGACCTCGCTCGGCTCCGGCCGCTTGCCGCCGCAGCGCAGCACCGCACCCTCGGCGAGCGCGGAGGCGACGTAGCCCTCCACCTTCTCGCGCTGCTGCGCGGAGACGAGCGGACCGCACTCGACGCCGTCGGCGGTGCCGCGCCCGAGCCTGATCTTCTGGGCCCGGCGGGCGAGTTCGGTGACGAAGCGGTCCCTGACCGACTCCTCGACGATGAGCCGGGCGCCGGCCGAGCAGACCTGGCCGCTGTGGATGAAGGCGGCGTTGAGTGCCTGGTCGACGGCGGTGTCGAAGCCCTCGTCCGTGGCGCAGGCGTCGGCGAAGACGACGTTGGGGTTCTTGCCGCCGAGTTCGAGCGCGACCTTCTTCACGGTGGGCGCGGCGGCCTGGGCGACCTTGACGCCGCTGACCAGGCCGCCGGTGAAGGAGACCAGGTCGACGTCGGGGTGCTCGGCGAGCCGGGCGCCGACGGTGTGGCCGGGGCCGGTGACGAGGTTCGCGACCCCGTCGGGCAGCCCGGCCTCGGCGAGCAGTTCGATCAGCGCGATGGTGGTCATCGGGGTGATCTCGCTGGGCTTGAGCACGAAGGTGTTGCCGGCCGCGAGCGCCGGGGCGATCTTCCAACTGGCCTGGAGCAGCGGGTAGTTCCAGGGCGTGATGAGCGCGCAGACGCCGACGGGCTCGTGCACGACGACGCTGTGGATGTCGCTGGACCCCGCGTCCACGACCCGGCCGGGCGCCTCGGCGGCGACCAGGTCGGCGAAGTAGCGGAAGGCGTCGGCGACGCAGTCGATGTCGACGCGTCCCTCTTCCACGGTCTTGCCCGCGTCCCGGCTCTCCAGCAGGCCGAGCGCCTCGCGGTCGCGCACGAGCAGGTCGGCGACGCGGCGCAGCAGGGCCGCGCGCTCGGCGACAGGGGTGGCGGGCCAGGGCCCCTGGTCAAAAGCCTGCCGGGCCGCCGCGACGGCCCTTTCCGCATCCTTCTCGTCACCCTCGGCGACCACGGCGAACGGCCGGGCGTCCGCGGGGTCCAGGATCTCGCGTGTCGCACCCGAGACCGCTGCCAGCCACTCTCCCCCCGCGTGGATGGTCGCCTGGGCCTGTCGTGCCGTTCCGTTCGCCATGTTCGGTGTTGCCTTCCGTTCCTGATCCATGCCCCTGCGTCACACACCTGCCACGCTCGGGGACCGCGTCCGCCTGCCCGGGCCGACGAGCGGCCATGCGTAATCGGTGGTCGAAAGTGCGCCGTGTCACCGAAAGTACGCCCCAAAAGGGACAGAAGGGTGCGAGTCGGACCGCTGCGCTCAGTCCATGGGCGCCGCACAGTGCGTGCCGGACGGACGGGTGGCCTCACTGCCGGACAACGGGGGGACGGGCAGTGCGGGTGGGCAGCACGAAGGAACGCGTGCACGGCGGGGAGGGTCCCGCCGCGCACGCGTTCTCCCGGGGCCGTCAGGGGTTCAGGTCGTCGGCCCGCCCGCCGAGGTTGCGGATCATCCGGCGCAGGACGTCCAGTGTGATGGCGTAGTCCTCCTCGGGGACACCCTCGTGGATCTCGGCGCGCACCCGCCGCAGGACGTCGACGGCACGCCGGGTGGCCTCCCGGCCGGCGTCGGTGGTGCGCACGCGGCCGGCCCCGTCGACGCTCAGCCAGGCACGGGCGACCAGGGTGTCGACGGCCCGCCCGATCTCCTCCGGCCCGGAGTCGAGGTGCGCGGCGAGCCGGTCCTGCAGCTCGGCCCGGGTGCGGGGAGCGTCTTCGGCGGCGATGTCCTTCAGGATCCACCACTGCGGCTGGGTGAGATCGATCCCGGCCAGCGCGCCGCGCAGATGGCGGACGACGGCCTGATGGGCGACCCAGGTCCAGTAGCCGACGGGCTGGACGGCCGAGGGGTCGGTCTGCGGGGCGGCGGCGGGGGAAACACGGACGGTCGTCATGGAGGCCACGCTAGGAGCGGCGGCGCCGGGGCGCCTCGCACGCGCCGCGAACGGGTGAGAGCCGAAGGCGTGCGCGGTCACCCCGTGCTTGAAATTCCTTCACCTCGCATACAACCGTTTCTTACCTTCGCGAGTCTCCGCATCCGAGCCAACAGGCTCCACATCACTCTCGTGCCGCCACGCAACCCCCCACTGAGCGTGCGGCACGCTGTCCACTTGGGGAACGCAGATGCGCATTCGAGCCAGCCTGGCCACCGCGACCGTGTCCGGTGCCGTGGCGCTCACCTCTCTCGTCGCCCCGGCCGCGCACGCGGCCGACAACCCGGCGGGCACCGCCGCGAAGCTGGCGGCGGCACCTTCCGTGGCCGCCGTCCCGGCCGACGACGTCCAGGGCGACACCAAGATCACCAAGGTCACCGTCAACGCCGACACGGACCTCGTCGTGGGCGTCGGCAAGAAGTCCTTCAACATCTACGTGACCGCGAACGACCCGTCCGGCATCTACACCGCCGGCGCCTTCCTGTGGCACGGCACCAGCATCGACGGCGACAACCCCGACGTGGACGGCGTCCTCGCCACGGACCAGGACGCCACGTGCGACAAGTGGAGCGCCACCGCCGCCACCTGCAAGATCACCATCACGGTCGATCCCACCAGCGACCTGTACGACAGCTCCCTGAACGGCAAGTGGAACGTCGCGGCGTGGGCCGTCGGCAACGACTCCGACTACGTCCAGAAGAACACGTACAAGAACCACTGGGTGAAGCGCGCCGCCAACTTCAGCGGCTTCAACGCGGGCCCGGAGCCGGTCTCCAAGGGCAGGACGATCACGGTCACCGGCACGCTGAACCGGGCGAGCTGGACCTACCTGAAGTACTACGGCTACGGCAGCCAGTCCGTCCAGCTGCAGTTCAAGAAGGCGGGCGCGAGCTCCTACAGCACCGTCAAGACGGTCACGTCGTCGTCCGGCGGCTACCTGAAGACCACGGTCACCGCCTCGGCGGACGGCACCTGGCGCTTCCACTACGCGGGCAACAGCACCTCGTCCGCCGCCGACGCGTACGACTACGTCGACGTGCGCTGAGCGCGCCACGCACCACGCACGAGCCACAGGCCCCGGAACACTCCGGGGCCTGTGGCCGTATCAGGTCTTCTACGGCGAACTCGCCGAGTGCGTCGCTCAGATGAGGCCGAGCGCGCGAACCGCCTCGCGCTCCTCCACCAGCTCCTGCACGGACGCGTCGATGCGGGTGCGGGAGAACTCGCTGATCTCCAGGCCCTGGACGATCTCGTACGCACCGTTCCTGGTGGTGACCGGGAAGGAGGAGATGAGACCCTCCGGGACGCCGTAGGAGCCGTCCGACGGGATGCCCATGGAGGTCCAGTCGCCCTCGGCCGTGCCGTTGACCCAGGTGTGCACGTGGTCGATGGCGGCGTTGGCGGCGGACGCGGCGGAGGACGCGCCACGGGCCTCGATGATCGCGGCACCGCGCTTGGCGACGGTCGGGATGAACTCCTCGGCCAGCCACTTCTCGTCGTTCACGGTCTCGGCGGCGTTCTTGCCGGCGACCGTGGCGTGGAAGATGTCCGGGTACTGCGTGGCGGAGTGGTTGCCCCAGATGGTCAGGCGCTTGATGTCGGCGACCGTGGTGCCCGTCTTCTTCGCGAGCTGGGTCAGTGCGCGGTTGTGGTCGAGGCGGGTCATCGCGGTGAAGCGCTCGGCCGGGACGTCCGGCGCGGCGGCCTGCGCGATGAGCGCGTTGGTGTTGGCCGGGTTGCCGACGACGAGGACCTTGATGTCGTCCGCCGCGTGGTCGTTGATGGCCTTGCCCTGCGGCTTGAAGATGCCGCCGTTGGCCTCCAGCAGGTCGCCGCGCTCCATGCCCTTGGTGCGGGGGCGGGCGCCGACGAGCAGGGCCACGTTGGCGCCGTCGAAGGCGACGTTCGGGTCGTCGGAGATCTCGATGCCCTGGAGCAGCGGGAAGGCGCAGTCGTCCAGCTCCATCGCGGTGCCCTCGGCGGCCTTCAGCGCGGGCGTGATCTCCAGGAGGCGCAGCTTGACCGGCACGTCCGCGCCGAGCAGCTGGCCGGAGGCGATGCGGAAGAGCAGGGCGTAACCGATCTGGCCGGCCGCGCCGGTGACGGTGACGTTCACGGGAGTGCGGGTCATGGCGTTCTCCGTAAGGACAGCTGGCGGTGGGGCTTCCCGGCCCCGGGCGATGATCGATCTCTTGGCGTCAAGAGATCGATCCAGCGGTCAGGCTATCGCGCATCCGGCATGCGAGATGTACCGGGCCGTGTGGCTCGCCCCACAAGGCGGCCACCCGACGGAGTCCCGGCCGTCGCCCGGCCCCGGCTCGGCCCCTGCTCGGCCGCGAACTGCCCATGACCTGGCCCGACCTGTCTCCCGGCCCGGCCGAACGAAGCGGCGGCCGCCGGTCCGGGAGAGGGGGACGGTGGCGGCCGCCGATGGGGGGAGGTACCGGGCTGGCCGGACTCCCGTGGGGGGTACCGTTCGCGTGCCCAGGATCCGCCGGGCCATGCACGCCCGTCCCGGAATTTCACCCGCGCGATGTCACGCGGGTGCGGTTTCCTCCGTTTCGCCGCATTGTGCACCCCGTACGCCCGTCACTTCGTGCACCCCGTCCGCCCAGAGGCGAGGGTCGCGCACGCCTTGGCCTGTGCCGCGTCCTGCACGGCGACCATCGGGGTGTAGGCGATGGCGTCGCCCACGGCGGTGATCCGCCCCGACTGGCGGACCGTACCGGCCGAGACCTCCACCCTGTCGCCCTGCGTGGCGCCGGTGATCCGGCCCCAGGCGGCGCCGCAGGCCTTGCTGTAGCGGACCTCCAGGGTGGCGGTGCCGACGGCGGCTGTCTTGGCGGTGCTCACCAGGTCGCCGCTGCACCCCATGGCCTCGGCGTCCTTGCCGGTGCACGCGGATCCGGCGCACTTGACCCCGGGCGGCGGGCTCGTGTTCCGGTCGGCGGTGGGCGACGGCGGCTTGGCCGCGTCCTGGTGCCTGCCGCCGTCGCGATGGGTGAAGAAGAAGACGCCGCCGATGATGACGAGCACGCCGACGAGCCCCGCGAGGAACATCGTCACCTGCTGCCGCCTCCCGCTCCCCCCGGCGGGCCGGGCGGCGTCGTACGGCGCCGGGCCGCCCGGCGGCGGGGCGGACCCGTCGGCCACCCCGGCATCGCGCGCCCCGGCCCCCGGGGCGGACCCGGAGCCGGCCCCGGCACCCGCGCCGGCCCCGGCACCCCCGCCGAGCCGGGGGCTCGTCCTGGACGGGCCCTGATACCCGGCCAGGCCCCAGGAGTTCACGGAGTCACGGCCGGAAGCCGCTTCGGAGCCGGCGTCCCCGCTCTCGGCCGAGCCGCCGCCGCTGCCCGCGCCGTCGGCGAGGCCGCTGCCCGCGCCGCCGGCCGCACCGCGCCCCGCCCCGCCCCGGACGTCCGCGTCCGGTCCCGAGGGCTGCACGGGAATCGTCGGCGACACGCCGGCCGGTCCGGCGATGCCCGGAGTCGCCGTGACGCTGCCGTTCTTCCGGCCGGACAGACCCGACAGCCCCTGCCCCGACGGCCCCCCGGTGGCCTCCGCCGCGCCGAACTCGCCCAGTGCCGCGCGGGCCTGGGAGATACGGATCGCCTCCATGGTGCGGTCGTGCCGCATCTCCGCCCGGCTCCAGGCTCGTTCGGCCAGTTCCCACATCGTGGTCAGGTGGACGGGACTGGTGCCGGTCACCTCGGCGAGCGCCACGACCGCGCCCTTCGGCGCGAGGAGCCGGCCGCCCAGGTAACGCTCCCAGGACGTCTTGCTGTAGCCCGTGCGGTCGGCCAGCGCGGCGACGCTCAGTCCGCTGCGGTCCACCAACCGCCGTATCTGACTGGTGAACTCCTTGATCTGCGGGTCCAGATCCTCGGGCAGGTCCTTCCAACGAGGCATCGCTTCCCCCCTTGCTCTCCCCCGGTACGTCCCGTCCTGGCTACCCACAAGGATGCCGTGCCTAAGGATCCCAGTTCCCGCAGTGGGAGCGCACGGGGGCACGGGCGGCGCGCGGACGCCGCGGCGGACCGGCCGGGGGACGCGCCGATGGCCCGCGTCCCCCGGGGGAGGCGGGCCATCGGCGGCAGCGGGGCTAGTTGTTGCTGAGCGTGACGTGCAGGAGATCCTTCAGGAACGGGACGTGCAGCCACGGATTCGGCTGGACCATCATCGCGAACAGGACGATCGCGAGGCCGAGGACGCCGTAGGTGACGATGTCCGTGAACCGGGAGCGGACGGCGAGCATGCCGACGCTCGGCACGAACCAGCGCATGACCGCACCGGCCAGCAGGGCGGCGCCGATCAGCAGGGTGCCGAAGCGGAACGTGCCGAGCGCGGTCAGCAGGAGGCCGAGCGCGACCGTGCCCACCACGACCAGCATCGGCCACTGCCGGGCCGGGGCCGGCGAGGCACCCGACGCGGCCCGGCCGCCGCCCTCGGGCCGGGCGGTGTCCCGGGTGATCCGCGGAAAACGGCGCGTGGTCTTCGCGGGCTGCTCCCCGGAATCCTGGTGCGGCTCGCGGCCGGCGCGGGCGAGGGCCCCCGCGCGGGCGTCATCGGCCGGCACTGCGCTCCGCCGCCTCGACCACGTTGACCAGCAGGAGCGCCCGGGTCATCGGGCCGACACCGCCGGGGTTCGGGGAGATCCAGCCGGCCACCTCGGTCACGTCCGGGTGGACGTCGCCGACGATCTTGCCCTCGGCGTTGCGGGAGACACCGACGTCCAGGACGGCGGCGCCCGGCTTGACGTCCTCGGCGCGGATCAGGTGCGGGGAGCCGGCCGCCGCGATGATGATGTCGGCCCGCTTGAGGTGGGCGGACAGGTCGCGGGTGCCGGTGTGGCACTGGGTCACGGTGGCGTTCTCGCTGCGCCGGGTGAGCAGCAGCGGCATCGGCCGCCCGATGGTCACGCCCCGCCCGACGACGACGACCTCGGCGCCCTTGATCTCGACGCCGTGGCGGCGCAGCAGGGTGAGGATGCCGTTGGGGGTGCAGGGCAGCGGCGCGGGCTCGCCGAGGACGAGGCGGCCGAGGTTCATCGGGTGCAGGCCGTCGGCGTCCTTGGCCGGGTCCATCAGCTCCAGGACGCGGTTCTCGTCGATGCCCCTGGGCAGCGGCAGCTGGACGATGTAGCCGGTGCAGGCCGGGTCCTCGTTGAGCTCGCGGACGACCGCCTCGATCTCCTCCTGGGTGGCGGTTGCGGGCAGTTCGCGCTGGATGGAGGCGATGCCGACCTGCGCGCAGTCGCGGTGCTTGCCGGCGACGTACTTCTGGCTGCCGGGGTCGTCCCCGACCAGGATCGTGCCGAGGCCGGGCGTGACGCCCTTGTCCTTCAGCGCCGCCACGCGGGCGGTCAGATCGGACTTGATCGCGGCTGCGGTGGCCTTGCCATCGAGAATCTGGGCGGTCATACCCCTATCCTCGCGGATGACCCGCCCCCGGTTCCAATCCGGGTACCCGGCCGCCGTACCATCCCGCCCAACTGTTGATCAACTGTGTTGCACTTGCACAACACCTCCGCTCCTCGGCTGGACAAGCCCATATCCGGTCAAGAACGATGAGGGCACAGTGCAGCGGGCAGCTCATCGGGGGGACGGACCGCATCTGTAGAAACGCTTCCTCCGTGCAGTGCCGCGCCTCGTCCCCGCACTCGACCAAACGGAGGAACACCGCCATGAGCTACGGCGACCCGAACAACCCGTACGGCCCGCCGCCCCAGCAGCAGGGCTACGGCTACCCGCAGGGCCAGCAGCCGGGGTACGGCTATCCGCAGGCCCCGCCCGCCCAGCAGCCGTACGGCATGGGCGCCCCGATGACCGCGATGCCGGGCAACGTCAGCGGAGCCCGCGTGATGCTGTGGGTGATCGTCGGCCTGCAGGTGATCGGCGTGGCGCTGTTCGTCTTCTACGCGGCGATCGTGAACCACGCGAAGAAGGACAGCACCCTCCAGAACGACTCCCAGTTCCAGAAGTTCGCCGACTACGGCACCGGCATCCTGGTGGCCATGGCGGTGTTCGCGCTCGCCTGGGGCATCTTCGGGGCCGTCCTCGCCGCGAAGTTCAACACCGGCGGCAACGGCGTCCGCATCACCACCATGGTGTTCAGCATCATCACCGCGGTCCTCGGCCTGTACCCGTTCGTCGTCGTGGGCCTCGTCCACACGGTGCTGGCGATCCTGGTCGCCTGCTTCGTCGGTGGCGCCAACGGCAAGGCGTGGTTCAACCGCCTGCGCTACTGAGCGATTTCTCGCCACATCACCGCCACGGGCCGCGTCTCACCCGTCAAGGGGGAGGCGCGGCCCCGGTGTGTCCCCCTAGGCTGGCCGGGGTAGCCGTACTGTCCGACCCGGCTATCCGTCAGGCACGGGGAGACACGCCGTGTACAGCATCATCGTCGTACCTCCGCCGACCACGGAGGACGACCGCCAGCAGATCCGGCTCGCCCCCGGCGAGCGCCTCAGTTTCGGGCGCGCCCCCGGCAGCGGTCTGCCGATCCCGCACGACGGGGTCTCGCGCCGGGCGGGCGAGATCGCCGCGCAGGGCACGTTCTGGATACTGAGCAACCTGTCCGCGCGGCAGACGTACGTCGTGGAGAACCCCGAGGGCGCCGGTGAGCACATCAAGGTGGGCCCGGGCCGCCTCGACGCGCCCGTCCCCTTCGAGTTCTCCCGGATCGTGCTGCCCGCCGCCGGCGATCTGCTGCCGATCGAGGTGTGGGCGCCGCGCCACGACTACCTGGACGACGACGCGGAGCCGGACGGCGAGGCCACCGCGGCCGCGTTCTCCGTCGACCGCACGAAGCGCTACTTCTCCGTCCTGGCCGCCCTGTGCGAATCGCGGCTGCGCGGCGACCCGCACGCCCCGCTGCCCACCGTCGACCAGGTCGTGGACCGGCTGCGCCCCGCCTGGCCGGCCGCCTCGCGCACCTCGGTGCAGTGGAACATCGACTACCTGGCCGTGAAGCTGCGCCTCAAACCCGGCCCGGAGAGCGCCGATCCGGGCCCCCGCCTCAACGGCAAGAAGGAGTCCCTGGTCTCGCTGGCGCTCCGCTTCGACGTGGTGCGGGAGGAGGACCTCGTCGTCCTGTCCGGCTCCGCGAGCCGGGCGGGCCGGTGACCGAGCCGTACGCCGTCCCCGTCCCCAGGGGTTACCGGGTCGGCGCCTGGGAGGTGCGCGAGCCGATCGCGACGGGCGCGTTCGGCAGCGTCTACGCCGCCCGCCGCACCGAGCGGTCGCGGGACCTCCCCGACTCCGCCGCGCTGAAGTTCCTGCCCACCGGCACCAACACCCCGCGCCAGCTGTCCCATCTGCGCGAGCTCGTGGAGCGCGAGGTCACGCTGTACCGCCGCCTGGAGCGGCCGCGCCTGCTCCGCATGTACGACACGCTCGTCGTGGACGACCCCGGCCGCCCCGTCCTCGACGGCGCCACGGTCCTCGTCCTGGAGAAGGCCGAGGGCTCCCTGTCCGTCCTGCTCGCCGCCGCCCCGCGCCCGGACGCCGGCCCCGTCCTGCTCGCCCAGATCTGCGAGGGCCTGGCCCAGCTGCACGCGGCGGGCTGGGTGCACGGAGACCTGAAACCGGCCAATGTGCTGCTGATGCCGGACGGTTCGGCCCGGCTCGGCGACTTCAACATGGCCGCCGAGCTGGAGGGCACCCACGCCTACACCCCCGCCTTCTCCACCCCCGACTACACCCCGCCCGAGCTGCTGTGGGCGGAGATCGGCGACCGCGGCCGCCGCATCCGCCCCTCGGCCGACGTCTGGGCCTTCGGCGTGCTCGCCCACCTCGTCCTCACCGGCGCCTTCCCGCTCCCCGGCGCGACCCCGACGGCTCGGCGCGACGCGGCGATGAGCTACGCGCGCGGCACCGAAGCGCTGCGCCTGTCGCCCGAACTCCCGGACGCCTGGCGGGAGATCGTCCGCGACTGCCTGGCCCGCACGCACGCCGACCGCATCACGACGGAGCCGCTGCTGCGCCGGGTCGAGGCGGCGGCGGGCACGGGCGATCCGTCGCGCCTGCTCCGTCTGCCGCGTCTGTTCCGGCGCCGCAGACGCCTGCCGGCCGCGGTCGCGGGCCTCCTCGCCGCCGCGGCCCTCGCCTACGGCATCAGTGCCTGGCCCGGCGACGCAACCACGCACGAAGGCTCGGACGGGAGCGGCGTCAGTGCCGCCCAGGCACGTTACGGCGCCTCCGAACTCCGTACCGACCAAGGCGTTCCGGTGCGGTACCGCCGTCTGATCGTGGACTCCGCCCACGCCTGCTCCGAGCCCGATGTCACGCCCGCGCTCATCGCGGCGATGCTGAAGTCCGAGAGCGACTTCGACCCGAACCTCTCCGACCCCGGCAAGCAGGAGTTCGGCATCGCCCGCTGGACCCCCGCCGTCCTGCGCTGGTGGATGCGGGACGACGGCGTCCCCGCGTCGGCGACCCCCACGCCGCCGCTGACCCCGTCCGTCTCCGTCCCGGCCATGGGTCGCTACCTGTGCTATATCGACAACCACCTGAAGTCCGGCCTCCCCGGCGACAAACGGGTGCTGGTCTCCGCCGGCTACCGCACCTCGGTCGAGAAGGTGAACGACACGGGCGGAGTTCCCCCGAAGTACCGCGACTACTGCGCCCGTGTCGCCCACTACCTCAAGGAGTACGCGCCCCCGGGCAAGAAGTGACCCTGAGACTTCACAGGTACCGGCGGGCGGCGGGCGCTGTGAGGGTGGAGACCACTCCGCCACGGCGGAGTGACCACACCGTTCATGCAGCACCGTTCACATGGGGGAACACGTGAACATCGTCAAGCCCGCCGCGCTTCTCGTCGCGGCCACCGCCCTCGTCGCCGGCTCCACGGTCGCGGCCGTCGCCGACAGCGCCCCGGACGGCACCCGGGTCACCGGCGTCCAGCAGGTCGCCGACCACGTCCTCGCCGGGCACCCGAAGGTGCTCTCGTCCTCCGCCGACCAGGTCCGCTACGACGGCCTGACCGTCACGAAGGCCCCGCGGGGCAGGATGAGCGCCAAGGACCTGAACTGCGCTTACGGTCACCTGTGCATGACCGTCAACGGCACCAACTTCGACTTCTACAAGTGCCAGACCTGGACCGTCTCGAACTGGACCGGCGACGGCCCGTTCATCAACAACCAGACGCCGGGCACGGTCGCGAAGTTCTTCAACCAGGACGGCAGCGTCCGCTGGACGTCCACGGCCTACGAGTCCGGCACGGCGACGTGGGACCCGATCTACTCCCTGCGTCCCTGCTGACCGACAGACCGACGGCCTCCGGCTCCCTCGGGGGAGGGCCGGAGGCCGTCACGCGTTGAGGGCACTCAGTGGAAGAAGTGACGCGTACCCGTGAAGTACATCGTCACGCCCGCCTTCTTCGCGGCCTCGACGACCTGCTCGTCGCGGATCGAGCCGCCCGGCTGGACGATCGCCCGGACGCCCGCGCCGATCAGGATCTCGGGGCCGTCGGGGAAGGGGAAGAAGGCGTCGGAGGCGGCGTAGGAGCCACGCGCGCGCTCCTCCCCGGCCCGCTCGACGGCGAGCTTGCAGGAGTCGACGCGGTTGACCTGGCCCATGCCGACGCCGACCGAGGCGCCGCCCTTGGCGAGCAGGATGGCGTTGGACTTGACGGCCCGGCAGGCCTTCCAGGCGAAGGCGAGGTCCGCCAGCTCCTCGGGGGACAGTGCCTCGCCGGACGCCAGCGTCCAGTTGGCCGGGTCGTCGCCGTCGGCCTGGAGGCGGTCGGTGACCTGGAGCAGGACGCCGCCGTCGATCTGCTTGGCCTCGACCCGGTTGCAGGGGGCGCTCGGAGCCTTCAGGACGCGGATGTTCTTCTTCTTGGTGAGGGCTTCGAGGGCCCCCTCCTCGTAGTCCGGGGCGACGATGACCTCGGTGAAGATGTCCGCGACCTGCTCGGCCATCTCCTTGCTGACCGGACGGTTCACGGCGATCACGCCGCCGTAGGCCGAGACCGGGTCGCAGGCGTGCGCCTTGCGGTGCGCCTCGGCGACGTCCGAACCGACCGCGATGCCACAGGGGTTGGCGTGCTTGATGATCGCGACGCACGGCTCGTCGTGGTCGTACGCGGCACGGCGCGCGGCGTCCGTGTCCGTGTAGTTGTTGTACGACATCTCCTTGCCGTGCAGCTGCTCGGCGGCCGCGAGGCCACCCCTGCCGTCGACGTAGAGGGCGGCCGGCTGGTGCGGGTTCTCGCCGTAGCGCAGGGTGTTCTCGCGCTCGAAGGTCGCGCCGAGGAAGTCGGGGAACGGCGAGTCGTCGACGGGAGCGTAGCCGCGCGCGAACCACGAGGCGACGGCCACGTCGTAGGACGCGGTGTGCTGGAAGGCCTCGGCGGCGAGCCGCTTGCGGGCGGTGAGGTCGAAGCCGCCGTCCTTGACGGCCGCGAGGACGTCGGCGTAGCGCTCGGGGCTGGTGACCACGGCGACGGAGGGGTGGTTCTTGGCGGCGGCGCGGACCATCGACGGGCCGCCGATGTCGATCTGCTCCACGCACTCGTCGTCCGAGGCGCCGGAGGCGACGGTCTCGCGGAACGGGTAGAGGTTGACGACGACGAGGTCGAACGGCTCCACGCCCAGCTCGGCGAGCTGCTCGCGGTGGCTGTCCAGGCGCAGGTCGGCGAGGATGCCCGCGTGCACCTTCGGGTGCAGGGTCTTGACCCGGCCGTCCAGGCACTCGGGGAAGCCGGTCAGCTCCTCGACCTTGGTGACGGGGACGCCGGCGGCGGCGATCCGGGAGGCCGTCGACCCGGTGGAGACGAGCTGGACGCCGGCCTCGTGCAGCCCCCGCGCTAGCTCTTCCAGCCCGGTCTTGTCGTAGACGCTGACGAGCGCGCGACGGATGGCCCGCTTGCTGCTGCTGTCGCTGGTCTGGGCGGTCACTGGATAACTACCTTTCGTCCCTCAATGCGATAGCCGTTGCGGGCGAGGCGCCCCACGACCTCGACGAGCAGCCTTCGCTCGACTTCCTTGATGCGCTCGTGCAGCGCGCTCTCGTCGTCCTCGTCCCGGATCTCGACCACGCCCTGGGCGATGATCGGGCCGGTGTCGACGCCGTCGTCGACGAAGTGGACGGTGCAGCCGGTGACCCTGGCGCCGTACGCGAGCGCGTCGCGCACGCCGTGGGCCCCGGGAAAGCTGGGCAGCAGGGCGGGGTGCGTGTTGACGAACCGCCCGCCGAACCGCGCCAGGAACTCCTTCCCGACGATCTTCATGAACCCGGCGGAGACGACGAGGTCGGGCTCGTGGGCGGCGACGGCCTCGGCGAGCGCCGCGTCCCACGCGTCCCTGGTGTCGTAGTCCTTGACCTTCCGCACGAAGGTCGGCAGCCCGGCACGCTCGGCCCGGGCGAGCCCCTCGATGCCGTCACGGTCGGCCCCTACGGCGGCGATCTCGGCGCCGTACTGCTCGGCTCCGGTGCGCGCGATCTCGTCGAGGAGCGCCTGAAGATTGGTGCCGGATCCGGAGACCAGCACCACGAGGCGCTTGACCGCGGGGGCAGCGGGGGTGGCGGCCACGATGGGGCCCTTTCTCGGTTCTGTTCGGCTTATCCCGGTCTTGTACATTCGTACGAATGCTTCGCACCCCCGGATACGGGGAACTCTACGAAGCAGCCGACCGCCAGCAACGATACCGGCACACTGGACGGCCCCCTCGGGACGGGGGCGTGGCCGGAAGGTAGCGTTCGGGAGGAACCGGCTCGGGAACGCACGCGGTGTGCCATGCGTTTCCGGGGTGGAAGCTCACGTCGGACAGCCGAATTCACCCAGGGGAAGACGCTCTCTTGATGCCCCATCGCAGCCTGCGACTCCGCACGTTCACTCCGCGCCCGGCCCAGGGAGGCGAGAGCGGGCGCGGCACCGCACTGCTGCGGGAGCGGCCGTCCTCGCCGCCGCAGGCGCCGCGCGGAGGAGACCGGGACGGCGAGGGACGCGGCGCTGGGCAGCAGGACGACAACCCCTTCGCCCCGCCCCCGGAGGGCACCCCGGACAACCCGTGGCGCCCCCGGCACCACGGAGGATCGTCGGGTGCGGACTCGGGCCCGGGCGACTCCGGGGACGGCGGCCGGGGCGGCCCCGAGGGCGGCTCCCCGTGGGGCGGCCAGTGGAGCGACCGGCAGCCCGGCCGCTCCCCCGGCGGCGGCTTCGGCGAGCGGCCCGGTGGCGGTCCCCAGGGCCCCGGCGGCGGCCCGGCCGGCGGCGGCATGCGCTGGGACCCGACGGACCCGGCCCAGCGCCGCGCCCGTTACGCCCTCCTGTCGGGCATGTGGGCGGTCTTCTTCGCCCTGTTCAGCTGGCCGTACGTGTCCCTGCTCCTGGGTGTGCTGGCCCTGTACTGGGGCGTCAGCGCCCTGCGCGCCAAGCCCCGGACCCCGGGCCCGGACGCCCGGCCGGCCCCCGGCGCCGGCCGCCCCCAGGTGACGGCGGCGGTGGGCGGCCTGGTGACGGCGTCCCTGGCCCTGATGCTCGTCGCCTCGACCTTCACCGTCCAGTTCGTCTACCGCGACTACTACACGTGCGTGAACGACGCCCTGACCCACGAGGCGAAGCAGTCCTGCGACACCCTGCTGCCGAAGCAGCTGCGCGGGGTGCTGGGGGTCGGGAACAGCTGAAGTACCCCCTGCGGGGCGCCAGTTGGATCACGGTGCTTCGGCAGGGGGCGGGGACGGGGGTACGTCCTCCGGATCCGGTGCGGGGCCGTCGGGCTCGGCGGGCGTCTCGGCCTCGGCGATGCCGGCCTCGGCGATGCCGGCCTCGGTGATGTCAGCCTCCGCGATGTCGACATCGGTGATCTCTGCCTCGGTGATCTCGTCGGCGGTCTCGCGCCGGGCGGCCGTCTCGCGCAGGGCCGCCCAGCGGGAGGTGCGCGCGAGGTCGTCGTGCCAGCCCGGAGGATACGGATCGTCGGCCGGGAGGAAGTCGTACAACTCCTCCTCGGGGGCCCCGGGCACGACGGACTCGGCCTCCTTGCCCTTCGCGGCGTCCTTGGCCCTGCCCTTGTCCTTGTCCTCGTCCATGGTCTCGGGCCGCCCCGTCCCCTCGGCCGCGGACTCGGCGTCTTCCCCGGCCTGCCCCTGCCGGCCCCGCTCCCCCGGCTTCGCCTGCTCCCCCGTCCTGTCCTGCGCCGGAATCCCCCCGCCCCGCACCCACCACGTCCGCAGCCGCCACGCCCGCACCACCAGCGCCACCGGCATCCCGAACACCGCCGTCCACAGCGCCGCCGCGCCCCCGGTCTGCCAGCCCACCGGTCCGAAGCGGGCCAGCGCCGCCACGCCCAGCGGGCCCCCGGACAGTTCGGCGAGGAGCAGGCAGCCCGCCCCGCAGACCAGCGCCGTCAGCAGCGCCACCCCGGCCGTGCGAGCCGCCGACCAGCGGGCCGACGCCCTCTCCCCCTGCCGCGCGGGCCGCTCCACCGCGCCCCGCGCCACGAACCACCCCGCCGTCACCCCGGCCGCCACCGGCACCGCCCCCGCCGCCCAGTTGAGCTGCGACCCGGCCCCCGCGTCCGGCACCGCCGCCAGCAGCGGGAACGGCGGCAGCAGCGGGGCCGGACGGGAGGCGAAGGGATACACGAGGTGCCCGGCGCCGAGGAGGAAGCCGGGGCCGAGGGCGTACGACGCGGCCCACATCGCCGCGTTGGGGATCAGCGCGACCCCGAGCAGCAGCACCGCACATCGACCGGTCCAGCCCTCCGTCAGCTGGAGGAACGACGCCCGCGCCGCCCCGCCGTGCCACACCAGCGACACCCCGACCAGCGCCGCCCCGCCGCCGAGCAGCACGGCCGTCGCCGCGCCGGTGGCCCGTACGGCCGTGCCCAGCCGTCGCCACCCGTCGGTGCCGGACACCGGTCGCCGCACCTGTCCCGGCAGCATCCGCCACACCTTCAGCACGGGCTCACGCGGCCGACCGTACGCCGTCCACACCCCCACCGCCGCCGTGATCCCCACGACGAGCGGCAGACACACCGTCACCCACGGCCATGAAGGCCGCAGTTCCGCGCCCGCGCAGTACAGCGCGGCCGGGCCACCGACGGCGAGATAGCCGAGGACGACCCCCGTCCACACCGTGCGCGCGGGCACCAGCGGCGGTGCGTCCGCGTCGTCGCGAGGGTCGAAGACGGAGTCGGCGGGCGCGTCCACGCCGTCCCGGGCCGCCCGGTGGACCAGCCACACCGGCAGCGCGAGCAGCAGCAGCGGCGTCACCCCCACGGGCATGTGCGCGCCGGAGAGCGTGTCCGTACGGACCAGTTCGACGCCGTGTGCCAGCAGCCACAGCGCGGCGGCGACATGCAGCGCGCCGCCCGGACCGCTGTCGGGATACGGCGACAGGACCCACAGCCCCATCACGAGCACGGCGAGCGAGCCGAGCCCGAGCCCCGCGGCGACAGCGCCGCCCAGGAGGCTCGCGGCCAGTCCGGGCGAGCGGTCGCGCAGCCGGGTCAGCAGGGTCGACAGCGACGGTCGGCGGCGAGCGGTCATCAGGGTCACGCCCGCCATGCTCCCAACGACACGCGCTTTCCCGTCGTAACAGGCGAACCCCCGTAGTGTCGCTCAATATACTTTTATGTTCATTTTCGTACGAAAGAGTGCACGGTGACGACGCTGCCCCGGGTTCCCTCCCCCGCCTCTCCGCCGGAGCCCCTGACGCCCGCTCAGGCCTTCGACGCGCTGTACGCGTTCTGCGCCCCCGCCCTCGTACGCCAGGCCTACCTGCTCACCGGGCGCCGGGAGCTGGCCCGCGAGGCGGTGGAGCGGGCGTTCCGACTGGCCTGGCAGCGCTGGCCCGAGGTGGCCCGGGACCGCGATCCGGCCGGCTGGGTACGGGCGGTGGCGTACGACTGCGCGCTCTCCCCCTGGCACCGCTTCCGCCCCCGCCACCGGCACCCGGAGCCGCCGCCCGCCGCCCCGGCCGGCCGCGCGCTGCTGCACGCCCTGCTGAAGCTGCCGCCGTCGTACCGGCGCACGCTCCTGCTCTACGACGGTGTGGGGCTCGACCTGCCGGAGACGGCGGCGGAGACGGAGGCCAGCACCCCGGCGGCCGCCAGCCGGCTGACCCATGCCCGGCAGGCCGTGGCGGCCCGCCTCCCGGAACTGGCCGATCCCCGCGCGCTCCACCGCGGGCTGCTGGAACTGGCCTCGGCCGAGCGGCTGCGGGCCGCGAAGCCGACCACGGTACGGACCGTGAGCGAACGCCGGAACGCCTTCTGGACCCGGACGGCGATCGCCTTCACCGTGACGATCATCGGCGCGACGGCGCTCACCCTGCGGACGGCCCCGACGCACTACGAGGCACCGATCGCTCCCGCGCAGGCGGTGGGCGGCGTGCCGCCCCGGGTGGCGCCGGGTCCGCTGTCCCCGGCGGAGCAGGCCCTGCGGGCCAAGCTGCGGCGCGCGTCGGAGAGGAGCGGGCCGCAGCGGCTGGTACCGCTGGCCGGATGAACCCGGTCGAGCGGGGACAGCGGAACAGCGGGAGCAGCGGGGACGGCGCGGACAATAGCGGTAGGCCCGCCCCCACCGCGGGGACGGGCCTACCGGTGTTCCGCTGAGAAGGTCAGCCGCCCAGGATCTCGCGGGCGAGCTTGGCCGTCTCGGTCGGGGTCTTGCCGACCTTGACGCCCGCGGCCTCCAGGGCCTCCTTCTTGGCCTGCGCGGTGCCGGAGGAGCCGGAGACGATGGCGCCGGCGTGGCCCATGGTCTTGCCCTCGGGCGCCGTGAAGCCCGCGACGTAGCCGACGACCGGCTTGGTCACGTTCTCCTTGATGAACGCGGCCGCGCGCTCCTCGGCGTCGCCGCCGATCTCACCGATCATCACGATCAGCTCGGTCTCGGGGTCGTCCTGGAACGCGGCCAGGGCGTCGATGTGGGTGGTGCCGATGATCGGGTCACCGCCGATGCCCACGGCCGTCGAGAAGCCGATGTCACGCAGCTCGTACATCATCTGGTACGTCAGCGTGCCGGACTTCGAGACCAGGCCGATGCGGCCCGGCTTCGTGATGTCGCCCGGGATGATGCCGACGTTCGACTGGCCCGGGGTGATGATGCCGGGGCAGTTCGGGCCGATGATGCGGGTCTTGTTGCCCTTCTTGCCGGCGTACGCCCAGAAGGCGGCCGTGTCGTGCACGGCGATGCCCTCGGTGATCACGACGGCCAGCGGGATCTCGGCGTCGATGGCCTCGACGACCGCGTCCTTGGTGAACTTCTCCGGCACGAAGATCACGGAGACGTTCGCGCCGGTCTCCTTGATCGCCTCGGCGACCGTACCGAAGACCGGTACCTCGGTGCCGTCGAAGTCGACCTTCTGACCGGCCTTGCGCGGGTTCACGCCGCCCACGACGTTGGTGCCGTCACCGAGCATGAGCTTGGTGTGCTTCATGCCCGTGGCGCCGGTCATGCCCTGGACGATGACCTTGCTGTCCTTGTTGAGCCAGATAGCCATGGTGTGTTGGTGTCCTCGTCCTGAGTGCTTACTTGGCGGCGTGGGCCAGCTCGGCGGCCTTGTCGGCCGCGCCGTCCATGGTGTCGACGCGCTGCACCAGCGGGTGGTTGGCGTCCGTGAGGATCTTGCGGCCCAGCTCGGCGTTGTTGCCGTCGAGGCGGACGACAAGCGGCTTCGAGACGTTCTCGCCGCGGTCCTCCAGGAGCTTCAGGGCCTGGACGATGCCGTTGGCGACCTCGTCACAGGCGGTGATGCCACCGAAGACGTTGACGAAGACCGACTTGACGTCGGGGTCGCCGAGGATGATCTCCAGGCCGTTCGCCATGACCTGGGCGGAGGCGCCACCGCCGATGTCCAGGAAGTTGGCGGGCTTGACGCCACCGTGGTTCTCACCGGCGTAGGCGACGACGTCCAGGGTGCTCATGACGAGACCCGCGCCGTTGCCGATGATGCCGACCTCGCCGTCGAGCTTGACGTAGTTGAGGTTCTTCTCCTTGGCAGCGGCCTCGAGCGGGTTGGCCGCGGCCTTGTCGTGGAGCTCCTCGAAGTCGGGGTGACGGAACTCGGCGTTGTCGTCGAGCGACACCTTGCCGTCGAGGGCGATGACGTCGCCGGAGGCGACCTTCGCCAGCGGGTTGACCTCGACCAGGAGGGCGTCCTCCTTGATGAAGGTGTCCCACAGCTTGACGAGGACGTCCGCGACCTTGTCCGCGACCTCGGCCGGGAACTTGGCGGCCTCGACGATCTCGCGGGCCTTCTCCGGGGTCACACCGTCGATCGGGTTGATCGGCGTCTGGGCGACGGCCTCCGGGGTGTCCTTCGCCACCTCCTCGATCTCCATGCCGCCCTGGACGGAGGCGATGGAGAGGAACGTGCGGTTGGCACGGTCGAGGAGGAAGGAGACGTAGTACTCCTCGAGGATCTCCGGGGCGGTCTCGGCGATCATGACCTTGTGGACCGTGTGGCCCTTGATGTCCATGCCGAGGATGTTGTTGGCGTGCTCGACGGCCTCGTCCACGGAGGCGGCCAGCTTGACGCCGCCGGCCTTGCCACGGCCGCCGACCTTCACCTGAGCCTTGACGACGGACTTGCCACCCAGGCGCTCAGTGGCTGCGCGGGCCGCCTCAGGCGTGTCGATGACTTCACCGGCCAGCACCGGTACATCGTGCTTGGCGAAGAGGTCCCTCGCCTGGTACTCGAACAGGTCCACGCGCTTCCGTCCCTATCAGTGATCTCGCGGTTCGTTGGATGCGTGGGCGTGCCGCGAAGGGCAACGTGACGTCCGCTTGTCACAAGGGAGGCGCACACGGTGTCCGAGCGCGCGGCATGTCCGTCTCGCAGGTTATCCCCGCTCGCGGGGGCTCCCTAAATCGAGGGTCACACCCGAGCGGTGATACCTGTCACATGATGCCGGGTTCCCTGGCACGGCGTGCCGCGCACTGGCGCGATGTGCGAGGCCTCACCGGGCTGGGGTTGGCCCGGTGAGGCCTCTGGGCCGGCCCCGGTGGTTCCGGGACCGTGACGGTCGGCCCCCACCCCTATGGGGACCGGCCGTCTCACCCGTGGGGCCCCGCCCGAACGATCCGACGGCATTCGGCCGTCCGGGTCCGGACACCTCACGGAAGCGGGTCGGGCCCCTGCGCGTGCCCGTCAGTGATGGATCAGCAATGGATCAGTGATGCATCAGCGACGGAGCAGTGACGGATCACCGGCGATCAGAGGTGACCGGGTGACGGTGATCGGCCATCGGTCATCGGCGACCGGCGAGGCCCGAAGGAGGGGCGGCCGGAGCTAGCCGGGGAAGACGGGGATGTCCCGGTGCCGTTCCCGGGTGCGGGGCATGTCGGTGCGCACGGCGGTGCCGGGCACGAGCCGCAGGGGGGCACGGTGACCGAGGGTGACGACGTACACGTCGGCATGACGGGACGCGGTCCCCTCGGCCGCCTGCTTGCCCAGTACGCCGTTCGGGGTACCGGCGGGCGCCGGACGGCCGGGGGCGGCGACGGCACCGGCGGTGCCGTGGTGCGCGGAGGAACGCACGGGGGGTGCGGCGTACGGGGACCCGGCGGTGCTCTCCGGCCCGTACGAGGCGAACGGGGCCGGCCCGGCCGGGGCCACGGCACCGGCGCCGGTACGGGCGTGGTGCGGGTGTGAGTACGGGTGCGCCAGGGCCGGCGTACCGACCGGGCTCGCGGGCCGGCTCGCCGTGCCCGCGCCCTGCCCCTGCCGGCTCGGCGCAATCACGGGCACGCCGACCGCATCGGGTACGTCCGGCACGTGGCCGAGGTCCGGCAGCGGGAGGGAGGCCGGCACGACGCGCTCGGTCGTCGTGTCCTCGACGGTCCGGACGACCGTGGACACCGTCCCGGTGACCGTGGACACCGTCCGGTTCACCGTGGCCACCGTCCCCGTCACCGGGGACAGCACGCCCTGCATCTTCTGCGCAGAGGTGACGGTCTTCTCGCCGGTCGTGTGCGCCGGATGACTCTGCGCGGCCGCCCCGGAGTCCGACGGCGTCAGGGGCAGTACGGATGTCACGGACGTCGCGGATGTCGCGGACGTGAGGGACGTCGCCGCTCTCCCCGCCGCCGTTCCGTCGGCCGCGTGCGCCTGCTCACCGAAGAGGAACCCCAGTGCGAACAACCCGCCGACCAGCAGCGTCAGTTGGAGCGCACGCCGCCCGGCCGCCGTGCGCAGCACGCGCACGGTGGTTCCAAGGAGGGCGGCGGAGAAGGTCAAGGAGAATAACGTCCTCGGATCGGCACGGCAGGGACTCCACCGATCCTTCACGGCACCCCCAAGTCCGCGCAAGCCCCGTGTTACCGATGGGTAGCCATATCCCCTTTCATTCCTCCTGTCACGCGGTGTCCGGTATCGGCAGTGGTCGCTTCTCCAGGGCCGCCGCCATCACCTCGGGGAACAGGTCGGGCGTGCAGGCGAAGGCCGGTGCGCCGAGTGCGGCGAGCGCCGCCGCATGCTCCCGGTCGTACGCCGGCGCGCCCTCGTCCGACAGCGCGAGCAGCGCCACGAACTGCACCCCGGACGCCTTCATCGCCGCGACCCGCTTGAGCATCTCGTCGCGGATGCCGCCCTCGTAGAGGTCACTGATCAGCACGACCACCGTCTCGGCGGGACGGGTGATCTGCGACTGGCAGTAGGCGAGAGCCCGGTTGATGTCCGTGCCGCCGCCGAGCTGGGTGCCGAAGAGGACGTCGACCGGATCGTCCAGCTGGTCCGTGAGATCGGCCACCGCCGTGTCGAAGACGATCAGCCGGGTGCTGATCGCCCGCATGGAGGCCAGCACCGCCCCGAACACCGACGCGTAGACCACGGACGCCGCCATCGAACCGGACTGGTCGATGCAGAGCACGACCTCCTTCTTCACCGACCGCGCGGCCCGCCCGTATCCGATGAGGCGTTCCGGCACGACCGTGCGGTACTCGGGCAGGTAGTGCTTGAGGTTGGCCGCGATGGTGCGGTTCCAGTCGATGTCGTGGTGGCGCGGGCGGCTGACCCGGGCGCTGCGGTCCAGGGCACCGGTGAGGGTGGCCCGGGTACGGGTCGCGAGCCGCTTCTCCAGATCCTCGACGACCTTGCGGACGACCGCGCGCGCCGTCTCCTTCGTCGTCTCAGGCATCGCCTTGTTGAGCGACAGCAGCGTGCCGACCAGATGCACGTCCGCCTCCACCGCCTCCAGCATCTCCGGCTCCAGCAGCAGGGCGGACAGCCCGAGCCGGTCGATGGCGTCGCGCTGCATGACCTGGACGACGGAGGACGGGAAGTAGCGGCGGATGTCGCCGAGCCAGCGTGCCACCGACGGCGCCGAGGCCCCGAGCCCGGCCGAACGGTCGCGCCCCGCCTGCGGTTTGTCCCTCTTGCCGTAGAGCGCGGCGAGCGTGCCGTCCATCGCCGCGTCCCGCCCGGACAGCGCGCATCCGGTCCCGTCGGCCTGCTCCCCGCCGAGCACCAACCGCCACCGCCGCAACCTCTCCCTCGCCGGGTCGCCGACGCCGGGCCCTGGGCCGGGGCTGAGGCCAGGACCGATGCCGGGGCCGGTGCCGGGGCCAGCAGCGCCGGGGCCGGGGCCGGTGGTCGTCGTGATCGGCTGGATTGTCATGTGCCCACCCCCGCAAGGCTGTTGTCGTCGGTCGTCCTCGGCTGCCCGTACAGGTCCCGGCCCTGATCCCGGCCCGGACCCTTGCCCGCATCCTGGTCCGGCTTCTCGTCCCGGTCCTCCTCCAGGCCGAGCAGCAGCCGCAGCACCGGGAGCACGGCGTCGGCGCGCTCGGTGTCCGGTTCGGCGGCGAAGCCCGGTGACGTCCCCGACCCTGCCGCCCGGCCGACGGTCCGCTCGCCCGGCCCACGCCGGACCAGTTCGCCGAGGGTTCTGCGCACTCCCGGCTCATACGCCGCGAACGTGCGCCGCAGCAGCGGCAGTACGTCCGTGAACGCCTCCGCCGGCACCCCCGTCAGCCAGCCGTCGACCAGGCCGAGCAGCCGCTCGTCGTGCACCAGCAGCAGCCCGCCCCCGCCGCCGACGAAACCCTCGATCCAGGCGGCCGCGTCGGCGGGCGGTGTCCCCGGCGACAGGACGAGCCCCATCAGCCGCGCCGCCCCCTCGGGCCCCAGCACGCCGTCGTCCAGCAGCAGCCGCACCGCCCGCCCCCGCAGCACACCGGCCACGGTGTCGCGCAGCGCCAACGCCCGCAGCACCGCCCGCCAGCGGTCCCGCAGCGCGCCGGGTCCGGCACCGCCACCGTCCCCTGCGCCGCCACTCCCCGCGCCTGCTTTCCCCCTGTCGGTGCCCGTGGCGGCCGCCGTCTCCGCCAGCAGCCCCACCGCCGCGTGCACGGCGTCCACATGGCCGCGCATCTCCTCCGCCGCGTCCGTGTCGAGCGCGGCGCAGGCCGGGGGCAGGCCGACGAAGATCCGCTCGGCGAGGCCCGCCGCGACCCCGGCCAGCGCGCCGGTGTCGGTGCCCCGCACATCGCCGTAGCGCAGCGAGCGGACGAGGGCGGGCAGGGCCTGGGCGAGATGACCGACGTCGGTGTCGAGCGCGGCCCGGTCGGCCAGCACCCGCATGACCACCGGCAGGGCCTCCGGCACCCCCGCGAGCAGGCACTGCTCGGCGAGCGCGCTGACCTCGGCGAGGCCGCGTGCGGCCTCCGCGTCCGCCTCCGCCCTGGCCTGTGCGGCGCCCTGTACGGTCGTCCCCCACACGCCCGCCTCGGCGACCCGCACCGACAACTCCGGCTCCCAGCGCAGCCGCCAGGCCTCCCGGAAGGTGCCCGTGCTCCCCCGCGACCGGGCCGGCTCGCCCCAGCCGACGCCGAGCAGCCGCAGCCGGTGCAGCAGTCTGCTGCGGGCGGCGTCCGTCTCCCCGCGCAGGTCCAGTTCCAACTCTCGCTCCAGCGCCTCCGGTTTGAGCCGAAGCGAGCGCTGCTGCCGGGCCAGGTCGCGCTGGAGCGGCACCGCCGGGGCCGCCTCCGGCACCTCCCCCAGCGCGTCCCCGACGACCAGCCGGTCGTGCACCAGCGCCAGCGGCACCTCGGAGCCGTCGCCCAGCACCGCGCGCACGGCGTCGGTGGTCTCGCTGAGCCCGGGCAGCGGGCGGCCGCGCAGCGCGGCCAGGGTCTCGGCGAGCCGGACGGCCTCGATGACATGGGCGGAGGAGACGATCCGGTCCTCCTCGCGCAGCAGCCTCGCCACCTTGGTCAGCCACCGCTCGACCGGCCGGTCGGGGGCGTGGAACAGATGGCCGTACCAGCCCGGCGAGTCGATGCCCGCGCCGTAGCCGCCGGCCCGGGCGAGCCTGCGATGCGTCCACGGCACCCAGGTCAGGTCCGTCCTGACCTTGGGCAGCCCCTTCAGCAGGGCGCGGTCGGCGGTGACGGTGGCCTTCGCGCGCAGTGCGGGCACGTGCCAGGCCCCGCAGACCACCGCCACGTCGTCCCCGAACTCCTTGCGCGCGGCACGCAGTTGGAGCCGCATGTGCGCCTCGCGTACGAGGTCACGCGTGTGCCCGCCCGCGCCGTACCGCTCGCGCAGCGCGCCCATGGCGTCCTCCAGGGCGGCGAACGGCGCGAAGGGATCCCGCTCGCCCGGGCCCCGGTGCTCGACGACGTCCTCCCACCAGCGCTCGGGGTCGTCGTACCCCGCGGCCTCGGCGAGCGCGGCGAGCGGATCGACCCTGAACCGGCGGGTCTGATCACCGGCTTCAGGGGCGCCACCGATGTCCTGCGGGTCTCCCCTGTCGCCCGCGGCGCCCGCGTTCTCCTCGCTGCCCGCGGCGCCCGTGCTCTCCTCGCCGCCTGCCTCGGCCGGATCCTCCCCTGCGCCCCGTCCCGGCCGCCCGGTCCCGTCCGCAGACATGTCCCGCCCCTGCCACGCGAGCGTGTGCGTGGCAGGCAGGTCGATGAAGCGGGCTGTGACGCCCTGCTCCAGGGCCCAGCGGATCGCCACCCACTCGGGGCTGAACTCGGCGAACGGCCAGAACGCCGAGCGGCCGGGCTCGTCCACGGCGTGGGCGAGCAGGGCGACCGGGGGCCGCAGGCCGGGGTCGGCGGCCAGCGGGATGAGCGCGTCGGCCTCGGGCGGGCCTTCGATCAGGACGGTACGGGGGCGGGCGGCGGCCAGGGCGGCCCGCACCGCTCGCGCGGACCCGGGTCCGTGGTGCCGCACGCCGAGCAGGAGGGGGCCGGGGTCGCGGGCCCCGGGCCCGCGCGTGCCGTTCACGCGCTCACCTCCCGGCACGCGCGGTAGAAGTCCGTCCAGCCCTCGCGCTCGCGGACGACCGTCTCCAGGTACTCCTGCCAGACGACCCGGTCGGCCGCCGGATCGCGGACGATCGCGCCGAGGATGCCGGCGGCGACGTCACCCGGGCGCAGCACGCCGTCGCCGAAGTGGGCGGACAGGGCGAGGCCGCTCGTGACGACGGAGATCGCCTCGGCCGTGGACAGCGTGCCGCTCGGCGACTTCAGCTTGGTGCGGCCGTCGGCGCTCACGCCGTCGCGCAGCTCGCGGAAGACCGTCACGACACGGCGGATCTCCTCGATGCCGTCGGGCGCGGCCGGCAGATCGAGGGAGCGGCCGATCTGCTCCACCCGGCGGGTGACGATGTCGACCTCCGCCTCGGCGCTCTCCGGCAGCGGCAGCACCACGGTGTTGAAGCGGCGGCGCAGCGCGCTGGAGAGGTCGTTGACGCCTCTGTCACGGTCGTTGGCGGTGGCGATGAGATTGAAGCCGCGGACCGCCTGGACCTCCTCGCCCAGCTCGGGGACGGGCAGCGTCTTCTCGGACAGGATCGTGATCAGCGTGTCCTGCACGTCGGCCGGGATACGGGTCAACTCCTCGACGCGCGCCGTCATGCCCTCGGCCATGGCACGCATGACGGGGCTGGGCACAAGGGCGTCACGGCTCGGGCCGTGCGCGAGAAGACGGGCGTAGTTCCAGCCGTACCGGATCGCCTCCTCCGGGGTGCCCGCCGTGCCCTGGACCAGCAGGGTGGAGTCTCCGCTGACCGCGGCCGCGAGATGCTCGGAGACCCAGGTCTTGGCGGTGCCGGGGACGCCGAGCAGGAGCAGGGCGCGGTCGGTGGCGAGCGTGGTGACGGCGACCTCGACGATGCGGCGTGGGCCCACGTACTTGGGCGTGATCACCGTGCCGTCCGGCAGGGTGCCGCCGAGCAGGTACGTCGCCACCGCCCACGGCGACAGCTTCCAGCGGGCCGGGCGCGGGCGGTCGTCCTGCCGGGCGAGCGCGGCGAGTTCGGCTGCGAAGGCGTGCTCGGCGTGCGGTCGCAGCGCCTGCGGCTCCCGGCGTCCGCTCACCGTTCCCGTTCCCCCGCTCGCCGTCCCTTCGCCGCCGCTCGCCGTCGCCCTGCTCCCGCTCGCTTCGCCGGACGCCGCGTCGACGGACGTCACTTCCTCGGACACAGACATGGCTGAGGCCCCCTCCAGCTCGGCCGGTTCGGATCTGGCATCCACCGTGCACCACGCCACTGACAATCGCTCTGACCTGCACAAACGACCACGCACGGCCGATTGTCAGTGGCGGGACCTACCGTCGGGGGCATGACTGAGCAGCGGGTGCGCTGGACCGCGGATCAGGTGCTGGCACTGGCGCCTGACGTCGCGTCACGCACGGCGGGGAGCAAGCTCGGCACGGCCGGTCCGTGGTCCGAGACGGGCAGTGGAGAGGGGACGGTGTGGGGACTGTGCAAGGGCAGTGGCAGCAGGCCGTACCGGACGGTGGTGGACCTGGCCGGACCGGCGTACAAGTGCAGTTGTCCGAGCCGTAAGTTCCCGTGCAAGCACGCGCTCGGGCTGCTTCTGCTGTGGGCGGGCGGCGGCGCGGTGCCGGTGTCCGCCGAGCCGCCGGGATGGGCCGGGGAGTGGCTCGCCTCCAGACGCGGGCGGGTCGAGGGCAAACCGGCCCGGAGCGAGGGGAGTTCCGCGTCCGGGCCCGCCGATCCCGAGGCGGCACGGCGGCGGGCCGAGCGCCGGGCCGAGCGGGTCACCGCGGGCGCGACGGAGCTGGAGCAGCGCCTCGCCGACCTGCTGCGCGGCGGCCTGGCCCCGGCCGAGCAGGCGGGGTACGGGGCGTGGGACGAGACGGCGGCCCGCATGGTCGACGCCCAGGCGCCCGGACTCGCGGCGCGGGTGCGGGAGTTGGGGGCGATACCGGCGTCGGGGCCGGGCTGGCCGGCCCGGTTGCTGGAGGAGTGCGCGCTGCTGCATCTGCTCGACCAGGGCTGGCTGCGCCGCGACGCGCTGCCGGACGCCCTCGCGGCCACGGTCCGCTCGCGGCTCGGCCTGCCCGCACCGGCGGACGGCCCGCCGGTGCGCGACCGCTGGCTGGTCCTCGCCCAGTACGACACGGTGGACGCGAAGCTGACGACCCGCCGGATCTGGCTGCACGGCGCCGATTCGGGTGACACCCGGCTGCTGCTGTCGTACGGCGCCGCGGGCCGGGCCCCGGAGCTGTCCCTGCCGGTCGGGCTGGCGCTCGACGCGGAGCTGTCCGGCCACCCGGGAGCCGCCCGGGCCCGGGCGAGCCTGGGCGAGCGCCACGCCCCGCCGGCACCCGCCGCGTTCCGCCCGCCGGGCGTGTCGACGGCGGACGCGGCGGACCGGTACGGCGCGGCGCTGCGCGACGATCCCTGGCTGGAGTCGGTCCCGGTGACGCTGGAGCGGGTGGTCCCGGTCCCCGACGGCGAGACGTGGCAGCTGGCCGACGCCGACACGGACACGGCCCTGCCCCTGATCCGGGCCGCCCGCTCCCGCCCCGGCCTGTGGCGCCTGACCGCCCTGTCCGGCGGCGCCCCCGTGACGGTCTTCGGCGAATGCGGCCACGGCGGCTTCACCCCGCTCACCGCCTGGGCGGCGGGGACGGACGAGGCGGTGCCGCTGTGCTGAGCGGGCCCGAGACGAAACGGAACGCCCTGAGCCATCAGGAGGGGGACGACATGAACGCGATCTCGGCCGCCCGGACCGGCGCGGATCCCGCGGTTTCCTGGGACGACCTGCTCACCACCGCCCTGCTCGGCACCGACCGGCGCCCCTGGGCGGGTGCCGCGCCCGGCCGGGAGGCTCCGCTGGCACTGCTGGACGCGGCCGCCGTCGCGACCGTGCGCCGGCGGGCCGGGCTGCGCCCCGCGCGCGCGGGCCGACGGCCGGAGCCGGCGCCCGAGGACCCGCGCCCGGTCCTGCCCGCCGCGGCGGCCCGCCGCCTCGCCACCCTGCTGGCCGACCGCTCCGGCCCGGCGGGCGGCGGCCGCCGGGGCAGTTCCCCGGACCTCATGGAGCTGCTGCCGCAGTGGCTCGCGGCAGCCGTCGAGCACGGGTACGCGGCGCCCCCGCAGGCGCTGCCCGCCCTGCTGGACGCGGCCCGGGGACGTACCGATCTGCGCCCGGCGGCACTGGCGTTCGCCGGCCCGCGCGCGCTGTGGCTGGCCCGGTTGAACACGGACTGGCGCTTCGCCCTGCGCGCGGCCCCCGGCGGCGGTGCCGCACTGCCCGGCCCCGACGACGCCGAGGGGGTGGAGCGGCTGTGGCAGGAGGGGCTGTTCGCCGAGCGGGTGGCGCTACTGGGCGCACTGCGCGCGCGTGAACCCGCGCTCGCGCGCGAACTGCTGGCGTCGACCTGGCCGAAGGAACGGGCGGAGGACCGGCTGATGTTCCTCGACACGCTGCGCGCGGGCCTCGCCGCCGGGGACGAGCCGTTCCTGGAGCGGGTGCTGGGCGACCGCAGTCGCAATGTCCGGGCGACGGCCGCGGAACTGCTGTCGGCGCTGCCGCACTCGGCGCTGGCCGCGCGCATGGCCGTACGGGCGGCGGCCTGTGTGGCTCTCGACCGTACGGGACCCGTGCCGGCGATCGCGGTCGAGCCGCCGCTTGAGTGGGATTCGAGCATGGAGTGCGACGGTGTCGTGGCCACACCTCCCGCAGGCAGAGGAGAACGCTCGTGGTGGCTGGGGCAGTTGGTGGAGGCCGCCCCGCTCGGCAGCTGGCCGGAGCGGCTCGGCGGGCGCACCGCGCGGGACATCGTGGCGCTGCCCGTGGCCGACGGCTGGCAGGGCGAACTGCACGCGGCCTGGTGCCGGGCGGCGGTGCGGCAGCGCGACGCCGACTGGTCGAGGGCCTTGCTCGGCGCGCCGTCGGCACCGGAGGCGGGCGGGCCGGGGGCGGTGTCCCTGGCGGAGCGCGCGAAGCTGCTGGCGGCCCTGGAGCCGGCGGAACGGGCCGCGTGGGTGGCCGGGTTCATCGCGACACACGGCCTGTCGGAGGCGTTCCAGCTGCTCGGGGTGTGCGCCGTGCCCTGGGCGCCGCCGCTGGGCCGCTCGGTCGTGGACGCGCTCAACATCGCGCGCGACGCGGGCAGTTACCCCTGGAGCTTCAGCGGGGTGATGGGACTGGCCGAGCGCTGCCTGGACCCGGCGGAGGTCGCACGGCTGGAAGGGCTGCTGGCGATACCCGACGAGCGGGAGGACGCGGCGCCGGGAGCCGGGGGCTACTGGGCGGAGGCCTTCCAGCGGCTGGTCACGACGCTGCGGCTGCGCGCGGCGATGGCGGACGAGCTGGCACCGGCCGGCACCCCCCGCGCACCCCGCCCCGACCTGCCGTCGGCTCAGCCGCCGGACGCGGCCGGCTGACCCGCGTTCTCGCGCACCCACTCCACGATCGACGCCGTGGTCGCCCCGGGGGTGAAGATCTCCGCGACGCCCTTCTCCTTCAGCGGCGCGATGTCCTCCTCCGGAATGATGCCGCCGCCGAAGACCAGGATGTCCTCGGCCTCGCGCTCCTTGAGCAGGTCGAGCACCGCGGCGAACAGCGTGTTGTGCGCTCCCGAGAGGATGGACAGGCCGATCGCGTCGGCGTCCTCCTGGATGGCGGTGTCGACGATCTGCTCCGGCGTCTGGTGAAGGCCGGTGTAGATGACCTCCATACCGGCGTCGCGCAGGGCACGAGCGATGACCTTGGCCCCGCGATCGTGGCCGTCGAGCCCCGGCTTGGCGACCACCACGCGGATCGGACCGGCTGCCACACCCATCACTGCCTCCATAGACGATCCCGGAAGCGATCGCTTCCGGCCCCTCACGACAAGTACCGCACTTTTGGCGCGTCCCGCCACCCGTCGCGAAGTGAACGAACGTTATCTCCAGCATCCCGCAACCGGCAGTTTTACGGTGCGCAGCGAGGGGGAAATCACACGTGGGACATGAGGGCACACGGGGGATGGAGCCGTCCTCCGGCGTGCCGACAGGAGGTCGGCCCATGAAGGTCACCGGAGTACTGCCACTCTCTCTTGCGATCTACCGGCGCCTGTGGCCGGGACGGCTCGCCGGACTGTCCATGGCGCTGCTCAAGGCGACCGCCCTCGAGGCCGCGGTCCTGGCCGGCCACCTCCTGCTGTATCCGACCGGCTTCGTCCAGGAGCGCCGCTTACCAGCCCTGCCCGCGCAGAACGGTACCGCCCGGCTGCCCGTCCGCTCCGGCCCGCCCGTCGTGCTGCTGCACGGCTTCATCGACAACCGGTCAGTGTTCGTACTGCTGCGCCGCAGCCTCGCCCAGCACGGCCGGCAGCGCGTCGAGTCGCTCAACTACTCACCGCTGACCTGTGACATCCGCACCGCGGCCGAACTGCTCGGGCGGCATGTCGAGGAGATCTGCGAGCGCACCGGCAGCGCCCGCGTCGACATCGTGGGCCACAGCCTCGGCGGGCTGATAGCGCGCTACTACGTGCAGTGTCTCGGCGGCGATCTGCGAGTGCGCACGCTCGTCACCCTGGGCACCCCGCACGCGGGGACCCGGGTGGCGCCGCTCGCCGACGCCCATCCGATCGTGCGCCAGATGCGGCCCGGTTCCGGGGTGATCGAGGAGCTGGCCCGGCCCGCGCCCGGCTGCCGTACGCGGTTCGTCAGCTTCTGGAGCGACCTGGACACCATCATGGATCCGGTGGAGTCGGCGTGCCTGGACCACCCCGACCTCGACGTGCAGAACGTCCAGGTGACCGGCATCGGGCATCTCGCCCTGCCCGTGCACCCCGCGGTCGCGGCCGGGATACGCGAGGCCCTCGACACGGCGCGCTCCGGGGACGCGCTCGCCGGCGGTCTGACGGTGGCGTGACCGACAGATGGCCTTGAGGTGACCAACAGTCACCACACATCGAACGCTCATCGAACTCTCGGCCAAACTCGTGTCCGGCGTCCCCCGAAAGTCCGCCGATTGCCCGTTTCCGGCCCACGCGAAACCGGCTGAAGATTGTCGCGCCCAGGTACCGGCGGGTACAGTCGCCGCACTGCTCTGGCAGCCCCTGTTGTCGAGGCGAAAGAGAAGTTGGTGAACGACCGTCACCCGTCGGGGACCATGACCACCCCGGCCCCGGCGTCTGACGCCTCCTCCGCGCACTACGGCAACGCGCCGTACGGGACGCAGGAAGCCTCCTACGGCGACTTCACCACGTACGGCGGCTACGACGCCACCGGTTTCGCGCACTCCCACGACACCACCGGCACCTTCCACGGCGACCCGCTCTTCGGCAGCCTGCCCGGCCGGCAGACCACCGGCGCCTACGACGCGACACCGTGGCAGACCGGCACGACTCCGCACTACGACGCGTACGCGGCCCAGCACCACGCCGCCTACGACTCCGGCGTGCACGACACCACCGCCTGGACCGTTCCCCCGCAGGCCACGGGCCATGACGTCAGTGGACAGTGGGACGCGAGCGGCTGGCTCCAACCCGAGCAGCCCGGCGGCATGACCCAGCAGTGGGAGTGGGGCACCCAGAGCTTCGAGACCGGCGCGTACGACGCCACGCAGTGGAACTCCCCCGGCCAGGCCGTTCCCGAGCAGGCCGGCGTGCCGTTCGACCAGCAGGCCACCGCCACGTTCGAGCAGGTCGGCGACCCGGCCGCGGACTTCCCTCAGACGGAGTACGCCGCCGACGATCCGGTGGGCTACGGAAACGGTGAACCGCCCGCCGCGAACGGCCTGTTGGAGGAGCAGGAAGAGACCACGCCGACGACCCGCGCGGGCGCGCGCAGCGCCGGGCGGTCCCGGCGCCGTACGCCTGCCAAGCGCTCCGCGCTGCTGACCGTCGCCGTGCCCTCGGCCTGTGTGATGGGCGTCGCCGGGATCGCGGTCGCCTCGGTCGGTGCGTTCAGCGACGACAGCAAGGACACCGCCGCCACCGCCGCGGACGCGCACGCGGTCAGGCCGGCGATCGCCAACAGCAAGCTGGACGCCCAGCTCAAGACGCTCTCCGCCGATGCCCACGACTTCGCCGACCGGGCCAGCCGGACGCAGGAGCGGATCGACCTCAAGAACCAGCAGGAGCAGGACCGCAAGAAGGCCCTCGCGGAGGCCGCGCTCAAGGAGCGGCTGCGCCCCAAGTTCGTCCTGCCGGTCACGCAGAAGGGGCTCAGCGCCTATTTCGGCCAGGCGGGCGTGAACTGGATGTCGGTGCACACGGGCATCGACTTCCCCGTCTCCTACGGCACCACGGTGATGGCCGCCACCGACGGCACCGTCACCACCAAGTGGAACAGCGCCTACGGCAACATGCTGATACTGACGGCGAAGGACGGCACGGAGACCTGGTACTGCCACCTGTCCAGCTACCAGGTCCCCGCCGGCACGTCCGTCAAGGCCGGCCAGCCGATCGCGTATTCCGGCAACTCCGGCAACTCCACCGGCCCGCATTTGCACTTCGAGGTGCACCCGGCGGGCGGAGCGGCCGTGGACCCGCTGCCGTGGCTGCGCAGCCACGGCCTGGACCCGACCTGAGCCGCTTATCCCGACGTGAGTCGTGACGATGTGAGCCCCGCCGATCCGGCGGGGCTCACATCGTTCACTGCTTCTACAGCTTCTCGACCGGCGCGTAGCGCAGCAGCAGCCGCTTCGGCTTGCCGTCGCCGAAGTCGATCGTCGCCTGGGCCTTGTCGTCGGCGCCCGCCACCGCGACGACCGTGCCGAGCCCGAACTGGTCGTGGGTGACCCGGTCACCGACCGCCAGCGACGCCGCCGGCTTGTCCGTCGTACGCCGCGTGGCGAACCCGGACGCGCCCGCGGCCGACGAGCGCGAGCGGGACGAGGACAGCGAGGCGGCGATCCCGGAGGCCGGGCCGGAGGAGACCGGAGCCGTCGCGCCCGTCCGCTTCCACTCCAGGTGCGCGGTCGGGATCTCCTCCAGGAAGCGGGAGGGCGGGTTGTACGACGGCTGGCCCCAGGCGCTGCGCATGGACGACCGGGTGAGGTACAGCCGCTCACGCGCGCGCGTGATGCCGACGTACGCGAGGCGCCGCTCCTCCTCCAGCTCCTTGGTCTGGCCGAGGGCGCGCATGTGCGGGAAGACGCCGTCCTCCATGCCGGTCAGGAAGACGACCGGGAACTCCAGGCCCTTGGCGGTGTGCAGGGTCATCAGGGTGATGACGCCGGCGCCTTCCTCGTCCTCGTCGGGGATCTGGTCGGAGTCGGCGACGAGGGCCACCTGCTCCAGGAAGTCGGCCAGCGTGCCCTGCTCGCGCTCCGCGCGCTCCTGCTCGAACTCCAGGGCCACGGCTGCGAGTTCCTGGAGGTTTTCGATGCGGGTCTCGTCCTGCGGGTCGGTGGAGGACTGCAGCTCGGCCAGGTATCCGGTGCGTTCGAGGACGGCCTCCAGCACGGTGGCCGGTCCGGCGCCGGACTCCACGATGGTGCGCAGGTCCTCCATCAGTGTGTTGAACCGCTTGACCGCGTTGGTGGAGCGCGCGGCCATGCCGTACGCCTCGTCCACGCGCTTGAGCGCCTGCGGGAAGCTGATCTTCTCGCGCTGGGAGAGGGCGTCGATCATCGCCTCGGCGCGCTCGCCGATGCCCCGCTTGGGGACGTTGAGGATGCGGCGCAGCGGCACCGAGTCCTCGGGGTTGGCGAGAACGCGCAGGTAGGCCAGGACGTCCCGGACCTCCTTGCGCTCGTAGAAGCGGACGCCGCCGACGACCTTGTAGGGCAGGCCGACGCGGATGAAGACCTCTTCGAAGACACGGGACTGGGCGTTGGTGCGGTAGAAGACGGCCACGTCGCCCGCCTTGGCGTCGCCCGCGTCGACCAGGCGGTCTATCTCGTCGGCGACGAACTGGGCCTCGTCGTGCTCGGTGTCGGCGACGTAGCCGGTGATCCGGGCGCCCTGGCCGGCGTTGGTCCACAGGTTCTTCGGGCGGCGGGACTCGTTGCGCTCGATGACCGCGTTGGCGGCGCTCAGGATCGTCTGCGTGGAGCGGTAGTTCTGTTCCAGCAGGATCGTCGTCGCGTTCGGGTAGTCCTCCTCGAACTGGAGGATGTTGCGGATCGTCGCGCCCCGGAAGGCGTAGATCGACTGGTCCGCGTCACCGACGACGCACAGCTCGGCGGGCGGGAGGTCGTGCTCGCGCGGCGCGGTGGCGACGTCCTCGGTGACGTCCTCGGCGGCGCGCTCGACGGTGCCGACCAGTTCGCGGACCAGTGCGTACTGGGCGTGGTTGGTGTCCTGGTACTCGTCGACCAGGACGTGCCGGAAGCGGCGGCGGTAGTGCTCGGCGACGTCCGGGAAGGCGCGCAGCAGATTGACCGTCGTCATGATCAGGTCGTCGAAGTCGAGCGCGTTGGCCTCGCGGAGGCGGGACTGGTAGAGCGCGTAGGCCTGGGCGAGGGTCTTCTCGAAGCCGTCGGCGGCCTGGGCGGCGAAGTCCTCCTCGTCGATCAGCTCGTTCTTCAGATTGCTGATCTTGGCGCTGAAGGACTTGGGCGGGAAGCGCTTGGGGTCGAGGTCCAGGTCGCGGCAGACCAGGGCCATCAGGCGCTTGCTGTCGGCGGCGTCGTAGATCGAGAACGACGACGTGAAACCGAGCTTCTTCGACTCGCGGCGCAGGATGCGCACGCACGCGCTGTGGAAGGTCATCACCCACATCGCGTGCGCGCGCGGGCCGACGAGCTGCTCGACGCGCTCCTTCATCTCGCCCGCGGCCTTGTTGGTGAAGGTGATCGCGAGGATCTGGCCCGGGTGCACGCTCCGCTCGGCGAGCAGGTGGGCGATGCGGTGGGTGAGCACACGGGTCTTGCCGGAGCCGGCGCCGGCGACGATGAGCAGGGGGGAGCCTGCGTGGACGACCGCGGCGCGCTGGTTGTCGTTCAGCCCCTCCAGCAGCGCCGCCGCGTCGAGTGCGGGGCGGGGGGCGCCGTCGCGGTAGTAGGAGTCCCGGTCCGGCGGCACGTCGAACTTCCCGCCGAACAGATCGTCCGGAAGCGGCTCCGGAGCGTGATCGTCCTCGGGCGGCGGCGGAGGCTCCTCCTCGCGCCCGCGCGGGGGCTGGAGGTCCGCCAGGAAGCTGTCGTCAAAGAGGCTGCTCATCGCTCTCCGAGTCTAGGGCGCCCCACCGACAACCGGTCGCCGTCCCGGGAAGAAGACCCCGCGGGCGTGGGGGCGAACATCCCTTACCCAGCGGAATCACCCGATGACGCGGACGTGATTCCGGTCTCGGATCACGAAAATGTATCGGACATATCACGCACCAACCTTCACACTAGCCACACGAGTTGGCTAGGTTGCGGTCGGGCCGCGTGCGCGGCCCCCGCCGAGTCCGGCCCGTCCCGTACGGGGCACCCGGAGCCGGGGACCCACCAAACCTGGGGTGAATCGGCCGAATCCCATCCGGGACGACGCCGTAGGGCAACCCTTCCGAACCACCGCCCGAACCCGACAGCTAACCCGGTAGGCGGACCATTGGAAGGAGTCGCCTCCCTTGGCGTCGCACCGCAAGCCGCGCCCCGGCGGGACCACCGCGGCGGGTATACGCACCCCCGCTCTCGCCACCGCCGCCCTCACCTCCATAGCCATGCTGTCCCAGACCGCCGAGGCCGCTCCGGGCACCGACCACACCCGGCCGAGCCTGGAGGAGGTGGAGAAGAAGGTCGACGACCTCTACCGGCAGGCGGAGTCGGCGACCGAGAAGTACGACGCGGCCAAGGAGCGCACCGGCAAGGAGCGCGGCCACGTCGACGCCCTCCGCCAGGAGGTCGCCCGCCGCACCGACAGCCTCAACAAGGCCCGCGAGGAGCTGGGTTCGTTCGCCGCGGCCCAGTACCGCACCGGCGCCGCCGCGCCGAGCACGGCCACCTTCCTGCTGGCGAACGACCCGCAGGACTACTTCGACCAGACCCAGCTGATGAACCGGCTGACCACGCGCGAGAAGAGCGCGGTCGACGCCTACATCGGCGATCAGGCCGCCACGATGAAGAAGCGGCGGGAGGCCGCCGAGAGCCTCCGGACGCTGACCACCTCGCAGCAGGACCTCCAGACGGCCAAGACGACCGTCCAGAAAAAGCTCGCCTCCGCGCGCGAACTGCTCTCGCAGCTGACGGCCCAGGAGAAGGCGCGACTCGCACAGATCGAACAGGCCAAGCAGCAGGAGGCGGCGCGCAAGGCGGCCGAGCTGGCGAAGCAGCAGGCCGCGGCCCGGGCCAAGCAGCAGAGCAGTTCGTCCGGCTCGTCGTCGTCCGGCTCCGGCGGGTCCACGTCCACGGGCTCGACGGGTTCCGCCTCTTCGGGGTCCTCGGGATCCTCCGGCTCGTCCAGTTCGTACGACACGAAGGCCGAGAAGGCCCTCGCCTTCGCCCGAGCCCAGATCGGCAAGCCGTACGTGTGGGGCGCCACCGGGCCGGGCTCCTACGACTGCTCGGGCCTGACCCAGGCCGCCTGGAAGGCAGCCGGCGTCGCGCTCCCGCGCACCACGTACGACCAGGTGAACGCCGGCACCACGGTTTCCCTGGCGGACGCGCGCCCGGGCGACCTGATCTTCTTCTACGACGACATCAGCCACGTCGGCCTCTATATCGGCAACGGCATGATGATCCACGCCCCCAAGCCGGGCGCCTACGTCCGCGAGGAGTCGGTGTACTACGGCGGAGAATCGATCATCCACAGTGTGGTCCGCCCCGGCTGATCTCCGCACAGGTGCCCACGCGCGCGTACCGGCGTTTCCCGGCCACGCGCGCGTACCGGCTGTTCTCGCGCCCACGCGCGCGTGCCCTTCCCGGCGGGGCCCGAGGGGCTGCCCGGCATCGGCGCGTGGCCGGCATCTCGGCTCTGCGTCCTGGACCTGGCCTGGTACGTCGTCCTGCCGGCGGCCGAGGCGGCGCGGCCCCGGCCCGGCTACGACGTACGGCGGTGGTCGACGGTGTTCCCCATGGGGATGACGGGGGCGACGCCGTCCGTCGCGGCCGCCATGGGACTCCCGTGGCTCCGGTGGCCGGGGCGGGTGCTGGTGTGGGTGGCGGTGGCGGTGGCGGCGTGGCTCGCGGTCGGCGCCGGAGCGGTGCGCGCGGCCCGTACGGCGGGAGGGACGGCCGTCAGGTCCACAGGACGGCGATGAAGATGTTCGCCATGGTCAGCAGGCCGACGACGCCGAAGGCACCCTTCTCGACCTTCTCCTCGTCGCGCTTGACGTAGACCAGGCCGAGGATCACGATCAGCAGGGCCAGCTTCAGACCGATCTTGATGGTGTTGATGTGATGGTCACCGGCCTGGTTGAGGCCGACCAGCACCACTCCGGTGACGAGCATGGTGAGCGCGCCGTGCAGCATCCCGGGGACGAAGCGGGCCGTGCCCTGGCCCATCGCCTTCATCTGGGTGAGGAAACCGCCGAGCAGCGCGGCGATGCCGATGATGTGCAGGCCGACGAAGAGATGGATGAGTACGTCCATGAGGCCGGAGCCTAATCAGGGCGATTCGGTCCCTCGTCACCGGGCCCTGGCACAGCCGTCCGCGCCCGGCCGCCCACCGCTGCGGATCTTGCATTTATGCGGCCCATAGCACCTCACGCCTCCCACCTCTTCCGCTTTCCGCGCATCGGTCACCACGCTGAGTGAAGAGGGCGAATCCGGACCGGCCGCACGATCACGTACGGTCACTTACCGGTCTATCGACGCCAGTTCCGTACACTGCGTTACCCACTCGTCACACTCCGGCCTAGCGTCCTCCCCCAGGTGACCGGCTCCCCATCACCGCCCGGGCCAGGGGCGGCGGCCGGGCACCACCGCCGAGAAGGGTCCGGCGGCGGCCCGTTCCCCCTGTGCGGGCCACCGCCGGACGCAGGCACCGCCCGGCCGGACCGCGCGGCGCACGGACCGCTCGGCCGTCGGATCGTGTCGAGTCGCACGGAAGGACGTGACAGTCCAGGTGGCAGCGCATCGCAAGCCCCGGCAACGCCCGATCGGCCCCACGGCCCGGACCGCTGCCACGCTCGCCCTGACGGGCGCGGCCACCGCGACGGGGTTCGGCGGTTCGGCGCAGGCCGAGCCCCCGCCGACACCGGCACAGGTGAAGGCCAGGGTGGACGCGCTGTACCAGCAGGCCGAGGCCGCGACCGAGAAGTACGACGGCGCCAAGGAGGCGGCGGACACCACCCGGCGCAGGCTCAACACCCTGCGCGACGAGACCGCCCGCAAGCAGGACGGCCTCAACTCGGCCCGGGAGGCGCTCGGTTCGTTCGCCACGGCGCAGTACCGCGTCGGCGGCTTCTCCCCCGCCTGGCAGCTGGCTCTCTCCGGCAACCCCGACCGGTACCTGGCCGACGCCGCGTTCGCCGAGCGGGCGGGTGACCGGCAGGCCGCCGCCGTGTCCCGGGTGCGCGAACAGCTGCGGGAGATCGAGCAGTTGCGCGGCACGGCGCGCGTCCAGCTGACGTCGTTGCGCTCCCGGCAGGCGGAGCTGCGGCGGCAGAAGACGACGATCACCGGCAAACTGGGCGAGGCCCGGCGGCTGCTGGCGCGGCTCACGCCGCAGCAGCGGTCCGCGGTCACCGGCGACGGCGGCAGCCGGGGGCGCGCCTCCCGGTCCGCCTCGGACGTCCGGGACGCCCTGGCACAGGCCGGGTCCGCCGCGGCCCCCGACACGCGTGCGGCGGCGGCCGTCGGCTACGCCTACGCCAAGCTCGGCAGCCCCTACGTGTGGGGCGCGACCGGCCCGAACGCCTTCGACTGCTCGGGCCTGGTCCAGGCCGCCTACCGCTCCGCCGGCATCTCCCTGCCCCGCACCACCTACGCCCAGATCGACGCGGGCCGCCGCGTCTCCCGCTTCGAACTGCGGCCCGGGGACCTGGTGTTCTTCTACTCCGGCGTCAGTCACGTCGGCATCTACGTGGGAGGCGGGCTGATGATCCACGCCCCCAACCCCTCGGCGCCGGTCCGGCTGGCCCCGATCGACCTGATGCCGTTCGCGGGGGCGACCCGGGTGGTGTGAGGGCGCCCCCCAGGGTCCCGGTGCCGGTCCCCCAGGGTCCCGGTGCCGGTCCCCCAGGGGTCCCGGTACCGGTCGGGGTCAGACCAGGCGGCGCGCCGTCGCCCAGCGGGTCAGCTCGTGGCGGTTGGACAGCTGGAGCTTGCGCAGGACCGCCGAGACATGGGACTCGACCGTCTTCACCGAGATGAACAGCTGCTTGGCGATCTCCTTGTAGGCGTAGCCGCGGGCGATCAGCCGCAGCACCTCGCGCTCGCGCTGGGTGAGGCGGTCCAGGTCCTCGTCCACGGGCGGGGCGTCGGTGGAGGCGAAGGCGTCCAGGACGAACCCGGCCAGCCGCGGCGAGAAGACCGCGTCGCCCTCCTGCACCCGGAAGATCGAGGCGACCAGATCGGTGCCCGTGATGGTCTTGGTGACATAGCCTCGGGCGCCGCCGCGGATCACTCCGATCACGTCCTCCGCCGCGTCCGACACGGACAGCGCGAGGAAGCGGACCGGCTGCTCGGCGTCCGCCATCAACGCCGCGCACCGGCGCAGCACTTCGACCCCGCCGCCGCCCGGCAGGTGGACGTCGAGAAGGACCACCTCGGGCCGGGTCGCGGTGATGACCGTGACCGCCTGGTCGACGTCCGCGGCCTCGCCGACCACCTCGACCCCGGTCTCCGCGGTCTGGCCGATCTCGGCCTGGACACCGGCGCGGAACATCCGGTGGTCGTCCACGAGCACGACCCGTACGTGCCGTCCGGCCGCGCCGGCCCCCGTCGTACCGTTCGTCTCGGTCACGTCGCTCATGACGTCTTCTCCGCCCTCTCCATCTCCAGCTCGACCTCCGTGCCGCCGCCGGGCACCGCCCGCAGCCGGGCCGTGCCGCCGTTGCGCTCCATGCGGCCGATGATCGATTCTCTGACGCCCATCCGGTCGGCGGGTATCGCGTCGGGGTCGAAGCCCGGTCCGCGGTCGCGCACGGACACGAAGACCGTCCTCCCCTCGACTTCGGCATAGACCTGTACGGCACCGCCCTCGCCACCGTACTTGGCGGCGTTCACCATCGCCTCGCGCGCGGCCTGCATCTGCGCACGGGTCCTGTCGTCCAGCGGGCAGTCGCCGACGACGACCACTTCGATGGGCACACCGTGCTTGTCCTCGACCTCGGCCGCGCTGCGCCGCACCGCCTCGGCGACCGTGTCCGGCTCGTCGGCCTCGTCCTTGCCGGTGCCCTCCGGCTTGTACAGCCAGGTGCGCAGGTCGCGCTCCTGGGCGCGGGCGAGACGGCGCACCTCGCCCGCGTTGTCCGCGTTGCGCTGGATCAGGGTGAGGGTGTGCAGCACGGAGTCGTGGACGTGCGCGGCGACCTCGGCGCGCTCCTGGGCGCGGATGCGCATCAGGCGCTCCTCCGACAGGTCCTGGGTCATGCGGACCAGATAGGGACCGGCGAGCAGCGTGATGCCGACGAGGACGGCGAGCGCCGCCTGGAGGACCGCGCCGAGGTGGGCGGCCGAACCCTGGAGCACGAAGACAGCGGAGACGCCGGCCGTGACGAGCAGGACACCGCCGGCCGCGCGCAGCAGCGTCAGTGTGCGGCGCCGGCGGCCGACCTCGACCCAGCGGGCCCGGCGTGCGTTGTCCGCCTGCCTCCACACCAGGGCGACACCGGCCGCGACGAGCACGGCGGGCACCAGATACGCCTTGGCGGCGCTGGTCAGGTTGACGCTGCCCACGAACACCATGGACACGGCGACCATGAGGAGCAGCGCGACGATCTGGCCCTTGTCCGGTCTGCGGGCCACGAGTCTGCGGCGGCCGCCCGGCGCGGTCTCCGCGGCGACCGGCGGCTTGTGACCACCGACGCCGCCGACGCCGAGGGGGACGAAGAACCAGAAGGCCGCGTACAGCAGCGCGCCAAGGCCGTTGGCCATGAACAGGCCGACGAAGACGAGCCGCACCCAGATGACGGGCAGCCCGAGATGCCCGGCGAGGCCCCGCGCCACTCCGCCGAGCCAGCGTCCGTCGCTGCTGCGGTAGAGCTTGCGCGGCGGCCGCGGGTCGTCGACTGGCAGGCTTGCGGCTTCCGGCATGCCAACGATGGTCACATGACCGGCGGGGCCAGGCATCAGGGTCGGCCCCCGAGACGCCCCTGATCTTCGGCGGAACCGGGTCGGGGAGCGCCGGGCGAGTAGGGTCCGGTACCGGTCGAACGGCTCCCCGCCCCTTCTCAGGGCCGAATTCAGGGTTCGCCCAGGGTCGTCCCGACTGCCGTCGCGACGGCCGGGCCGTCACCATGGACGCATGACGGATCACGAGCACGCCGCGACGGGTCCGGGACCCGGCCCCGGCCCGCGCCCGGCCCCGGGCACCGGACCGACGGATGCCGGGCCCGCCGCGACACGGAAGACGGGAGCGGCCGGCCCCAACACCGACACCCCCGCCGGGGAAGAGGAGCAGGGGCAGCAGGCCGTCACGGCCTTCGACCGGTTCCGGCGCGACCGCCGGCACAAGATGATCGCGGGCGTGTGCGCGGGCCTGGGCCGGCGGACGGACATGGACCCGGTGATCTTCCGGATCACGCTGGCCGTGCTGTCCGCGACCGGCGGCATCGGCCTGATCTTCTACGGCTTCGTCTGGCTCCTCGTGCCGTTCGAGGACGAGGAGGAGAACGAGCTGCGCAAGCTCCTGACCGGCCGGGTCGACGGGCAGGCGCTCGCCGCCGTGCTGTTCGCCCTGGTCGGCTGCGGGATCTTCCTGACCCTGCTGCGAAACGGCGGGGTGCTGACCTTCGCCGCGGTGCTCTCTCTCCTGCTGGCGGGCGCCGGGTACTGGTCGCGGCGCCGCGGCGGTGCCGACCCCGACCCCCTCGCCGCGCAGGCCGCCGCCGACGCCCCGCCGGAGGCTCAGGCGCCGCCGGTCGTCACCACCTATCCGTCCTGGTGGCGGGACCCGATCGTCAAGGACGGCACCCATGTCGGCGGCACGGGCTATCTGTGGGGGCCCGGCGACACCCGCGACCGTGACCTGACCTCGGTCGTCGACGTGCGCGTCGCGTTGCCGTGGCCGCACACCGGCTCCATACAGCCGCGGCCGGCCGCACCCCCGAGACCGCGCGGACCGCGCTGGATCGGCGGCTGGGTGTTCCTGCTCGCCCTGGTGGCGGGCGGCCTGGGCACGGGGCTCACCTGGGACACCCGCCCGCTGGGCACCAGCCTCCAGACCGGTCTCGCCTGCGCGCTGGCGGTCTTCGGCCTGGGCCTCGCGCTCAGCTCCTTCCTGGGGCGCACGGGCGCCGGGACGGTGTTCCTGGCGCTGGTCACGGCGGTGCTGCTCGCCGGGGCGACGGCCATGCCGAAGGACATCACCACCCACTGGAGGGACACCTCCTGGACACCCGCGGCGACGGCACAGGTCCAGCCGCGCTACGACCTCGGCACCGGTCGGGGCACCCTCGACCTGACCCGGGTACGTCCGGCCGAGGGAGAGACGGTCACGACGAACGCCCATGTGGGAGCCGGGCAGCTGCGGGTGATCCTGCCGGCGGGCGGGACCGTGCGGATGGACATCGAGGTGGGAGTCGGCGACATCCGGCTGCCGGGGGACAACAGGAAGGACGTGGACGTGCGGCCACGCAGGCTTCAGAACGTGACACTGGCGCCGGCCAAGGGCGCCGAGAGCGCCGGCACGCTGGACCTCGAGCTGGGGGTCGGTGCGGGACAGGTGGAGGTCAGCCGTGCTGCGTCATGAGTTCCAGCCCGGGAGGCTGATCGCCGGGCTCTTCCTCACCGCCGCCGGGGCGGTCTGTGCGGGAGCCGCGGGCGGGCTGTGGAAGACACCGTGGTTCGCGATCGCACCGCTGGTCGTGACCGGCCTGTTCCTGGCCGCTGTGGCAGGGGGCGTGGCCCGGGCGATACGCAGACGGAGCGGCACGGAGGGCGACTGACGGCGGCCGGCCGCCGACCTGCCTACCGGTATCCGCCCTGCCGTCGTCGGGATCGCCAGAGCGCGTCCAGGGAGAGGTAGGGGGCGCCGGCCAGGATCAGGGGGAGCCAGGCCATCAGGTAGGCGAGGTCGTTGCCGTAGTAGTAGGGGGTCGTCGCCCAGCTCACGGTCAGCCAGAGGCTGAGCGAGATCAGCGCGCCGCCGAGCGCGGCCAGCCGGGCGAGCAGGCCGAGCAGGGTGCCGATGCCGACGGCCAGTTCACCGAAGGCGATGGCGTAGCCGAAGCCGACGGGGCTCTTCAGGGCCAGGTCGACCAGGGCCGGGACGGCGGCGGAGTCGCGGGCCGCGCGCATGGTGTCGCCGACCGAGCCGGTACCGCCGGACTTCATGAAGGCGCTGTCGGTGAGCTTGTCCAGGCCGGCGTAGATGAAGGTGACGCCGAGGAAGACGCGCAGTGGGAGCAGGGCGTAGTGGGCGGCTGTGTCCCGCCAGCCGCGGGGACCGTTCAGCCGGTTCATGTGCGTGTCCGTCCGCATGCCGTGAGTCATCGTCGCCAGCCGCCTCTCGCCCGCCGTCCCACCCCTCACTCGACGATACGTACGACAGTCAGGGCCGGTTCAATCCCCTCCCCGGAGGTTTTTCCGGAATTTCGAGTGCGCGCGCGAAGCGGACATGTGAAAGCGCGAAAGGAAGGGAGGAAGACATGACCGTGATGCGGCAGCGGGTCGGGTCACTCCGTCACCTGGACCGTGTACCGGTTGGTCGCCACCCCGGCCGCGGTGACCACCTGGACCTCCACCGAGCCCGGCTCGACCTCGACCGGTACGGGGACGGTCAGGACGGTGTCGGTGGGGTTGCGGAAGCCACCCGTGACGGGAATCAGAGGGACGTGCACGTCGACGATGCCGATGCGGACCACCATGCGGGAGAGCCGGTCGGCGGTCCGGGCACCGGGCGGGACGAAGCCCGCGCCGCGGATCTCGATGTCGTCGCCGGTGCGGATCGGCCCGTCAAGGTCGCCCGGTTCGCGGGCGCGGACCACGGAGAGGACGACCGGGCGGCCGCCCTCGGCGTACTTGCCGGCCAGGTAGGTGGCGGCCGAGATCAGCACGATCACGGCCAGCCCCCAGGGCAGATCGGGCAGTTGGTCGGGCCGGCGGGCGAGCCGTACGGCGGCGAACACCAGGGCGACGGCGCTGATGACGGCGTACTGGATGTCGCTGAAAGCGCCCCGGCCGGAGTCGTCGGTGAGCAGGTCGGCGGCGCGCGGCCGGTGGGCCGGCAGCTTCTGCAGCCGCTGGGCGAGGATGCGCAGCGCCACCACACGGCGGACCAGGACGGCGATGCCGCACACCACGCCGAGGACGGTCACGACGCCCGTGCCGCGCGCGAGGTCGAGTCCCGAGATCAGCGCGTCGCGTTCGGCGTGGCCGGAGGCGGCGGCGAGCCGGGCGGCCAGCAGCAGCACGGCGTAGCCGACGAACAGCACCCAGGCGGCGGCCACCGTGCGGGAGGTGGACATCCGGTTGTCCTCGCCGATCACCGGGGCGAGCGCTCCGCCCCGGGCGCGGTGGAGCCGGCCGGCGGTGGTCAGGGCGCCGGCGACGACGAGCGCGGCGAGCAGCGCCGCGGTGCGGGCGGTGGTCCAGCCCGCACCGATCGCGGTGAGCGCCTCGCCGAGCAGAAGGACGACGACGGCGCCCCACACCGCGACCACCGTGCGCAGCCACAGCCCGGCGACCCACGCCTCGCCCTCGGCGCGGCCGCGCTCCGCGACGGCCTCCGCGCGCTGGGTCAGTTCCTCCGACACCCACTGGCGGGACGCCGAGGCCGAGTGCGCCACGCCTGCCGGCAGCCCCTGCCCCGCGGCGAACTCGTCCCGTCGGCGCAGGAACGCGGCGACGGCCCGCCGGTGCCCCTCGCGGGCGCCGTGCGGACAGTCCTCGCAGGTGCAGCCGCCCTCGTGGGCCCCGTCGGCACCCGTGTCCTGTCTCGCCTCCTGCACCGCCACGCCGGACGCCCGCCTTCCCCACGACTTGTCGACACGGCCGGCGGCCCCTCGGCAGGCCGTCTCGTCGCCGCACAACTCCCCCGCTTCGTCAGCGAATTGTGCCCTACGACGAGCCGTCCGGGCTTGTCGGACCGGGTCACGGCGGGTGAAGTGAGGGCCTGTGTGTTGACTCGGCCGGCGAGGAGTTCGCGTCGGCGAAGGCGGTCGTGCTCGGGGAGTTCAGCTGAGCAGGTCCGGTTCGCTGCGGCTGATGTCCTGCCACAGCGGCTGGTAGTTGATCCAGGCCACGAGGTCGCCGCCGAGCTGTTCGCGGGTGGCGACGGCCAGTTTGTGGTCGATGAGGACCGGGCGGCCGGCCGCCTTCGCCATCAGCTGCACCTGGCAGGAGCGTTCCATGGACAGGAACCACCAGGCGGCCGCGTCCACCGAGTCGCCGACGGTGAGCAGTCCGTGGTTGCGCAGGACGAGCGCCTTGCGGGAGCCGAGGGCGGTGGCGATGCGACGGCCCTCCTCGGCGTCGACGGTGACGCCGCTGTAGGCGTCGTAGAGCGCCACGTCCTCGTAGAAGGCGCAGCTCTCCTGGGTGATCGGGTCGACCAGCTCGCCGAGCGCGGCCAGGGCGCGGCCGTGCACGGAGTGGCAGTGGGCGACGGCGACGACGTCGGGGCGCGCGGCGTGGACCTGGGCGTGGACGGTGAACGCGGCCTGGTTGACGTGGTAGCGGCCCTCGACGACCTGGCCGTCCTGGTTGGCGAGGACGAGGTCGCTGACGGTGACGTGCTTGAACGGCATGCCGAAGGGGTTCACCCAGAAGCAGTCGGTGAACTCCGGGTCGCGTGCGGTGATGTGGCCCGAGACCCCGTCCTCGAATCCGCTGCGCCCGAAGACCCGCAGGGCCCCGGCGAGTCGCTCCTTGCGGTGCCGGCGTTCGTCCTCCGCCGAGTCGTGCATCGGCGGCATGGCGAAGCGGAGCTGGTCGGTGGGCAGCGGCAGGGGCGAGGTCGGCCCGTGCATAGGTCCTCCAGCGCTGGATTGCGGTCTGGGCCGGAAGTTACCCGCGGTCAGCGCAAAAGGGCAGAGCCGTTTTGTAAAGATGACGTACGCAGCGAATACACGACAGAGGTTGTCCGGATTACCGGTGAGACTGTCGCGTATGACGTCCGTGAACTGGGAGGCCTTCGCCTCCGCCGAACCCGAACTGGCCCGGATCACCGAGGAGCGCTTCCGCGCCCACCGGCATCATGTGCTCGCCACCGTGCGCAAGGACGGTTCGCCGCGCACCTCCGGGCTGGAGACCGACTTCCGTGGCGGCGAGCTGTGGCTCGGCATGATGGACCGCTCGCTGAAGGCCCTCGACCTGCTGCGCGATCCCCGCTTCGCGCTTCAGGCGAACCCGGGCGAGGGCACGGAGATGGGCGGCGGGGACGTACGGATCTCGGGCCGGGCGTACGAGGTCGAGGGCGAGCGGAAGTCCGGATACGCGAAAGAGGCGGAACCGCCGGAGCCGTTCCACCTCTTCCGTACCGAGCTGACGGAGGTCGTGCGGACCTGCGTCGAGGACGAGCGGTATCTCGTCATCCAGGTCTGGAAGCCCGGTGCGCCCCTGCGCACGGTCAGGCGCGCGTAGGGCCCGTGGGAGTCAGCCGGTCACTCCCACTCGATGGTGCCCGGGGGCTTCGAGGTCACGTCGAGGACGACGCGGTTGACGTCCCGGACCTCGTTGGTGATGCGGGTCGAGATACGGGCGAGGACGTCGTAGGGCAGCCGGGACCAGTCGGCGGTCATGGCGTCCTCGGAGGAGACCGGGCGCAGCACGATCGGGTGACCGTAGGTGCGGCCGTCGCCCTGGACGCCCACGCTGCGGACGTCGGCGAGCAGGACCACCGGGCACTGCCAGATGTCGCGGTCCAGGCCGGCCGCGGTCAGCTCCTCGCGGGCGATGGCGTCGGCGTCGCGGAGCAGGTCCAGACGCTCCTTCGTCACCTCGCCGACGATGCGGATGCCGAGACCCGGGCCCGGGAAGGGCTGGCGCTGGACGATCTCGTCCGGCAGGCCCAGCTCCTGGCCGACCATCCGGACCTCGTCCTTGAACAGCTTGCGCAGCGGCTCGATGAGCTGGAACTCAAGGTCCTCGGGGAGGCCGCCGACGTTGTGGTGCGACTTGATGTTGGCGGTGCCGGTGCCGCCGCCGGACTCGACCACGTCCGGGTACAGGGTGCCCTGGACCAGGAACTCCACGGCCGGGCCCGCGTCGGCGATGATCTCGGCCTGCGCCTGCTCGAAGACGCGGATGAACTCCCGGCCGATGATCTTGCGCTTCTCCTCGGGCTCCGAGACGCCCTTGAGTGCGGTCAGGAAGCGCTCCTCGGCGTCGACGACGACCAGCTTGACGCCGGTCGCGGCCACGAAGTCCTTCTCGACCTGCTCGGTCTCGCCCTTTCGCATCAGACCGTGGTCGACGTACACGCAGGTCAGCTGGTCGCCGATGGCGCGCGCGACGAGGGCGGCGGCGACGGCGGAGTCCACGCCGCCGGACAGACCGCAGATCGCGCGCTTGTCGCCGACCTGCTCGCGGATCGCGGCGACCTGCTCCTCGATCACGTTGCCGGTCGTCCAGGACGGGGTCAGGCCCGCGCCGCGGTACAGGAAGTGCTCCAACACCTGCTGGCCGTGCGTGGAGTGCATGACCTCGGGGTGGTACTGGACACCGTAGAGCTTCTTCTCGTCGTTCTCGAAGGCGGCGACCGGGACGACGTCCGTGGACGCGGTCACGGAGAAGCCCTCGGGGGCGGCGGAGCAGGCGTCGCCGTGCGACATCCACACGTGCTGCTCGGCCGGGGTGCCCTCGAAGAGGGTGGAGGACGTCCTGGAGACGTGCAGGTCGGTGCGGCCGTACTCGCGGGCGCCGGTGTTGTCCACCGTGCCGCCGAGGACCTGCGCCATCAGCTGGAAGCCGTAGCACATGCCGAAGACGGGCACGCCGGCCTCGAAGAGCGCGCGGTCGAGGCGGGGGGCACCCTCCTCGTAGACCGACGAGGGACCGCCGGAGAGGATGATCGCCGCGGGGTTCTTGGCGAGCATCTCCTGGACCGGCATGGTGCTCGGCACGATCTCGCTGTAGACCCGCGCCTCGCGGACGCGACGGGCGATGAGCTGGGCGTACTGCGCACCGAAGTCGACGACCAGGACGGTGTCGGGGGCGGCGGCAGCGGTGTTCGCTGATGACACGGGGTGCCTTCTGGTGGTCGGGCGGGGGTCTGTGGTTCCGATTCTAACGGGGCGGCGGTGGGACCTCTTCGGTCAGGCGCCGTGGCATACTGACCGCATGCTCGCGCACTCGACCTTCCTCTTTACCTATGGCAACCGGCCCGCCGGCTGCCATGGTCGTGCTGCTTGAGCTGAGCGAAAGCCAAGCGACTTCCCAGGCGCCCCGGGCCGACAAGGCCCGGGGCGCCTGACGTTTTCCGGGTTCTGTCGTTCCGGGGCTCCCCCGACAGCCGCCCACCGGTCCCAGCGACCCTCACCCAGGAGCCCCGAACATGACCACCACCTCCCCGGAAGCCCCGGAAGCCCCCGAAGCCCCGGAAGAGACCATCGCCGGCGCCCGTGAGCGCATCGACGTGCTCGACGACCGGATCATCGGTCTCATCCAGGAGCGGATGGCCGTCTCCACCGTCGTGCAGCAGACCCGCATCGCCTCCGGCGGGCGGCGCGTGCACCTCTCCCGCGAGATGGAGATCCTCGGCCGCTACCGCGAGGCCCTCGGCAAGCCCGGCACCCCCCTCGCCATGACCCTGCTCGAACTGTGCCGGGGTCGCATCTGAGTTCTACCGCCGTCTCACCCGTACGGCGCGTGACCGGCCCGCGCTCCGCTTCGTTGAGGGGTTGTCCGTGCCAGCCAGGGGCGGGCCCGACAGAACCACGCGTGGCTCGCTGGAGCGATGAGGCGTACGGGTCGTGCCGTACGCCGTGGGACCTCGCTCCGGAAAGTGACCGGACGGCAGGGGACAGCAGCCCGGTCACCCAAGAGAACGGTCGGCTCCGGGGACGCCCGGGGCCGACCGGCGGGAAAACTGCACATCAGCACCAGTGCCGGGGCGACCGATGCGCCGCAGCCCCGGGTCCCCGCGCAGACAGCGAACGACGGCACGACGGCACTGCTGCCTCCTCCAACCGCCGGCCGACCAGCGGTGCGCCCCCCGGCACCGCATCCCAGGCACCGACGCTGCCCTGCCGTCGGTGCTGACTGAAAGAGAAGGGCCCCGCGACCTCTCCGTCCCGCGGGGCCCTTCGTCATGCACCGGTAAGTGACTCGGATCACATCGAAATCCGGTGCCGCCGGGGCAACCGTTCATGGTTCTCGCTGATCAAACCTGCCGAGTCGTACGAGGGACCTGCTTTCGGAGGGGGATGCAGGTCCCTCTGCGCCGATTCCCGTGCAGGTTCCTGCGCCGGCCCGCGCGGGGCGCCGCGCTCTACTTCTTCGGCGGCACCGCCGGCATCCCCAGGAACGGCAGCCGCAGCGCGCCGAAGGCGTCCTGCGGGACCGCCGGGGACTGCGGTTCGACCGGCTTCAGACGCTCGTACGCCGCTCCCGGTGCCGGGCGCGGGTCCGCCTCTCCCTTGTTCGGCCAGAACGACATCGCGCGCTCGGCCTGCGCGGTGATCGTCAGCGAGGGGTTCACGCCCAGGTTCGCCGAGACCGCGGCGCCGTCCACGACCGAGATGCCGGGGTGGCCGTAGAGGCGGTGGTACGGGTCGATCACTCCGGTCTCCGCCGAGTCGCCGATGGGGCAGCCGCCGAGGAAGTGCGCGGTCAGCGGGGTGCCCATCAGTTCGCCGACGTTGCTGCCGGCGAAGCCGTTGATCTCGGCGGCGAGCACGCTCGCGGCCTCGGTGGCGGCCTTGATCTGCTTGGGGTTGGGGGCGCCGTGGCCCTGGCGGGCGGTGAGCAGGCCCTTGCCGACGCCGTTCGGCTTCAGGTACGTCGTGAGCGAGTTGTCCAGGGACTGCATGACCAGGCCGATGATGGTCCGCTCCGACCAGCGCCGGTTGGACAGCGACCGCAGCACCAGGAGCGGGTGCCTGGCCGCGTTCGTCAGCCAGGCCAGCGCGCGCGAGGAGCCCTCCGCGTACGGCACCTGAAGGATCGACAGGCCGCCCATCGCGTTGGAGCCCTTGCCGTAGCGGACCGGCTCGATGTGCGTGTTCTCGTCCGGGTGGATCGAGGACGTGATCGCGACGCCCTGCGTGAAGTCGGCCGCCGCCGTGCCGTGTGCCTTGCGGTAGCGGCGGTTGTCGGTCTGCGCGCCGACCAGCGCCTCGGAGTTGGTCCGGGTCAGGTGGCCGAGGCGCTCGGACAGGTACGGCAGTTGGCCGCCGGACCGCATCCGGTGCAGCAGGGTCTGCGTGCCGTAGGTGCCGGCCGCGAGGACGACCTTCCGGGCGGTGAACAGACGGCCCTCGCCCTTCTTCTTCCGGTCCGTCGGCAGGGTCGCCACCGCGTACCCGCCGCGCGAGTCGTCCGTGACGGACACGACCGTCGTCATGGGGTGCACCACCGCGCCCGCCCGCTGGGCGAGGTGGAGGTAGTTCTCGTTGAGGGTGTTCTTCGCGCCGTGGCGGCAGCCGGTCATGCACTCGCCGCACTCGGTGCAGGCGTTGCGGGACGGGCCTGCGCCGCCGAAGTACGGGTCGGCGACCTCCTGCCCCGGGCTCGCCTTCGCCGTCCCGTCGGCGTCCTTGCCGTCACCGAAGAACACCCCGACCGGGGCCAGATGGAAGGTCTCGCCGACGCCCATCTGCTGCGCCGCCGCCTTCAGATGCACGTCGGACGGCGTCATCGTCGGGTTCAGGCGGACGCCGAGCATGCGCCGGGCCTGGTCGTAGTACGGCCGCAGCTCCTCCTGCCAGTCGGTGATGTCCTTCCACTGCGGGTCCTCGAAGAAAGGCTTCGGCGGGACGTAGAGGGTGTTGGCGTAGTTGAGCGAGCCGCCGCCCACGCCCGCGCCGGCCAGCACCATCACGTTGCCCAGCAGATGGATGCGCTGGATGCCGTACAGGCCGAGCTTCGGGGCCCAGAGGTAGTTCTTCAGGTCCCAGGAGTTCTTCGGGAGAGCCTCGCGGGTGTAGCGGCGGCCGGCCTCCAACACGCCTACCCTGTAACCCTTTTCGGTCAGGCGGAGGGCGGACACCGCACCGCCGAATCCGGAGCCGACGATCAGGACGTCGTAGTCGTAGGCGTCGTGCGGCACGTGTGCTCCTCGTTGGGTCGTCCTCGTCGGGCCGTCGAGGGAAAGGGAATCGGGGCCGTCAAGGGAATAAGGGAATTACCTGAACCGGAACGCCTTCATCACCCGAAGACTCGTGCTCATGAAGCGGGCGTAACTCGCGTCGTCCATCCCCAGCGACGGCGCCATCGGCAGCAGCCGCTGCTGGGCCACCGTCTGGGCCTCGGTGTACTTGAGAATGCCCTCCGAGCCGTGCCGGCGACCGAGACCGGAGTCCTTCATGCCGCCCATCGGGGACTGGACGCTGCCGTAGGCGGGCGCGTAGCCCTCGTTGACGTTGACCGTGCCGGTGCGCAGGCGGGCGGCGACCTCGCGGCCGCGCCGGGCGCTGCCCGTCCAGACCGACGCGTTCAGGCCGTACGGCGTGGCATTGGCGCGCTCGACCGCCTCGTCGTCGGAGGAGAAGCGGTAGACCGAGACGACCGGGCCGAAGGTCTCCTCCGCGCAGACGGCCATGGAGTCCTCGACGCCGTCCAGGACGGTGGGCTCGAAGAAGTAGGGGCCGATGTCGGGGCGGGCCCGGCCGCCCGCGAGCACCTTCGCGCCCTTGGCGACGGCCTCCTCGACGTGCCGCTCGACGGTCTTCAGCTGGCGTTCGCCCACCAGTGAGCCCATGTCGGCGCCGTAGGCGAGGGAGTTGCCGAGCCGCATGGCCCGGGTGCGGGCGGCGAAACGCTCCAGGAAGGCGTCGGCGACCGACTCGTGGACGTACAGCCGCTCGATGGAGATGCAGAGCTGTCCGGCCGAGGAGAAGCAGGCGCGTACGGCGCCGGCGGCGGCCTTCTCGATGTCGGCGTCGTCCAGCACCAGCATGGCGTTCTTGCCGCCGAGTTCGAGGGAGACGCCGACCAGACGGGCGGCGGCGCCCTGGGCGACCTCGCGGCCGGTGCGGGTGGAACCGGTGAAGGAGACGTAGTCGGCGTGCCGGACGACCTCGGGGCCGACGACCGGGCCCTCGCCGAGGACGACCTGGAAGACGCCCTCGGGCAGACCGGCCTCGATCAGCAGGTCGCGCGCCCACAGCGCCGTCAGACAGGTCTCCGTGTCCGGCTTCATCACCACGGCGTTGCCGGCCACGAAGGCGGGCAGGGCGTCGCCGACGGACAGCTCCAGGGGGTAGTTCCAGGGGGCGATCTGGCCCACGACCCCGCGTGGGTGGCGCAGTTCGGTGACCTTCGTCAGGGTCGGGATGGCGCCGGTGTGCCGCTTGGGCCGCAGATAGGCGGGGGCCTTGCGGCCGTAGTGGCGGGCCGCGACGGCGACGGCCTGCACCTCCTCGTGCGCGTGCAGCCGCGCCTTGCCGGTCTCCAGCTGGATGAGGTCGAGGACCTCGGCCTGCCGCTGGAGCACCAGGTCGTGGAAACGCAGCAGCACGGCGGCCCGCTGCCCCACCGGGGTCCGCCCCCACACGGACTGCGCGGCGCGGGCGGCCTCGAAGGCCTTCTCGACGTCCTCGGGGGTGGACTCGGGCAGGTCGGCCAGCTTCTCGCCGGTGAACGGGGTGTGGTTGGCGGTCCGGCCGGAGCCGACCACGCCCTTGGTGAGCCGGGCCACCAGTTCCGGGGTGACCACGTCGGCGGCGGTGCGGGCGCCCTCGGGGGCGGGCGCGAGGGGGTTGGTACCGGCGATGTCCGAGGCCTGCGTGTCCGTCATGAGGCGCAGGGTATGCCGGAGCACAGCCTTTGTGTACCCGTCGGTAACGGGGATTCACGACCTGCTCACACACTGCCAGTGATCACTGGCAGTGAATGTGCTGATCAGGGCGTTGACACCCACCCGAACAGAACGATCATTCGAGTCCGGCTTTTCTCGCCAGGAGCAGGCCGAGGGTGGTGCGCGGGGTGCGGCGACGCGGTGCTGCCACGGGGCCGGCCTCGGCCGCCTCGGCCGCCTGGACCTGCCGTACGGCCCGCGGCGGCACGGGCTCCGGTACGGGGGTGAGCCCGAGGTAGTCGTGGAGTGCGGCCGCGACCTCCGCCGCGTCGGGGCGGGCCGCCGGCTCGTCGGCGTTCAGCCGGTCCAGCAGCGGGCCGAGCGCACCCAGCCGCGCCTGGCCGGCGACCTCGACGGCTTCGGTGACCCCTGCGCCCTCGGTGGCCTCACTGTCCCCGCGGGCCTCGGTGTCCTCCCCCACCGCGGCCCGCAGCAGCGCGCCCAGGGACCACAGGTCGGAGGCCGGTCCGGCGCCGGGTCCCGCGGCGCGCTCCGGGGCGACGAACCCGGCGGGCGCCGCGCCGGGGTGGCCGTCGCCGGTTCCGAAGTCGGTGACGACGACCCGCCCGGTGCCGGACTCCAGCAGCACGTTGGCCGGCTTGACGTCCCGGTGCACGATGCCGACGGCGTGCGCGGCGCGCAGGGCGCCGAGGACGGCGAGCCCGATCCGGGCGGCCTCGACGGGCGGCAGGGGCCCACGCCGCAGCACCTCGCGCAGCGACTCGCCCTCCACCAACTCCATGACGATCCAGGGGACATGACCCTCGGCGACGACGTCCAGCACCGTGACGGCACAGGGGTGGCGCACCCGGGCGGCGGCCCGGGCCTCCGTGGAGAGCCGGTGAGCGATACGGCGGCTGTCCTCGTCGTCGGCCGGATCGCCGGGCAGCAGGGGCTCCTTGAGGGCGACCTGCCCCTGCCCGGCCTCGTCCTGTGCGCGCCAGACCGTCCCGGTGGGCCCGGAGCCGAGGCGACCGGTGAGCCGGTAGCGGCCACCGATCAGACGTGCGCCGGGCGGGTGTTCGCCGTCTTCAGTCATGCCCCATGAGTACCGTGTGCACCAGGCCGTTGTCGAAGCGAACGGTCAGCGCCGCGCGCGGGGGCGGCAGTTCGGGCGGTCGGTCCACCGGTGCGGGGTGAATCCGCGAGGCGCGGTGCGCACCTCCACGGCACCGCCGCCGCCCACGAAGTCCGCCGGTACCACCAACTCCCGCTCGGTGGCCGCACGTTCCAGCGCCGGATCCACAGGGGTCGGAATCCGGTCACGAAGCCGTGACCGAGAAGGTGTCCAGCGCCACGTCGAAGTACTCCCGCGCCTCCCGCACCTTGCCGACCGGCGCCGACACCCACACGTCGTACAGCCGCCCGGACTCCTCCCAGCACAGGTCGTAGGTGTGCCGCGGGCCCTCCGCCGCGCTGAAGCCGTCCCAGCTGAACTCCCAGAGCGCGGCCGGGTGTCCCGCGTGCACGGCGCGGGTGACCCGGCCGTCGTGGTAACCGGGGTTCGTGTGGGGGCCGTCGGCCGCCGACCGCTCCATCGCCGCCTGCGGGCCGCCCGGCCGGGCCGCGCCGACCCGGATGCCGAGGCGGAAGGTCCCGCCCGGCGAGAGGTAGAAGACGCGCTCGCCCTGCGGGCTGCGGGTGAAGTCCTCCGGTACGGCGAGGGAGTAGCCGGCCGGGTCCCGGGCCGTGCGGTAGCCGGAGGGCGCGGTACGGGAGTCGGTGCGCGTCGGCCCCGGCGAGGCGGTCGGCGAGGGGGGCGAGGGTGAGGTCGAGGGCGGACGGGTGCCGGTACTGCCCGTTCCGGTCGCCGGGGACGTCGCCGTACCGCCGGGGCTGCCGCCCCCTCCGGCGTCGTCCCCGTGCAGCAGCAGGGCGGCCGACACGCCGGCTCCGGCCAGCGCGGCGACGAGCACCGCCGCGATCAGCACCCCACGGGTGGCGGTCCGGGGCGGCGGGACGGCCGACGGAGCGGGGGCGGCGGGCGAGCGCGGCACGTCCGGCCGGGTCGGCGAGTAGGGCGCCACCGCCCCGGCCGTACGGCTCCCCGTGCGATGTCCCGTACGGCCGCCCGCGCCCGGCCGCGCCGTACGCCCCCCGCCGGTCCGGTGACCGCGCGCCCCGCCCGCCGCAGCGGCCGCGCCCGGTGCGTCCGGCGTCCGTCCCGTCTCCAGGTACGTCCGCAGCATGTCCTCGGCGTCGGCCGCGCCGAGCCGCCGGTCCGGGTCGCGCTCCAGCAGCCCCCGTACGACGGGCAGCAGCGGCTCGGCCTCGGCGGGTGGCCGGATCTCGGCGGCGACGACGGCGTGCAGGATGCCGCCGATCGAGTCGCGCCGGAACGGCGACTCGCCGCTGAGCGCCGTGCACAGCAGCGCGCCCAGCGACCACAGGTCGGACTCCGGCCCGGTGCGCACCCCCGACATCCGCTCGGGCGCGGTGTACTCGGGCGAGCCGACGAAGGAGCCCGTCTCGGTGAGCGTGGTGGCGCCCGCGACCTGCGCGATGCCGAAGTCGGTGAGCACGACCCGGCCGGTGCCCGACTCGATCAGCACGTTCGCGGGCTTGATGTCCCGGTGCAGCACCCCCGCCTCGTGCGCCGCGCGCACCGCGCTGAGCAGGGCGACGCCGATGCGCGCGGCCTCGGCGGCGTCGACCGGGCCGCGCCGGGCGATCCGGTCGGCGAGCGAGCCGCCCTCGACCAACTCCATGACCAGATACGGTCGTTCGTCCTGCTCCACGACGTCGTGCACGACGATGATGTGCGGATGCCGCAACTGGGCGACCGCCCGCGCCTCGCGGAACGTACGGTCCTGGCGGCGCCGCGTGTCGTCGTCCGGGAGCGCGTCGTCCGCGAGGATCTCCTTGACCGCGACCCGGCGCCCCAGCAACTCGTCGCTCGCCCGCCACACGACGCCCATGCCGCCGCGCCCGATGCGTGCCTCCAGACGGTAACGGCCCGCGATCACCCGGAAGTCGGCGCCCTCGGTCCCCATGCGCCCCATCATGCCGCACCGGACCCGCGCGCTCCGGGACACCGATCAGCCAAGCAGTACCGATCGACCAGCGGTTTTCGGCCGTATCAGCCGCGTCGGCCGCATCGGGCGCCCTCGGCGCTCCTGAGCGTCCGTCAGCTGTTGCCCGGTTCCTGCCAGCCCTGGAGCACCCACGTGAACTGCCTGCTGGTCCGCGCCCAGTCCTCGGCCGGCGTCGACATGTAGATGGCGTACTCGACGCCCGAACGGGAGTAGTACGTCTCCTCGATGGCGTGCCGCGGTCCGGCGACGTAGGGCGGGTCCTTCTTCAGCGCGTTCCAGGTGTACTCCCACAGCGCGCCCGGGCGGTCGCGGTAGATGTTCCCTTTCATCTGCACTTTTTTGTAGTCCACCAGCCGCTGGAGCTGTGTCTCCAGGTCCTTCTGGTGCAGAAGGGGCGTGGCGAAGTCCGGGGAGCCGTCGATGGCGATGCGCACGAAGTGCTTGCCGTCGTCCGGGCTGTAGTCGATCTGCTTGAGATTGCCCTGGATCTCGTAGACCTTCCGCTTCCAGCCCTTGGGCAGGGTGAGGCTGAAGCCGAGCGGGTCGTGGTGGGTCTCCCAGTCGGCCGGGATCGTGCCGTCGGGGTCCTGCGAGCTCGCGGCGCTCGCGGAGGGGTCGGTGGCCGGGCCCGCGCCGCCGCTCGACCCGGTGCTGCTCGCCGCCGCGCCCCACTCCTGGACGGCGACCGCCGCGCCGCCGCCGAGCACGGCGGCCGCCGCGACGACGAGGGCGAGGGTGCGCAGCCGGCGCCGGGGACGGCCCCGTCCCGCGCCGCCGCGGCCCGCGGGGCCCGCGGCCGATCCCGCCGGTCCGCGCGGGGCGGGTGCCACGGCCGTCGGTCCGGTCATCGAGCGGGCGGCGCCCGGCGCGGCCGGGTCGCCGTAGCCGGGGACGGTCGCGCCGGTGCCGTAACCGGTCCCGGAGGTGCCGGGGCCGTAGCCCGCGGAGGCGCTGCTGGTGTGCAGGCCGGAGTTCTGGGTCGGGACGAAGGCCTGCGCCGCGTCGGGGCGGCGGCCCTCCGCCGCCTCGGCGAGCAGTTGCTCCGCCTCCTCGGCGCCCGGCCGCCGGTCGGGCTCCTTGCGCAGCAGGGCGGATATGACGGGACCGAGCGCACCGGCGTGGCGCGTCTCGGCGGCCTCCTCCTCGACCACGGCCTGCATGGTGCTCAGCGGTGAGGTGCGGCGGAAGGGCGAGCGGCCCTCGACCGCCGTGTACAGCGTGGCGCCGAGCGCCCACAGGTCCGAGGACGGGCCCGGGTCGTGGCCGCGCACCCGCTCCGGCGCGAGATAGTCGACCGAGCCGACGACCTCTCCGGTGCGGGTGATGGTGGAGTCGCCCTCGATCTGGGCGATGCCGAAGTCGGTGAGCAGGACCCGGCCGTCCTTGCCGAGGAGTACGTTGCCCGGCTTGACGTCCCGGTGCAGCACACCGGCGGAGTGCGCGGCGCGCAGCGCCCGCAGTACCCACAGGCCGATCCGCGCGGCCTCCCGCGGCTCCACGCGGCCGCGCTCCTTGACCTCGTCGGCCAGCGAGTTGCCCTCGACCAGCTCCATGACGATCCACGGGCGGCCGTCGTGTTCGAGGACGTCGTGCACGGTGACGACGGCGGAGTGGTTGATGCGCGCGGCGGCCCGGGCCTCGGCCCGGGTACGGGCGAGCAGCACGGCCCGGTCGCTGTCCGAGACGTAGAGGGCCGCCGTCAACTCCTTGACGGCGACCGTCCGGTGCAGCACCTCGTCGTGGGCGCGCCACACCCGGCCCATGCCGCCGCTGCCGATGGAATCGGCGAGCCGGTAGCGGCCCGCTATGAGCAGGCCCTGCATCTGATTCACGTTGCCCCGCAATGCTCTTGACAGGCTCAGACTAAGGACCGGCCCGCCCGCAGGGAACCAGCGGGGTACCAAGGTGACAGCACTGTGACGCTTGTCGCCTGCCCAGGCGCTTCCCGCCGGTTACCCGGCGCGCTCAACCGGTGCCCGTGGCGCTCAACCGGTGTAGGTGTACGTCTCGGTGGCCTGCTCGTACAACCGGGTCACCTGGTCCCGCTCGGACTCCGGGCCACGGACCTGGATGATGTGGTAGCGGCCGTTCAGCAGGATCGCCATGTTGCGCACGAACAGGTCGCGCCCCTGCCCGTCGGTCCAGGTGAACTGCCCCTCGGCCATGGTCCGTCCGCCCACCTCGATGGTCCGCAGCCCGGTGGCCGTGGCCCAGCTGGAGTCCCGGTACGGCTGCAGCTCGCTCTCCTTGTCCCGCTGGTACGCCATCGGGTCACTGCCGTAGGCCGCCGCGCTGTCCCTTCCGGGTACGACGATCAACTCGAAGTTCCCCTGCCCGTACACGACCTCCCCGCTGCCGTTCTTCGGGGTGCGGCCCCAGCCCTTGGCGACGGCGATCTTGAAGCCGCCGGGGTCGGTGCGCAGAGTGAATCCGTCGGCGACGCTCGGATCGCCCCCGGTCTGGGTCTGGGTGGCGGGCGCGGACCCGGAGGGACCGGCGTCCGCGGACTGCCCGGAGGAGGGCTGTGGGGCGGAGGGCTGCGGGTCGTGCGAGGGCGCGGGGCTCGCCTCCCCCGCGCTGCCGGTCCGGTCGCCGCCGGCCGCTCCGTCGTGCCCCTGCTTGGGCAGGAACAGCATCGCGTACGCGATCGCGCCGGCCAGCAGGAGCAGGATCAGTACAAGCAGGGTCCGGCCGAGACCGCGCGGCGAACGCGCCTCGCCCCCGGCCCGCTCCGAGGACCGCTTGTGCCGGCCGTGCGGCGAGGCCTCCGCCGCACGGGAGCGCCGGCGCCGCAGCCGCACCAGCTCGCCGCGGCGCCGGACGATCGGCAGCCGGCGCGGGTCGCTGGGCGGCACGGTCACCACGCGCGTACCGGCGTCGGGTTCGGGCGCGGACCGCACCAACGACCGCAGCCAGCCGCCCAGTTCCTCGAAGTCGAGTCGCTCGGTCGGATCCTGCCGGAGCAACGACTCCACGACCGGCCGCAGCGGGCCGCACTCCTCGGCGAAGGCGGGCGGCTCGGCGCACACGAGCTGCACCAGCTCCGCCGTCGACTCCTCCGGGTACGGCGCATGCCCCTGCACCGCCCGGAACAGCAACGCCCCGAGCGCCCACAGGTCGGTCGCGGGCCCGATCGGCGCCGCCAGCTGCCAGTTCTCGTGCACGGGCCCGGCCTGCTCCGGCGCCCACCGCTCGGTCACCGGCCCGACCACCGTCATCCGCACCTGCCGCGCCCTCTCGGCCGCCAGAGCGGTCACGGGCCCACGCGGAGGCCCGGCCAGAACACCAGACTCATCCCAGCGAGAGGCACCGGCGGACTGCGAGGGCAGAACCTGACGGGCGGCATCGACGCCGGAGCGGGGGGAGGAGAGCTGCTCGGGGGCGGCGGGGGGCCGGTTGGGGGCATGTGGGTTCTGGCCGGGGGCGAGCGGGCTCTGGCCGGGGACAGCGGGGGCCTGGCCGGGGACGAACGGGTCCCGGCCGGGGGCCAGCGGGCTCTGACCGGGCGCGGCTGCGTTCCGGCCCGGGACAGCGGGGGCCTGGCCGGGGCTGACAGGGCCCTGACCGGGTGCGAGCGGGCTCTGGCCCGGTACGGCGGAGTTCTGGCCGGGGACGAACGGGTCCCGGCCGGGGGCCAGCGGGCTCTGACCGGGCGCGGCTGCGTTCCGGCCCGGGACAGCGGGGGCCTGGCCGGGGCTGACAGGGCCCTGACCGGGTGCGAGCGGGCTCTGGCCCGGTACGGCGGAGTTCTGGCCGGGGACGAGCGGGTTCCGGCCGAGTGCGGCGGGGTTCTGGCCGGGGACGACAGGGTTCTGGCCCGGCATGGCCGAGGGGCGCCGTCCGTCCGAGGACAGCCCGTGGCCGCCGTGGGGGTTTGCTCCCGGGGCGGGGAGTGTCGGGTCGGCGCCGTAGGTGCTGCCCTCGACGGGCGGGCGGGCGCCGGGCAGTGCGGGGCGTCCGGTCTGCCGGGACTCCTGCACCCGGGCGGCGGCGCGCGCGCCCGCGCGATACGCGGCGATGGCTCCGGCGCGAGCGGCCCGGATGTCGGCCCCGCCCGTACCGCTCGCTCCGCTCTCCAGGGCCCGCGGTCCTGGCGTATCGGCGCCGCCCGACGTCCCGTCGGCGCCCGGCAGGCCGCCGGCCGCCCTCGCCCGGATCGCCGCCCGGCGCGCGGCCTCGGGGTCGACGTCGGCGGACGGAACACCGCCCGCCGGGCCACCGGAAGAGGCGGCGACTCCCCGCCCACCGCCGAACGCGCCGTCGGCACCGTCCGCACCGGCAGCCGCCGCCCACCCTCCGGCGAACGCACCCCCACCCCGCCCCGCAGGCCCACCCACGCGACCGCCGCCCGGGCCGCCGGGGCCGCCGGTGGACGCCGTCCCGGCCTCCGGCTCGACGCGCTCCAGGCCCGCCGGACCCACCAGACCCACAGGTCCCGCCGTTTCCGGCCCGCCCGGCGTCCCGGGAATTCCCTCGTTCGGTGCGTCGTCAAGGCTCGGTACCGGGTCGTACCCGCTCAGCGCCTCCTCCGCCGCGCCGACCGCGAGGCCGGTCAGCATCACGCGGCCGTCGTCGCAGACGAGCACCGTACGGGCCGTGATGTTGCGATGCACCCAGCCATGGGCGTGCAGCACCCGCAGTGCCATGAGCACGTCGGAGGCGACCTCGGCCGCCCGGTACGGCGACAGCGGCTGCTCGGCGAGGAACGCGGACAGCGGGCGCGCCGCGACCCACTCGCTGACGATCCACAGCGACCCGCCCTCTGCGAACACGTCGAAGACCTGGTCCAGCCGGGGATGGTCGGGGATGCGGGCGGCCGCCTGCGCGGCCTCGACGGCGCGCCGTACGGCCGGGTCGGCGGGCCGGCGGGTGGCCGTACGGGCATCCGGCGCCGTCCGCCGGGCCCCGCGCTCGCGCGCCGTGAACCCCTCGGGCAGTCCCTCCGCGTCGAGCACCTCGGCCTCGACGACCTCCGGCAACGGCACCTGCCGGACGAGGACTTCCTGCCCGCTGTAGGTGTCGAAGGCGCGGGTCTCGGTGAGTTCGTACTCGTCGGAGGGCGGCAGCGGCAGGCGGTAGCGGTCGGCGAGCACCCGACCCGCGTAGTCGTCCACGTTGCCTCCCCCGGCCGCCCGGTTGGTCACATCCGTTCGCCTCGCGCCCCGTTTCGCACACTCATACGGCTGCGTACGGTCCGCAACCATTCACGATACGTGCCGGAGGCAACCCGCATTGAGCGGATACCGGATTGTGACGCCCCAAACCGCCGTACGGTGATTACGACTTGGGTGTGAAGGACGCCGTCAGCGTCTTCCAGGTGTCCTCGCGCAGAGCGCTGTCCCAGTCCGCGTCCTTCGCGGTGTACATCAGCCCGTAGCCGAGACTGCCGTTGACGACGAATCCCCGGTCGATGGTGTGGTACTTGGCGCCGTCGACGTACGTGAACTCCCAGTCGGCCGTGTTCCAGTTGCGGTAGTCCACCTTCTCTATGCGGACCTTGTGGTACTGGGAACGCACCATGTAGCGCTCCTGGTTCTTCCAGTCCGCCACCGGGTCGTCCTTGGGCGTGGTCGTCCACGCGACGAGCAGCTTCTGTCCGTCGGGGCCGGTGTAGCGGTCGCCGGCGCTGTCGCTGGACCCGTACGACCAGCCCTTGGGCAGCCCGATCGAGTAGCCCTGGCCGCCCTTGCGGGTCGACACCGCCGGCGCGCTGCCGCCGCCCTTCGCGGCGGACGAGCCGGAGCCGGCGGCGGACGCGCTCGCGCCGCCGCCGGACCGGTCGCCCGACGGCGTGCCGCCGGCGGACGACGGGCTCGACCCCTTCGCCCGCGCGGCGCCGCCCGTGCCACGGTCCTCCTTGGTGGACGCGCTCGCGCTCGCCGCCCTGGCCCCGCTGCCGTTGTCGTTGCTGTCGCCGCCGCTGAGGGCGAAGGCGAGCACGGTGCCGAGCACGGCGAGGGCGACCACCACGGCGATGATCACCAGCGTGCGCCGGGGCACCACGTCGGTCAGCGGCGCCCTCGGCACCGGCCGCGGCGGCAGGTCCAGGTCCGGCGGCGGCATTACCGGCCAGCCCGAACTCGGCTTGCTCGCACCGGAGTTCGGCCCGCCCGCGGCGGACGGGGCCGTACCGGTCCGCCGTGCGCCACCCTCCGCAGGCCCACCGGGCCGTCCGGAGCCGGAGGCGCCGGGTCGGTTTGCGCCGGCGACAGGACCGGCCGCGCCCGCGGAACCGGTCGTACGCGCGCCACCCCCCGACCCGCTCGCACCACGCGTACCGCTCGTAGCGGCCGTGCCGCTCGCGGCCGCCGGGCCGCCGCCCGCGGGGGGCGCGCTCGGGTCGCCGCCGCTCTTCGCCCGCGTCGCGGCCGCGGCCGAGGCGGCGCCCGCCGCCTTGCGGACCGACCGCAGCGCGCCGCGCAGCTTGTCCGCGGCCTCCTCGCTCCGTCGACCCCCGGCCGGTCCGGGCTGCGGCGGCAGCGGAACCACCCGGGTGGCGTCCATCGGCTCCGGCTCGGGCGCGCGGATCACCTTGTTGAACTCGGAGCGGGCGCCCGCGTCGTCGAGCCGCTTGGCCGGGTCCTTGGTGAGCAGGCCGTAGATGACGTCCCGCAGCGGGCCCGCGTTCTTGGGCTCCTCCAGCGGCTCGGTCATCACCGCGGTGAGCGTGGCGATCGCCGAACCCTTGTCGTACGGCGGAGTGCCCTCCACCGCCGCGTACAGCAGGCCGCCGAGGGACCACAGGTCGGCCGCCGGGCCCGGCTTGTGGCCGCGGGCACGCTCCGGGGAGATGTAGGAGGGGGCGCCGACGAGCATGCCGGTGGAGGTGATGGACGGGTCGCCCTCGACCTGGGCGATGCCGAAGTCGGTGAGCACGACCCGGCCGTCCTCGGCGATGAGCACGTTGGACGGCTTCACGTCCCGGTGCAGGATGCCCTCGCGGTGCGCCGAGCGCAGCACGTCGAGGACGGCGAGCCCGACCTCGGCGGCGCGCTTCGGCTCCAGCAGACCGTCCTCGCGGATGACCTCGGCGAGGGACTTGCCCTCCACCAACTCCATGACGATCCAGGGCCGGTCGTCCTCGTCGACGACGTCGAAGACCGTCACCGCGCTGTTGTTGCGGATCCGGGCGATCGCCTTGGCCTCGCGCAGGGTGCGCGTGATCAGACGCCGCTTCTCCTCCTCGTCGATGTTCGACGGGAACCGCAGCTCCTTGACGGCCACCGTCCGGCCCAGGGTCTCGTCCTCGGCCCGCCACACGGTGCCCATGCCGCCGCGGCCCAGCACATCTCCCAGCCGGTACCGCCCGGCGAGGAGACGACGCTCGCTCTTGTCCTGACGAGTCTCCTGACGAGAAGTGCCCGCCCGCTCCGCCTCCGACATGCGTCCCCTCATGCAACCCGCCCTGACAGAGCCTCCATTGTCTCTCACCCGACAAGTGCCCGTCGCCCAGGGGCCTACCTGAAGCAGCTGTTCCGCTTATCGGGATGAGGGGTTGCAAGAGGGGAGGAACCGGGACCCTGACACCGCTTCAGGGTCTGACGCGGCTACAGCGGCACGATGTCCGGCGCCCCCAGCCGGGCCGCGTCCGCCGTCAGGTCGTCGGGCTGGAGCTGGGACTCGCGCTCGGCCTCCACCCGCTTCTCGTAGTGCTCGACCTCTCTCTCGACCTGGCCCTTGTCCCAGCCGAGGACCGGCGCCATCAGCTCGGCCGCCTCGCGCGCGCAGCGCGTGCCCCGGTCGAAGGTCTCGGTGGAGATGCGGGTACGGCGGGTGAGGACGTCGTCCAGGTGCCGGGCGCCCTCGTGGGAGGCGGCGTAGACCACCTCGGCGCGCAGATGGTCGTCGGCACCGGTCAACGGCGCGCCCAGCGCGGGGTCGGCGGCGACGAGGTCCAGGACCTCCTCGGCCAGCGAGCCGTACCGGTTCAGCAGATGCTCGACGCGGGCCACGTGCACTCCGGTGCGGGCGGCGATGCGCGCGCGTGCGTTCCACAGCGCCTGGTACCCCTCGGCGCCCAGCAGCGGGGTCTCCTCGGTCACGCAGTCGGCGACGCGCATGTCCAGGCCGTGCACCGCCTCGTCGACGGCGTCCTTGGCCATCACGCGGTAGGTGGTGTACTTGCCGCCCGCGACGACCACGAGCCCCGGCGCCGGATGGGCGACCGTGTGCTCGCGGGACAGCTTGCTCGTGGCGTCCGACTCCCCGGCGAGCAGCGGGCGCAGGCCCGCGTACACGCCCTGGACGTCGTCGCGGCCGAGCGGGACCGCCAGCACGGAGTTGACGTGCTCCAGCAGGTAGTCGATGTCGGCGCTGGACGCGGCCGGATGGGCCTTGTCGAGGTCCCAGTCGGTGTCGGTGGTGCCGATGATCCAGTGCCGGCCCCAGGGGATGACGAAGAGGACGGACTTCTCGGTGCGCAGGATCAGGCCGCTGGTGGAGTGGATGCGGTCCTTGGGCACGACGAGGTGGATGCCCTTGGAGGCGCGGACGTGGAACTGGCCGCGCTCGCCCACCATGGCCTGGGTGTCGTCGGTCCACACGCCCGTCGCGTTGACGATCTGTTTGGCGCGGATCTCGTACTCCCCGCCGCCCTCGACGTCCCGCAGCCGCGCGCCGACGACCCGGTCGCCCTCGCGCAGGAACCCGGTCACGCGCGCGCGGTTGGCCACCTTCGCGCCGAAGGACGCGGCGGTGCGCACCAGGGTGGCCACGAAGCGGGCGTCGTCCACCTGGGCGTCGTAGTACTGCAGGGCGCCGACCAGCGCGTCCTTCTTCAGGCAGGGGGCGACGCGCAGGGCGTGACGGCGGGTCAGATGCCGGTGCAGGGGCAGGCCCCGGCCGTGTCCGCGCGCCATGGACATCGCGTCGTACAGGGCCACGCCCGAGCCGGCGTAGAGCCGCTCCCAGCCCTTGTGCTGCAACGGGTAGAGGAACGGCACCGGCTTGACCAGGTGCGGGGCGAGCCGCTCCAGCAGCAGCCCGCGCTCCTTCAACGCCTCCCGTACGAGGGCGAAGTCGAGCATCTCCAGGTAGCGCAGGCCGCCGTGGATGAGCTTGCTGGACCGGCTGGAGGTGCCGGACGCCCAGTCGCGGGCCTCGACGAGACCGGTGGACAGACCGCGCGTGACAGCGTCCAGCGCCGTACCGGCACCGACGACTCCACCGCCGACCACCAGCACGTCCAGCTCGCGCTCCGCCATCGCCGCCAGTGCCTCGGCGCGCTGCTCAGGGCCCAGAGTCGCTGTCCTCACCGCTGCCTCCCGCTGTCGCACTCGCTCGCGTCGGCCGCACCCGGTGGGCGAAGCCCGGTTCATCCCCTCCTCATGCCCAAATTCTGACCGGCTTGCCCGGCTTCAGCCACCACGGGCTTCCACGCTGTGGACAACTCACGCACAACCCTCGGAAGACACACGAACACAATCACACATAACGGTCATATCTCTACCTAGGCTGACATCGTGCCCGCTCAGGCTGTCCACAGCGGTTGCGCACCTGTCCCGCTTCGGCTACTGGGAAGGACGGCTCACGCCAATGCCCGCAGACCTCGCCGTCATCGGACTCGGTCCCTACGGCTTGCCGCTCGCCCAGGCCGCCGTCGCCGCCGGCATCTCCACCATCGGCTACGCCACGGGCCCCGAGGCGGGCTCGCTCAGCCCGGCCGAGCTGCGCCGCATGCACGCCGCGGGCTTCCGGCCCGGCACCGACGCCGCCCAGCTCGGCCGGGTGCGCACCGCCGTGATCTGCGCGCCGACCCCGCGCGACGCCGACGGCGGGCTCGACCTCGGCCAGGTGGAGGCGGCCGCCCGCACCCTGGCCGAACGGCTGCGCCCGCACACCACCGTCATCCTGGAGTCCCCCGTCCTGCCCGGCACGACGGAGAACTTCCTGCGGCCGCTGCTGGAGAAGGGCTCGGGGCTGCGCGCCGGGCGCGACTTCCACCTCGCCTACGCGCCCAGCCGCGTCGACCCCGGCAACCGCGACCACACCCCCGCCGGCACCCCCAAGGTCATCGGCGGCCTCACCCCCGCCTGCACCGAGTCGGCCGCCGCCTTCTACGGCCGGCTCACCGACAAGGTCGTCCGCGCGCGCGGGCTGCGCGAGGCGGAGACCGTACAACTGCTGGAGACCAACTTCCGGCACGTCAACATCGCGCTCGTCAACGAGATGGCCGTCCTCTGCTACGAGCTCGGCGTCGACCTGTGGGACGTCATCCGCTGCGCGGAGACCAAGCCCTTCGGCTTCCAGGCCTTCCGCCCCGGCCCCGGCGTCGGCGGGCACGGCGTCCCGCAGGACCTCACCGGCCACGCCACCCGCACGCTGCGCATCGTGGAACTGGCCCAGCAGGTCAACCACCGCATGCCGCGCTACGTCGTCCAGCGCGCCGCCACCCTCCTCAACGAGTACGGCAAGTCCGCCCGGGGCGCGCGCGTGCTGCTGCTCGGCGTCACCTACAAGGCCGACCTCGCCGACCTCCAGGGCACACCGGCCCAGGAGGTCGCGATCCGGCTGATGGAGATGGGCGCCTCGGTGAGCTACCACGACCCGTACGTGGCCGCGTGGAACGTCCTGGACCGCCCGGTCCCGCGCGCGGACTCGCTCTACGAGGCGGCCGCCGAAGCCGACCTGACGATCCTGCTCCAGCAGCACCGCACATACGACCTGCAAGGCCTGTCGGTGAAGGCCCAGCTCCTCCTGGACACCCGCGGCGCCACGCCGACGGGGGCGGCGCACCGGCTCTGAGCGGGCGGAATCGCTCTCCGGAGAAATATCGGCCGACGATGTCGAGAACCCGCGTCCGGCTCCGTCCCCGGGGTGAACGCGACCACAATGGATCGCACCAGGCGAGGAGAGACACGATGGCCAAGTACCTGCTGCTGAAGCACTACCGCGGCGCCCCGGCCGCGGTCAACGACGTGCCGATGGACCGGTGGACGCCGGAGGAGATCTCGGCGCACGTGCAGTACATGAACGACTTCGCGGCCCGGCTGGAGAAGAGCGGCGAGTTCATCGACGGCCAGGCGCTCGCCCCCGAAGGGGCCTGGGTCCGGTACGACGGCGAGGGGCGCCCGCCGGTCACCGACGGCCCGTTCGCCGAGACCAAGGACCTGATCGCCGGCTGGATGGTGATCGACGTCGACAGCGACGAGCGCGCCGTCGAGCTGGCCGGGGAGCTGTCGGCCGCCCCGGGTGCGGGCGGGAAGCCGATCCACGAGTGGCTGGAGGTGCGCCCGTTCCTGACCGCGTCGCCCACCATCACGGAGTGCTTTCACTCGTGAACGAGGCCCTGCTGAGGAGCCTCACGCCGAGCGTGCTCGCCGTCCTCGTCCGCCGCGGAGCCGACTTCGCGGCGGCCGAGGACGCCGTACAGGACGCGCTGGTCGAGGCGGTCCGCGTCTGGCCGGCCGAGCCGCCGCGCGATCCGAAGGGCTGGCTGGTCACCGTGGCCTGGCGCCGGTTCCTCGACGCGACCCGCGCGGACACCGCGCGCCGCCGGCGTGAGGACCTCGTCGACGCGGAACCGGCCACCGGTCCCGCGTCCGCGGCCGACGACACGCTCCAGCTCTACTTCCTCTGCGCCCACCCCTCGCTGACACCGTCGTCCGCCGTCGCGCTCACGCTGCGTGCCGTCGGCGGGCTGACCACCCGCCAGATCGCCCAGGCCTATCTGGTGCCCGAGGCGACCATGGCGCAGCGCATCAGCCGGGCCAAGCGCACCGTCTCCGGCGTGCGCCTCGACCAGCCCGGTGACGTGGCCACCGTGCTGCGCGTCCTCTACCTGGTCTTCAACGAGGGCTACTCCGGCGACGTCGACCTCGCCGCGGAGGCCATCCGGCTCACCCGGCAGCTCGCGGCCCAGGTCGACCACCCCGAGGCGGCGGGGCTGCTGGCCCTGATGCTGCTCCACCACGCGCGGCGCGCCGCGCGGACCGCGCCCGACGGCGGCCTCGTACCGCTCGCGGAGCAGGACCGCGGCCGGTGGGACACCGCGCTGATCGCCGAGGGCGTCGAGATCCTGCAGACGGCCCTCGCCCGCGACCGGCTGGGCGAGTTCCAGGCCCAGGCCGCCGTCGCCGCACTCCACGCGGACGCGCCCACCGCGCAGGAGACCGACTGGGTGCAGATCGTCGAGTGGTACGACGAGCTCGCGCGCCTCACCGACAGCCCGGTCGTCCGGCTCAACCGCGCGGTCGCCGTCGGCGAGGCCGACGGACCGCGCGCCGGCCTCGCGGCGCTCGCCGAGCTGGACGACTCACTGCCCCGCCACACCGCGGTGGCGGCGTACCTCCACGAGCGCGACGGCGACCTGGCGACGGCGGCACGGCTGTACGCCGAGGCGGCCCACAAGGCACCCCACCTCGCCGAGCGCGACCACCTGACACGCCAGGCCGCCCGGCTCAACGCCCGCCGGTGTCGCTGACGGGCCGTGCGGGACCCCCACCGCACCGGTGGACGGGGCCCCGCGGCGTCGTACGGGTCAGCGGCGGTGCTGGCTGTCCGCGACGGTGACCTCGACCCGCTGGAACTCCTTCAGCTCGCTGTAGCCGGTCGTGGCCATGGCGCGGCGCAGGGCGCCGAAGAAGTTCATCGAGCCGTCGGGGGTGTGGGACGGGCCGGTGAGGATCTCCTCGATCGTGCCGACCGTGCCGAGATCGACCTTCTGGCCGCGGGGCAGCTCCTCGTTGACCGCCTCCATGCCCCAGTGGTGGCCCTTGCCCGGCGCGTCCGTGCCGCGCGCCAGCGGGGAGCCCATCATCACCGCGTCGGCGCCGCAGGCGATCGCCTTGGGCAGGTCGCCGGACCAGCCGACGCCGCCGTCCGCGATCACGTGCACGTACCGGCCGCCGGACTCGTCCATGTAGTCCCGGCGGGCCGCGGCCACGTCGGCGACGGCCGTGGCCATCGGGACCTGGATGCCCAGCACGTTGCGCGTGGTGTGCGCGGCGCCGCCGCCGAAGCCGACCAGCACACCGGCCGCGCCCGTGCGCATCAGGTGCAGGGCCGCGGTGTACGTGGCGCAGCCGCCGACGATCACCGGGACGTCCAGCTCGTAGATGAACTGCTTCAGGTTCAGCGGCTCGTGCGAGGACGAGACGTGCTCCGCCGAGACCGTCGTACCGCGGATCACGAAGATGTCCACGCCCGCGTCGACGACCGCCTTGGAGAACTGGGCCGTGCGCTGCGGGGAGAGCGCGGCCGCCGTGACCACGCCCGAGTCGCGCACCTCCTTGATGCGCGCGCCGATCAGCTCCTCCTTGATCGGCGCGGCGTAGATCTCCTGGAGGCGGCGCGTCGCCTGCTCGGCGGGCAGCTGGGCGATCTCGTCCAGCAGCGGCTGGGGGTCCTCGTGCCGCGTCCACAGACCTTCGAGGTTGAGGACACCCAGGCCGCCCAGCTCACCGATGCGGATCGCGGTGGCCGGGGAGACGACCGAGTCCATGGGGGCGGCCAGGAAGGGCAGCTCGAAGCGGTAGGCGTCGATCTGCCAGGCGATCGAGACCTCCTTCGGGTCCCGCGTACGGCGGCTGGGGACGACGGCGATGTCGTCGAAGGCGTACGCCCTGCGGCCCCGCTTGCCGCGCCCGATCTCGATCTCAGTCACGTCTTGGCCTTTCCCTGATGCGTTTCAGCGTCTCCCAGTATCGCCGACGGGTACGACAACGGCGGCCCCGGATGCTCCGGGGCCGCCCTTTTCCTGCCGTCACGCGTACGCGTGCGTCACTTCCTGCTGTAGTTCGGCGCCTCGACCGTCATCTGGATGTCGTGCGGGTGGCTCTCCTTCAGGCCCGCCGAGGTGATCCGCACGAACCGGCCGCCCGCCTGGAGGTCGGGCACGGTCCTGCCGCCGACGTAGAACATCGACTGGCGCAGACCGCCGACCAGCTGGTGGACGACGGAGGCCAGCGGGCCGCGGTAGGGCACCTGGCCCTCGATGCCCTCGGGGATCAGCTGCTCGTCGGAGGCGACGCCCTCCTGGAAGTAGCGGTCCTTGGAGAACGACTTGCGGTCGCCGCGGGTCTGCATGGCACCGAGGGAGCCCATGCCGCGGTACGACTTGAACTGCTTGCCGTTGATGAACAGCAGCTCGCCCGGGGACTCCTCGCAGCCCGCGAGCAGCGAGCCGAGCATCACCGTGTCGGCGCCCGCGACCAGGGCCTTGGCGATGTCGCCGGAGTACTGCAGACCGCCGTCGCCGATGACCGGGACACCGGCCGCCTTGGCGGCGAGCGCGGCCTCGTAGATCGCGGTGACCTGCGGGACGCCGACACCGGCGACCACGCGCGTGGTGCAGATGGAGCCCGGTCCGACACCGACCTTGATGCCGTCGGCGCCCGCGTCGACCAGCGCCTGGGCGCCGTCGCGGGTGGCGACGTTGCCGCCGATGACGTCGACGCCGGCGGCGTTCGACTTGATCTTGGCGATCATGTCGCCGACCAGCCGGGAGTGGCCGTGCGCGGTGTCCACGACGATGAAGTCGGCACCGGCCTCGACCAGGGCCTGGGCGCGCTCGTAGGAGTCACCGGCCACGCCGACCGCCGCGCCGACCAGCAGCCGGCCCTCGGAGTCCTTCGCGGCGTTCGGGTACTGCTCGGCCTTGACGAAGTCCTTGACGGTGATCAGGCCCTTGAGGACACCCTCGTCGTCGACCAGCGGCAGCTTCTCGATCTTGTGCTTGCGCAGCAGCTCCATCGCCTCGGCACCGGAGATGCCGACCTTGCCGGTGACCAGCGGCATCGGGGTCATGACCTCGTGCACGCGGCGGCTGCGGTCGCTCTCGAAGGCCATGTCACGGTTGGTGACGATGCCGAGGAGCTTCTTGTCGCCGTCCGTCACCGGGACGCCGCTGATGCGGAACCTGGCACACAGCGCGTCGGCCTCGGCGAGCGTGGCCTCCGGGTGGATGGTGATGGGGTCCGTGACCATGCCGGACTCGGAGCGCTTCACCAGGTCGACCTGGTTGGCCTGGTCCTCGATGGAGAGGTTGCGGTGCAGCACGCCCACGCCGCCCTGGCGGGCCATCGCGATCGCCATGCGGGACTCGGTCACCTTGTCCATGGCGGCGGACAGCAGCGGGATGTTGACCCGCACATTCCTGGAGACGTACGAGGCGGTGTCGATCTCGTCGGGCGCCATGTCCGACGCGCCCGGCAGCAGCAGCACGTCGTCGTAGGTCAGCCCGAGTGTCGCGAATTTACCGGGCACTCCGTCGACGTTGGCAGTCATGACACCTTCCCCAAATGGCCTTGATCGGTGCGGATGTCCATGCTAACGGGAAGCGCCGCTAGCAAATTCCACGGTACGGGGTGGCTTCAGGCTTCGTATGTTCGTACGGAAGCGGAAGCGTGACTGTTCAACAACGGGAGCCGCAGGGGCTCCGCTCAAGGTGTCACTGCTCGGCGAGCGCCCTCAGGCGGCTCAGCGCGCGGTGCTGGGCGACCCGGACCGCGCCGGGTGACATTCCCAACATCTGTCCCGTCTCCTCCGCGGTCAAGCCCACGGCGATGCGCAGCAGGAGCAGTTCGCGCTGGTTCTCGGGGAGGTTGGCCAGCAGTTTCTTGGCCCACGCGGCGTCGCTGTTGAGCAGGGCGCGCTCCTCGGGACCGAGGGAGTCGTCGGGGCGCTCCGGCATCTCGTCCGAGGGGACGACCGTGGAGCCCGGGTGGCGCATCGCCGCGCGCTGGAGGTCGGCCACCTTGTGCGAGGCGATGGCGAAGACGAACGCCTCGAAGGGGCGGCCGGTGTCGCGGTAGCGCGGCAGGGCCAACAGGACCGCGACGCAGACCTCCTGGGCGAGGTCCTCGACGAAGTGACGCGCGTCGCCCGGCAGCCGGGACAGCCGGGTGCGGCAGTAGCGCAGCGCGAGGGGGTGGACATGGGCGAGCAGATCGTGCGTGGCCTGCTCGTCCCCGTCGACGGCACGATGCACGAGCGCACCGATCGCCCCCTGGGCCGTGCCCGCATCGTCGTCGCGCATCGGTCCATGGTGCCTTGCGGCCGTCCGGTCCGTCGCATTGTGCTCGTGGTTGTGCACCGAAGCGTTATGAGCAGGTGCGCCGGCACTCATCTCCTGCGCCCTCCCCTTCCGCTCGACCGACTCGTCCCCGAGAGACTCCACATCTCAAGGATGCGGCATCCGCGCCGAAACGAGCGTCGCGCGTACGGCGTGCTGCCTTGCGCGCCACTCGCAGAGATGTCCGGTGAGGTCGTACGCCCGGGGCACGCCACCCGCGCGCCCGCACCCCGAACCACCCCGCACGGCACCGGCCGTGACCGCTCCGCTCCAGACCGGCGAACCCCGCCGACCTGGGCCTTGCCGGACGACACCGCTCCTGCGGACCGGCGTGTGACAGCACCCGGCGCACGGCGCGCGATCACGGTCCCGCACACGAGGGAACGCCGTGCCGACGAGTCGGCGCAGATGCCCCCGAATGTGACCGGGTCCACCCTGTGACGGCACCTCACAGCAACTCCTCGGGGCGGCCGGGACGCGCATCCGGGGCGTTCACGAGCGCTCCCGGGGCGCGAGCCAAGTCCCGGGGGCGCGCGGCGACTGCCCGGGGCGGCGGGGCCGTCGCCGGCCTCGGGCGAACCGCCCGGGGCCGACCGGTCCCGCCCGGCCCCGTGGGGCCGGGCACCGGCTACCGGACCAGTCCCCAGCGGAAGCCGAGCGCCACGGCGTGGGCCCGGTCCGAGGCGCCGAGCTTCTTGAACAGGCGGCGCGCGTGCGTCTTGACCGTGTCCTCGGAGAGGAACAGCTCGCGCCCGATCTCCGCGTTGGAGCGGCCGTGGCTCATGCCCTCCAGGACCTGGATCTCGCGCGCGGTGAGCGTGGGCGCGGCGCCCATCTCGGCCGAGCGGAGCCGGCGCGGGGCCAGCCGCCAGGTCGGGTCGGCCAGCGCCTGCGTCACCGTGGCGCGCAGCTCGGCGCGCGAGGCGTCCTTGTGCAGATACCCGCGGGCGCCGGCGGCGACCGCGAGGGCCACGCCGTCGAGATCCTCGGCGACGGTGAGCATGATGATGCGCGCGCCCGGGTCCGCCGACAGCAGCCGGCGCACGGTTTCCACACCGCCCAGGCCGGGCATGCGGACATCCATCAGGATGAGATCGGAGCGGTCGGCGCCCCAGCGGCGGAGGACTTCCTCGCCGTTGGCCGCCGTCGTCACGCGCTCGACACCGGGCACGGTCGCGACCGCGCGGCGCAGCGCTTCTCGGGCAAGCGGGGAGTCGTCGCAGACGAGGACGGAAGTCATGACCGCCCTCCGCAGCTGATGCGCGTCACCTTGAGCCTCCAGGCTGGTACGGAATCGTCACCTGTGCGGTCGACCGCCCCGGACGCCTGCCCGAGTGCCGGTGTTCTCAACCGCCTCCGCACTCTCAACGACGGTCACTCGAAAGAGTTACGGGGCTGCATACCGTCATCGGCACTCTACGTGAGGGTCTCGACACGGTGCAGACACGACCAACAGACCCTCAACTTTTCATCACAACCCATGCCCCATTCGGCCGCTTTTCTTCCCGTTTCGGGATGTCCGAGGCTAGATTCGCAATGAGTCATATTTTCATCTCCTTAGACCGGAGATGTACGGTCGTTGGCACCGTATCCGCCCAGAACGGCTACAAGGGGTCACGTAATGGCAGATTTCTCCCGCCTTCCCGGACCGAACGCTGACCTGTGGGACTGGCAGCTGCTGGCTGCCTGCCGCGGGGTGGACAGCTCGCTCTTCTTCCACCCGGAGGGTGAGCGCGGGGCGGCTCGGAGCGCTCGCGAGAACTCGGCCAAGGAGGTCTGCATGAGGTGCCCTGTCCGTGCGGAGTGCGCGGCGCATGCGCTGGCGGTGCGCGAGCCGTACGGCGTGTGGGGCGGCCTGACCGAGGACGAGCGTGAAGAGTTGATGGGGCGGGCTCGCAACCGCCTGGTGTCGGCGTCGACCACCAGCGGGAACACCGCCCCGAGTCATTGAAGGAACGTTTCTTCAACTATTCCGGGCACACACGCGTGTGCCCGTGACCGGTGCCGCCGCGCCGCTTACGCACGCGCGGGCGTGCCCTCGTGCCCCTGTGTGTGCCCCTGTGCGCGCAGGGACACACGGGCCAGTTGCTCCAGGGTCGCCGCCACGGCCGGCACCTGGGCCAGGTCGGGCAGTGTGAGGGCGACGATCTCGCGCCGTACCGCCGGCTCCAGCCGGACCGTGCGCACACCCCTCGGCCGGACCGACTCCACCGCGAGCTGCGGCAGTACGGCCACGCCGAGGCCCGCGCCGACCAGACCGACGACCGCCGGGTAGTCGTCGGTGGCGAAGTCGATGCGCGGGGTGAAGCCGGCCCCCTCGCACACCTCGACCAGCTGGCCCCGGCAGCGCGGGCAGCCCGCGATCCAGGGTTCGTGGGCCAACTCGCCGATGGCGACGCTCTCCGCGCGCGCGAGGTGGTGCCGCTCGGGCACGAGCGCGACCAGCCGGTCCGTCAGCAGGGGCCGTACGACGAGGTCGTCCCAGTCCTCGGCGGCGGCCGCGCCGGCGTAGCGGAAGGCCAGGGCCAGGTCGCAGTCGCCCTCGCGGAGCAGCGCGACCGACTTCGGGGGCTCGGCCTCCTCCAGGGAGACGCGGGTGCCGGGGTGGGCGGCGCGCAGGGCGGCCAGTGCGGTGGGGACCAGGGTGGAGCTGCCGCTCGGGAAGGAGACCAGCCGGACCCGGCCGGCGCGCAGGCCGGCGATGGCGGCGACCTCCTCCTCGGCGGCGGTGAGCCCGGCGAGGATGCCGGAGGCGTGCCGGACGAGGGCCTCGCCGGCCTGGGTCAGGCGCATCTCGCGGCCGGTGCGGACCAGGAGCGGGGTGCCGACCGAGGTCTCCAGGGCCTTCATCTGCTGGCTGACGGCGGGCTGGGTGCAGCCCAGTTCGCGCCCCGCCGCCGAGAAGGAACCGGTGGTGGCGACGGCGCGCAGGACACGGAGATGGCGGGCCTCTATCACCCTCCGAGTATAAGCCCCGCTTGGAGATCGCACCTGATATTCGCTCGACGCTTTGAGATGACCTCCCGTACCGTATGTGCATGAAAGTCCTCACGGTCAATCTGGGCCGCCCGCAGCCGGTGCCGTACACGGACCAGGCGCAGGGCGTGACGGGCATCGACAAGAAGCCGGCCGACGGTCCGGTGCGGGTGGCGGCGCCGGGCCCCAAGGGGACCGGCGCGAGCGGGCTCGCCGGGGACGCCGTGTGCGACCTGCGCCATCACGGCGGGGACGAGCAGGCGGTGTACGCGTTCGCCCGCGAGGACCTCGACGACTGGGAGCGCGAACTCGGCAGATCTTTGGCCAACGGTTGCTTCGGGGAGAACCTGACGACGCGCGGGCTGGACGTCTCCGGGGCGCTGGTCGGCGAGCGCTGGCGGGTCGGCGCCGAGCTGGTCCTGGAGGTGACCTCGGGCCGGATTCCGTGCCGTACGTTCCAGGGCCATCTGGGCGAGCGCAGCTGGGTCAGGAGATTCACCCGGAAGGCCGTGACGGGGGCCTACCTCCGGGTGATCGAACCGGGTGAGATCCGCTCGGGCGATCCGGTCGAGATCGTGCACCGCCCGGACCACGGGGTGACGGCGGCGATGGAGTTCCGCGCGACCACCACCGAGCGGGAGCTGCTGCCGCGGCTGCTCGCGGCGGGCGGCGCGCTGCACTCGGAGGCCCTGGCGCAGGCGCGCAAGTACGTGGCGCAGCAGCGGGGCTGAGCGGCTGTCACCCCGGTTCCCGCACGGGGCCCGCGGCAGCGGAGGCTGTCGGTCCGGGTCACTACCCTTGGGCCATGACAACGGCTCTGATTACGGGATCGACCGCGGGGATCGGCGCCGCGTTCGCGCGGCGGCTGGCGGCGGAAGGGCATGACCTCGTCCTGGTGGCGCGGGACGCCAAGCGGCTGCGCGAGCAGGCCACCGAGTTGCACGACCGGCACGGCATCGAGGTCGAGGTGCTGAGTGCCGACCTGTCCGAGGACAAGGGCATCGAGTCGGTGGCGGACCGGCTGGGCGACCGGAAGCACCCGGTCGACCTGCTGGTCAACAACGCCGGCTTCGGCAACAAGGGACGCTACCTCGACGTGTCCATGGCCGACGAGCTGAAGATGCTCAAGGTGCACTGCGAGGCGGTGCTCCGGCTGACGTCGGCGGCGGCCGGGGCGATGCGCGAGCGGCACCGGGGCGGGATCGTCAACGTCGCCTCCGTGGCCGCCTTCGTGCCGCGCGGCACCTACGGCGCCTCCAAGGCCTGGGTCGTGCAGTTCACCCAGGGCGCGGCCAGGGACCTGGCCGGCAGCGGGGTGCGGCTGATGGCCCTGTGCCCCGGCTTCGTGCGCACCGAGTTCCACGAGCGGGCCGGGATGGGCACGGACAACATCCCGGGCTGGATGTGGCTGGACGCCGACAAGCTGGTCGCGGCGGCCCTGGCCGATCTGGCGCGCGGCAGGTCGCTGTCGATCCCCGACCCGAGGTACAAGGCGCTGATGGGCCTGGTGAAGGTCACGCCCCGGGCGCTGCTGGGCGGGATCACCTCGAAGACGGGGCGCAAGTACGGGCCGCAGTAGCCCCGGGGCGAGCACGGACGACGCCGTCGCCCCGGTGTGAGAACGGGGCGAAAATGGGCGTGACGGAAACCGGGCCAGGGGGGCCGGGAGGCGGCGTCATGACCTTCGTACAACTCATCGAGTGCAGGACGAGCCGGCTGGACGAGATGAACCGGCTCATGGACGACTGGGTCGCGCAGACCAAGGGACGGCGGACGGCGACGCACGCGCTGGTCGGCAAGGACCGCTCGGACGCGTCGCACGTCGTGGAGTTCGTGGAGTTCCCGTCGTACGAGGAGGCGATGCGGAACTCGAACCTCCCGGAGACCGACCGGGTCTTCCAGGGGATCCTCGCCCTGTGCGACGGGATGCCGACGTTCACGGACCTGGACGTCGTACGGGACGACCGGCCGGCCGAGGAGACCGTGCGGCGGTTCTTCGCGGCGCTGACGGCTCCGGGTGAACTGCCACCGCTCAACGACCTGTTGGACGAGGACATCCACAGCCACGACCCGATCAACCCGCAGGACACCCTGGGGCTGGACAACTTCCGCGCCGAGGTCCGGATGTGGCGCGCGGGCTTCGACCTCACGTTCACGATCGAGGACCTGCTCGTGCAGGACGAGCGGGCCTGCGCGCGCTGGACCGGGAAGGCCACGCACAAGGGCGAGTTCCTGGGGATCGCGCCGACCGGGCGGCAGGTCGTCATGAGCGGGACGACGCTGTTCCGGTTCCGCTCCGACGGGAAGATCGCCGAGACCTGGTGGCAGCACGACACACTGGGGCTGATGCAGCAGCTGGGCGCGCTGGACGAGTTGGAGCAGTAGCCCCGCGCGGCGGCGGACAGGGCGAAGGCCCGGCTCCCCTTCCGGGGTGCCGGGCCTTCGCTGACGGGTGCTTGCCTCAGTGGGCGTGGCCGTGGCTGTGACCGTGGCCCGCGGCCTCCGGCTCCTCTTCCTTCTTCTCGACGACCAGGGTCTCGGTCGTGAGCAGCAGGGAGGCGATGGAGGCGGCGTTCTCCAGGGCGGAGCGGGTGACCTTCACCGGGTCGATGACGCCGGCCTTGACCAGGTCGCCGTACTCGCCGGTGGCGGCGTTGTAGCCCTGCCCCTTCTCCAGGTCCTTGACCTTGGAGACGATGACGTAGCCCTCCTGGCCGGCGTTCTCGCCGATCCAGCGCAGCGGCTCGACCACGGCGTTGCGGACGACCGCGACACCGGTGGCCTCGTCGCCGGTCTTGTCGAGGTTGCCCTCCAGGACCTTGGAGGCGTGGACCAGGGCGGAGCCACCACCGGAGACGATGCCCTCCTCGACCGCGGCGCGGGTCGCGGAGATGGCGTCCTCCAGACGGTGCTTCTTCTCCTTCAGCTCCACCTCGGTGGCGGCGCCGACCTTGATCACGCACACGCCGCCGGCCAGCTTCGCGAGGCGCTCCTGGAGCTTCTCGCGGTCCCAGTCGGAGTCGGTGTTCTCGATCTCGGCCTTGATCTGGGCGACACGGCCGTGGACGTCCTCGGTCTTGCCGGAGCCGTCGACGATGGTGGTGTCGTCCTTGGTGACCGTCACGCGGCGGGCGGAGCCCAGCACGTCCAGGCCGGCCTGGTCGAGCTTGAGGCCGACCTCCTCGGAGATGACGGTGGCGCCCGTGAGGACGGCCATGTCCTGGAGCATCGCCTTGCGGCGGTCGCCGAAGCCGGGGGCCTTGACCGCGACCGCGTTGAAGGTGCCGCGGATCTTGTTGACGACCAGGGTCGACAGGGCCTCGCCCTCGACGTCCTCGGCGATGATCAGCAGCGGCTTGGACGCGCCGGCCTGGATGACCTTCTCCAGCAGCGGCAGCATGTCCTGGATGGAGGAGATCTTGCCCTGGTTGATGAGGATGTAGGGGTCCTCCAGGACGGCCTCCATGCGCTCCTGGTCCGTCACGAAGTACGGCGACAGGTAGCCCTTGTCGAAGGCCATGCCCTCGGTGAAGTCCAGCTCCAGACCGAAGGTGTTGGACTCCTCGACGGTGATGACACCGTCCTTGCCGACCTTGTCCATCGCCTCGGCGATCAGCTCGCCGACCTGCTGGTCCTGGGCGGACAGCGCGGCGACGGCCGCGATGTCGGACTTCTCGTCGATCGGGCGGGCCGTGGCCAGCAGCTCGTCGGAGACGGCCTTGACGGCGGCGTCGATGCCCTTCTTCAGGGAGGCCGGGGAGGCGCCGGCGGCGACGTTCTTCAGGCCCTCGCGCACCAGCGCCTGGGCGAGCACGGTGGCGGTGGTGGTGCCGTCACCCGCGATGTCGTTGGTCTTGGTCGCCACCTCCTTCACCAGCTGCGCGCCGAGGTTCTCGTACGGGTCCTCGATCTCGACCTCGCGGGCGATCGTGACACCGTCGTTGGTGATGGTGGGGGCGCCGAACTTCTTGTCGATGACGACGTTGCGGCCCTTGGGGCCGATCGTCACCTTCACCGTGTCGGCCAGCTTGTTGACGCCGCGCTCAAGGGCGCGACGGGCGTCCTCGTCGAACTTCAGAATCTTCGCCATGACAGCGGAAGCCCTCTCGGAAATCTGTGGGTGAAAAAAGCTGCGCCCCGGGCGCCCGGCTTCTTATCGGTCGCGGGGGCCAGGGGCGCAGCTCAGGAGCAAAGGAATGCTCGAAGTGATTACTTCTCGATGATCGCGAGCACGTCGCGAGCCGAGAGGACGAGGAACTCCTCGCCGTTGTACTTCACCTCGGTGCCGCCGTACTTGCTGTACAGGACGACGTCGCCGACCTTGACGTCGAGCGGAAGGCGCTCGCCGTTCTCGAAGCGGCCCGGACCCACGGCGAGGACGGCGCCCTCCTGGGGCTTCTCCTTCGCGGTGTCCGGGATGACCAGGCCAGAGGCGGTGGTCTGCTCGGCGTCGAGCGGCTGGACCACGATGCGGTCCTCAAGCGGCTTGATGGCAACCTTGGAGCTGGTGGTCGTCACGATCCGACCTCCCCCTTCGGAGATCTCACGGGGTTAACTGTCTGAGGTGGCGACCAGGTGGATCCGTCGTCGCGGGTGCCGGACCTGCCCGTCGCGTGTTTGGCACTCTCACGCGTCGAGTGCCAGAGCCGAGACTATGACCGCGATTAGCACTCGGTCAAGCGGACTGCTAATCCGTGCGGCGCGTCGGCCGGACGAAGGTCCGGGACGGCCCTCCGGGAGCGCCTCCGGGAGCGGCTACAGGTAGTCCTCCAGCCGCCCCACCGTCAGCCCCCGCTGCTGGGCCCTGCGCAGCACCCTGATCGTGCGGTCCCGCAGGGTCCGGCCCGTCGTCTCGTCCGGCCCGACCAGGACGATGTCACCGGGGCGAAGGCGGTGCTCGCCCCGGCTGTAGGCCAGGTCGGCCGGGGTCATGGCGGCGCGCCACAGGACGAACGCGGAGATGCCGCAGTCGGTGGCGGCGCGCAGGGTGGTCGTGTCGTACGAGCCGTAGGGCGGGCGGAAGAGGCGGGGGCGCAGGCCGAGCCGGGACTGGAGGCGGTCCTGCTGGCCGCAGATCTCGGCGCGCTGGCTCGCGTACGGCAGTCCGGCCAGGACACGGTGGTCGAGGGTGTGGTTCTGGATGCCGGCGCCCAGCGCGTGCAGCCGGGCGAAGTGGTCGTACCGGGGGCCGGCCACGCTGTCGGTGAGGAACATGCTGACCGGCAGCCGCAGTTCGCGGACCATGTCGACGAAGCGGGGGTCCTTGTCGGCGCCGTCGTCGTAGGTGAGGAAGACGACCGGGTCACGGGTGGGGACGTGGTCCATGACCCGGGGCAGGGAGCGTCCGGCGCTGTGCGGGCTCAGGGCGAGGGTGCGGGCGTCCGGCCGGGGCGGGCGGGCGAGGGGCTCGGTGAGGCCCCAGCGGCGGTAGCGCCGGTCCGTGGCGGGGCCGTGCGGGGCGTGCGGCCGGACCTCTTCGGCGGCCTTGCGACCGAGGCGTTCGATGGGGTCGACGGACTGCGCGCAGCCCGTGAAGAGGAGCGCGGGGAGGAGGAGGGCGGCGCTCAGCGCCCGGCGCGCGCGGCGGGCGGGGGCACCGCCGGGCACAGGGCCGGGTACAGGGCCGGGCACGGGAGTTCGCCGGTGGGGCGGGGCCCAGAGGCTCCTCCCGCGCGTCACAGGTAGTCCTCCAGGCGGGCCACGGCGTAGCCCTCGCGGGTGACCTTGTTCAGGAAGCGGCGCATGTCGTCGACCATCGTGCCGTTCCACTCGGAGCGGCCGCGGAAGTGGGTGAGAACGATGTCGCCGCGGCGCAGCTTCTGGTCGTCCTCGCGGTACTCCCAGTGGTCGACGTACACCTCCTCGTTCCAGATCGGCGCGTACCTGATGCCGCAGGCCTTGGCGGCGCGCAGGCTGTCCTGGTTGTAGTTGCCGTACGGGAAGCGCATGACGGTGGGCGCCTTGCCGAACTGCTTCTTCATGATCTCCTGCATGCCGCAGATCTCGGCCTTCTGGTCCTCGTAGGACAGGCCCGGCAGGTAGGGGTGGTGCAGGGTGTGGTTGTCGAGGGTGTGGCCCTCGGCCTGCATGGTGCGGAAGTAGCCGTAGTCGTCCTTCACCAGGTAGTTGCTGAGGAAGGCGGTGTACGGGATCTTCAGGTCCCGCATCATGCGCAGGAAGCGGGGGTCCTTCTCCGAGCCGTCGTCGATGGTGAGGAAGACGATCTTCCGGTCGGTGGGGATCGTGGTGAAGACCGGGGGCAGGTCCCAGTCCACCTGGTGTTTCACCTCGAAGCCTGCCCGGGCCCTGATCTCCGGTCTCACCCTGGGAGGTGGCGGGGGCGCCAGCGGGACCCCGTTCAGGCCCCAGCGTTTGGCGGCGGCGACGAGGCGGGCGTGCTCGGCGGCCTGCCGGGCCCGGGCTCTCAGGGCCTGTTCGGGGCCGCCCCGGCCGCTGGGGGCGGGGCGGGTCACGGCGGGGCGAGTCTCGACGGGACGGGTCTCGGCGGGGCCGGCGCAGCCGGAGAGGAGGGCGGCGCAGGCCAGGGCGGCGGCTCCGCAGCCGAGGCCGGGACGCCCGCAGTGCGACCAATTCTTATCGTTTTGTACGACTGCTCGCATGACGCCGGATCCTCCCAGGACCGCCCCCCGGATCCCCGGCCGACACCGCCGCCGCAGGCGCGCCGTCCACCGACTGGCCCACAATGACCCGGTGAACGACCTCGCTCTCCTGCTCACCCCCGAAGGCCGCGCCCTCCTCGACGAGGTGCGCGACACCGCACCGGCGGACGAACTCGCCGTCGCCACCCGGCTGCGCCGCGACCACCCGGCCGAGCTGGTGTCGGCCGCGCTCGGCCAGGCCCGGCTACGGCAGCGGGCGGCGGCGAAGTTCGGGGCGGCGGACGCGGGGCGGATGTTCTTCACGCCGAACGGGGTCGAGCAGTCGACGCGGGCCGGCGTGGCGGCGTACCGCGCCGAGCGGTTCACGGCGCTCGGCGTGACCTGCGTCGCCGACCTGTGCTGCGGGATCGGCGGGGACGCGATCGCGCTGGCCCGGGCCGGGATCCGGGTGCTCGCCGTGGACCGGGACCCGGTGACGGCGGCCACGGCCCGCGCGAACGCCGAGGCGCTGGGTCTCGCCGAGCTGATCGAGGTCCGCGAGGCCGACGTCACCGAGGTGGACACGAGCGGGTACGACGCGGTGTTCGTGGACCCGGCGAGGCGGGGCGGCCGCGGCCGCATCTTCGAACCGGAGGCGTACTCGCCGCCCCTGTCCTGGGCGGTCGGCGCGGCCCGTACGGCTCCCCGCGCCGCCCTGAAGATCGCCCCGGGCATCCCGCACGAGGCGGTCCCCGCCGAGGCGGAGGCCGAGTGGATCTCCGACGGCGGGGACGTGAAGGAGGCGGTGCTGTGGTTCGGCACCGGCGCGCCGGGCGCCGTACGGGCCACCCTGCTGCCCGGCCCGCGCACGCTGCTGGGCCGCGGGCTGCCCGACCCGGACGTCCGGGCGGTGGGGCGGTACCTGTACGAGCCCGACGGCGCCGTGATCCGCGCGCATCTGGTCGCCGAGGTCGCGCAGGACCTGGCCGGCGGTCTGCTCGACCCGACCATCGCGTACGTCACCGCCGACGAGCGGCGCCCGACCCCGTACGCCACCGCCTACGAGATCACCGACCAACTCCCCTTCAACGTCAAGAAGTTGAAGGCCCTGCTGCGTGAGCGCGAGGTCGGCACGCTGACGGTGAAGAAGCGCGGGTCGGCGGTCGAGCCGGAGGAACTGCGCAAGAAGGTGAAGCCGCAGGGGCCGAACGCGGCGACGGTGTTCCTGACCCGGGTGGCGGGCGCACCGACGATGCTCGTGGGGCACCCCGCCTGAGCGCTCCGCCGGAAGTGCCGGGATGCGCCGTCGATCGTCTGCGGGCCCGCTCCGTCACGGCAGTTCGGCGGCCCGGCGCAGCAGCAGTTCCCGTTCCTTGTCGTTGCGTGCCAGGGCCGCCGCCCGGGTGAACTCCTCGCGGGCCTCCGTCGTGCGGCCGAGGCGGGCCAGGAGGTCGGCGCGGACGCTGGGGAGCAGGTGGTAGTCGCGCAGGGCGGGGTCGGCGGTCAGGGCGTCGACCAGCCGCAGCCCTTCCGCCGGGCCGTCGGCCATCGACACGGCGACCGCGCGGTTCAGTTCGACCACGGGGGACGGGGCACGGGCCGCCAGCAGCGCGTACAGGGTGGCGATGGCGCGCCAGTCGGTGTCCTCGTAGCGGTACGCGTGCGCGTGGCACGCGGCGATGGCCGCCTGGAGGGCGTACGGGCCCGGGGCGCCCGACGCGGTGGCGCGGTCGAGGGCGTGGATGCCGCGGTCGATGAGGCGCCGGTTCCAGCGGCGGCGGTTCTGCTGCGCCAGCAGGACCGGTTCGCCCTCCGGGCCGGTGCGGGCGGCCGTGCGGGACGCCTGGAACTCCAGCAGCGCGGTCAGGCCGTGCACCTCCGGTTCCTCGGGCATCAGGGCGGACAGGACGCGGGCCAGGCGCAGCGCGTCCTCGCACAGGCCGGGGCGCAGCCAGTCGTCGCCGACGGTCGCCGCGTACCCCTCGTTGAAGATCAGGTAGATGACGTCCAGGACCGAGCCGAGGCGGGCCTCGCGGTCGGGGCCGTACGGCAGCTCGAAGGCGACGTTCTTCGTGGCGAGGGTCCGCTTGGCGCGGACGACGCGCTGGGCGATCGTCGGTTCCGGTACCAGGTAGGCGCGGGCGATCTCGGCCGTGGTCAGGCCGCCGACGAGGCGCAGGGTGAGCGCGGTGCGGGCCTGCGGGGACAGCACCGGGTGGCAGGTGGTGAAGACGAGCCGGAGCAGGTCGTCGTCGATGTCGTCCGGGTCGGCCGGCTCCTCGGGCGGTACCGTCGTCGCCAGGTCCCGGCCGATCTCGGCGAGCTTGCGGGCGTAGGTCTCGCGGCGCCGGATCAGGTCGACGGCGCGGTGCCGGGCGGTGGCCATGAGCCAGGCGCCCGGGTTGTCGGGCACACCGTCGCGGGACCACCGCTCCAGGGCGGCGACCAGGGCGTCCTGGGTCAGCTCCTCGGCGATGCCGACATCCCGGACGATCCGGGCCACGCCCGCGACGACACGCGGGGACTCCAGCCGGAAGACGGTCTCGATGGCGTGCGCCGCGGCGGGGTCCGGGGTGCCGTGCCGTGCCGGGGTGGGCTGTGCTTCCACAGCCCACCATGCAACACCCCTCGATGCCGCAGGGCCAGCGAACACTCAGCCCTCGGCGATCTCCCGCACCTCGCACGAGACGGTCCAGTAGTCCTCGTGCACCTTCAGGAACCGCTTGGTCCACTCGACGGCCTCGGCCTTGTCCTTGCACTGCATGATCGCGTAGCCGCCGACGACCTCCTTGGACTCGGTGAACGGCCCGTCGGTGACGGACAGCTTCCCGCCCTGCCAGCGCACGGTGGTGCCCTGGGCGGCGGGGGTCAGCCCGGCGGTCTCCAGCATCACGCCGGCCTTGGTGATCTCCTCGATCAGCTCGCCCATCCGTCCCATCAGCTCCTCGCTGGGGCCGGCGGGAGCGGTGGACTGGTCGATGTGCACGATCGACAGATAGCGGGGCATGGTGACTCCTTCGGTCCGGGTGGTGGGGTCCGTCCCCGCCACTCACCCATGCGTCGAACGGCGGGACCCGGGATCGACACACCTCCGGAAATATTTTTCTTCAGCGCAGGGACGCCCACAGCGCGCTCGCCGCCGGCTCCTTCGCGATCACCCGGTTGGGGTCGGAGGGGGCCGTGACGACCGGCATCATCACCGTCGTCACATGGTCGGCGGTCAGGGCCTTCAGGCTCTCGCCGAGGCTCATCAGCGCGTTCAGGGAGCCGAGGCCGGTGTCCGTGGTGAGGCCGGCGGTGGCCGCGTCGGCGACCCGGTAGAGCCGGGCCGGGTCGGTGAGCAGGCTGGTGCTCGCCATCTGCTGCAGCAGGGCCTTGACCAGCTTCTGCTGGAGCCCTATCCGGCCGAGATCGCTGCCGTCGCCTATGCCGTGCCGGGTGCGGGCGAGGGCCAGGGCCTGCGTGCCGTCGAGGTGGTGGGCTCCGGCGGCGAGGTCGAGGTGGCTGTCGGCGTCGTGGATGTCCTGGCCGGTGGTGACGTCGACCCCGCCGAGGGCGTCCACCAGCTTGGCGAAGCCGGAGAAGTCTGCCTCCATGAAGTGGTCCATGCGGACGCCGGTGATCGACTCGACGGTCTTCACGGCGCACACCGGCCCGCCCACCTCGTAGGCGGTGTTGAACATCGCGCCGTACGCCACCGCCGTGGACCGGCCAGCGGACAGCGGGCAGGACGGGCGGGTGACGAGGGTGTCGCGCGGGATGCTGACCACGGTGGCCCGGGTCCGGCCCGCGTCGATGTGCACGACCATCGCCGTGTCCGAGCGGGCGCCGGAGCTGTCGCCGCCGCCCAGCTTCCGGTTGGCGCTGCCGCTGCGCGAGTCCGAGCCGAGCACCAGGATGTTCAGGGAGCCGGACGGCAGCGGGGAGGCGGAGGCCGAGGGGGACGGGGTGGTCATCGGCCTGGCGGGGCGGTCGTCGCCCAGCGCGCCGTTGATGTCGACGCTCCTGATGTTGTGGTCGAGATGCCAGTACGCCCAGCCGACGGTCCCCCCGCCCAGCACCAGCACCCCCGCCAGAGCGAGGCCGACGATCTTCGGCGCCCTCGGCCGCCGGCCACCTCGTCCGCCCGTGTCGTCCTGCTCGCCGTGCCCCTCGTGTCGCGTCACGACACAGGAACGTAAGTCCGAATTATTAGGGGACTGTTAGCGGAAGCGGTGGGAGTCGGTTTTTCTTCGGAAATTATCATCCCGCATGTTTCGGCCACATGACCGACTCAATTCGGAGCAGGCGGCGCCAGGGCCTGTCGTCACGTTCCCGTCGTCCGCCCGAAGGGCGGGCCGCGCGGCGTCCGGTGCGTGCGGCTGCACGGCGGAGGAGGGAGTCGACGCGTGGGGCCCCTCCCGCGCGAGCGAAGCCGAGCGCGGGGGAGCCTGCGACCGACGACAACGCGGCCGGGGGTGCCCCCTCCGGGGGAGCGCGTGCCAGTCCCCGCGACGCCGGGATGATCCAAACGACACCCCCTAGACCGCCTGGGGCACATCCGTGCTCGACCGCACCACCAGGCTCGTCGCCAGCTCCACCCGTGTCGCCGCCCGCTCCTGCTGCTCGCGCCCCAGCTCCAGCACCAGCCGGGCGGCCGCCTCGGCCATCTCGGTCAGCGGCTGCCGTACGGTCGTCAGCGGCGGGCCCACCCAGCGGGCCACCGGCAGATCGTCGAAGCCGACCACGCTGAGGTCCTCCGGGATGCGCAGCCCCAGCTCGCGGGCGGCCTCGTACAGGCCGAGCGCCTGGAGGTCGTTGCCCGCGAAGACGGCGGTGGGCCGGTCGGGGCGGCGCAGCAGCTCCAGGCCGAGCCGGTAGCCGGCGTCGTGGTGGAAGTCGCCGCCCACGATCAGCGCGGGGTCGACGGGCAGGCCGGCCGTCTCCAGCGCGGCCCGGTAGCCGTCGACCCGGGCGCGGCTGCACATCATCCGGGACGGGCCGCTGATCGCGCCGATCCGGGTGTGGCCGAGTTCGACCAGGTGCCGGGTGGCGGCGAGGCCGCCCTGCCAGTTGGTGGCGCCGATGGAGGGCACGTCGGGGCCCGGGTCGCCGGCCGGGTCCATCACCACGAAAGGGATGGACCGGCTGGTCAGCAGCGCCCGCTGGGACTCGTCGAGCCCGGACAGCACGAGGACCACGCCGTGCGGGCGGCGCGCGGCGACCTGGTCGGCCCAGGTCCGGCCCGGGGTGAGGCGCCCGGCCGACTCCGACAGCACGACGCTCAGCCCGGCGTCCCGGGCCACGTTCTCCACGCCCCGGATGACCTCCATCGCCCAGGCGCTCTCCAGCTCGTGGAAGACCAGGTCGATCAGCGGTGATCGGGACGCCTCGGCGCGCCGGCGCCGGTAGCCGTGGGCGCGCAGCAGTTCCTCGACACGGGTGCGGGTCGCGGGGGCGACATCGGCGCGGCCGTTGAGGACCTTCGAAACAGTCGGGGCGGACACCCCGGCCTCACGGGCGATTTCGGCGAGGGTCGCCGTCTGGCGTTCTGCGGGCTTCGAAGGTTTCATGCCCGGGATCGTATGAGCCCGGCAGAGCCGGACGGGAGTCCCATGCCGTGAGGTCCTGTGCGACGGGGCGTGAGCGAACAGCGCGAACATTGGCAAAAAGCAAGCCCTGTGCCGCGCGTGTTCAGGAAGCGTTCAGGTTGCCCCTGGGAGGGTCGGGCCGCACTCGACTCCCCCCACAGGAGCACCCTTGACAACGATGCCTTCGACGACGCCTTCGACGGCGAAGTCCGTCATGAAGAAGCTGCCCGAGGTCACCCTCGCGTTCTGGATCATGAAGATCGCGGCGACGACCCTGGGCGAGACCGCGGGCGACCTGTTCGCCCAGACCCTGAAGCTCGGCTACTTCCTCACCACGATCGCCCTGTTCGCGGTCTTCGTGGTGACGCTGGTGATCCAGCTCCGCTCGACGCGCTACAACCCGTTCTTCTACTGGACCGTGATCCTGTCGACCTCCATGGCCGGCACCACCATGTCCGACTTCATGAACCGGGACGACAGCGCCAAGTACCTTTCCGGCGGCGCCACATCGCTCGGCTGGGGCCCGCAGGGCCTCGGCCTCGGCTACCCGGAGGGCGCCGCTATCCTGATCTCCCTCCTGCTGCTGATCTTCCTCGGCTGGAAGCTGAGCGGGATGACCTTCCAGATCACCGAGATCGTCACGTTCCGCGGCGAGGCCCTGTTCTGGTCGGCGATCCTGGTCTCCAACACGCTCGGCACCTCGATGGGCGACTTCCTGTCCGACAGCTCGGGCCTCGGCTACCTGGGCGGTGCCTCGCTGGTGACCGGCCTCCTGCTGCTCCTCGTCGCCCTGATGAAGGTCCCGGCGGTGCCGAACGTCCTGCTCTTCTGGATCGCGTTCGTCCTGACCCGCCCGCTCGGCGCCACGGCCGGCGACCTGCTGACCAAGCCGGTCGCCAAGGGCGGGCTCGACCTGGGTACGGCCGGTTCCTCGGCGGTGCTGCTGTCCGTGCTGTTCGGCCTGATGGCGTACGCGCAGCTGAAGGAACGCCGGGCGGCGGTTCCGGCGACCCCTGAGGCGGAGACGTCGCGGCCGCAGCGGGCCGGGCACCGGTAACGCCGAAGTCCCGCCTCGGAACCCGAGGCGGGACTTCGTGTGGAGCGCCGGGCAGGCCTTGCACCTGCATCTCCCCGCAGGAAGCGGGACGTCTTTCCTTGGACCACCAACGCACTGCGTGCGGGTCGGTTTCCGTTTCCGGTTCCCGGCCGTTCGCTGTGTGATGATCATAGCGCACTCCGGCCGGACCTCTCAACCTCAGTCCCCGGCCACCGCTTCGAACCGCCATCGGTGCACGCCCCGGGTCACCAACTCCGTGTCCGGCTCGGGCAGTTCGGGCAGCTCGGCGGCGTACGGCGCGTCCCACCACGTGATGACCAGCACCCGGTCCTGCGGCGCCCGGAGGGTCTCCCGGCGCAACGGCTCGGCGGCGAGCGGCTGTTCGCGCACCCAGGCCAGCAGCTCCTCGCCCCGGCCGGCGACGGCCCGGGCCTCCCACATCAGCGCGACCGTCACGAGTACAGGTTCTCCTTGCTGACCTCGTGCACATGATCGTGGTCGTGGCCGTGGTCCTGACCGGGCACGTGCGGGTCGGTCACCGGCAGGGAGGAGTCGGCCGACAGGTCCCAGCCGGAGGCGGCACGGCCCCGCGCGACCATCTCGGCGCCGAGGGCCGCCACCATCGCGCCGTTGTCCGTGCACAGCTTGGGACGCGGGACGCGCAGCCGGATCCCGGCGGCCTCGCAGCGCTCCTGGGCGAGGGCGCGCAGCCGGGAGTTGGCCGCGACACCGCCGCCGATCATCAGGTGGTCGACGCCCTCGTCCTTGCAGGCGCGGACCGCCTTGCGGGTGAGGACGTCCACGACGGCCTCCTGGAAGGAGGCGGCCACGTCGCGGACCGGGACCTCCTCGCCGGCCGCGCGCCTGGCCTCGATCCAGCGGGCCACGGCCGTCTTCAGGCCGGAGAACGAGAAGTCGTAGGCCGGGTCGCGCGAGCCGGTCAGGCCGCGCGGGAAGGCGATCGCCGTCGGGTCGCCCTCGCGCGCGTACCGGTCGATGACCGGGCCGCCGGGGAAGCCCAGGTTCAGCACGCGGGCGATCTTGTCGAAGGCCTCGCCGGCCGCGTCGTCGATGGTCGCGCCCATGGGCCGTACGTCGGAGGTGATGTCCGACGACAGCAGCAGCGAGGAGTGGCCGCCGGAGACCAGCAGGGCCATGGTCGGCTCGGGCAGCGGGCCGTGCTCCAGCTGGTCGACGCAGATGTGCGAGGCGAGGTGGTTGACGCCGTACAGGGGCTTGCCCAGGGCGTAGGCGTACGCCTTGGCCGCCGAGACGCCGACGAGGAGGGCGCCCGCGAGGCCGGGGCCCGCGGTCACGGAGATGCCGTCGAGGTCCTTCGCCGAGACGCCCGCCTCCTTCAGCGCGCGGTCGATGGTGGGGACCATCGCCTCCAGGTGGGCGCGGGAGGCCACCTCCGGGACGACACCGCCGAAGCGGGCGTGCTCGTCGACGCTGGAGGCGACGGCGTCCGCCAGCAGGGTGGTGCCCCGGACGATGCCGACGCCGGTCTCGTCGCAGGAGGTCTCGATGCCGAGTACGAGAGGCTCGTCGCGTGAGTCAGCCATGGTTCTTCTCTTCGGTCGCTTGGTCGGTGATCAGGCGCATCACGAGCGCGTCCACGTTGCCCGGCTGGTAGTAGCCGCGCCGGAAGCCGATGGGCTCGAAGCCGTAGCGCTCGTAGAGCTTCTGGGCGCGGACGTTGTCGACCCGGCACTCCAGCATCACCTCGTGGCACTCGAACGCCGTCGCCGCGCGCAGCAGTTCGACCAGCAGCCGCCCGCCGAGGCCGGTGCCCTGCAGGTCGCGGGCGACGGCGATGGTCTGCACGTCGGCCTGGTCGCCGGACGAGGCGAGGCCCGCGTACCCGACGATCCCGCCCTCCCCCTCGGCGACCAGATAGCGGCGGGTCGCCTCGGCGCCCCGGGAGTGGGCCAGCTCGGACCAGAACATGCCCCGGGACCAGGCGTCCTCGGGGAACAGGTCCTTCTCCAGCTCCAGGACCCGGTCGATGTCCCACCAGCGCATCTCGCGCAGTCGCACGCTCACGTCGGTCACTTCGGGGTGACCACCTTGTAGTTCTTGGGCACCTGCGCGTCCGGGCGGCGCAGGTACAGCGGCCGGGGGGCGGGCAGCTCCTCGCCCGCGGCGAGCCTCTCGGCGGCCAGCGCGGCGAGCGCCGCGGCGGAGACGTGCTCGGGTTCGAGGGCGTGCGGGAACGTGTCCGGGTAGAGCAGCGCGCCCGCGCCGACCGCGGGCAGCCCCGCGACCCTCTCGGCGATGTCGGCCGGCCGGTCCACGGCCGGGTCGGTGAGCCGGGTGCGCGAGTCGGCGTACGTGGCCCAGTAGACCTCCTTGCGCCGGGCGTCGGTCGCCACGACGAAGGGGCCCTTCTCGATGTCGGCGGCGTAGGCGAGGCCGTCCAGCGTGCACACGCCGTGCACCGGGACGCCGAGCGCGAGGCCGAAGGTGTCGGCGGTCATCAGACCGACGCGCAGACCGGTGTAGGGGCCGGGCCCGACGCCGACGACGATGCCGGTGACGGCGTCCAGTCCCAGTCCGGCCTCGGCGAGCACACGGTCCACGGCAGGCAGCAGCAGCTCTCCGTGCCGGCGCGCGTCCACCTGGCTCGACGAGGCGACGACGTCCGTGCCGTCGTGCAGCGCGACGGTGACGGCGGGTGTTGCGGTATCCAGAGCGAGCAAGAGCACGCGAACAGCCTACGGCGCCGACGGCTCGGGCATCGCCGTCCCGGTCGAACGGTCACTGACTGCTACGGTCTGTACGAAGTACGACATATCGCATGAGGGCAGAACGAGGCAGAGGTGGGGCACGTGGCAGGGACCAGCTCGGGGATCGTGGTCGGCCTCACCGCGCTGGCCGTCGGCGCCGTCGGCTTCCTCGCCCACCAGGCCCACACGGCCGGACCGGTGGGCCCGGCCGGCCGCCCCGGGGCGACGGCCTCGCCCGCGGCCCGCGCCGGCAAGGCGCCCCGGGACCCCCGGCACCCGACGGCCCTGCCGAGCGGCTCCGGCAGGGGTGAACGGGTCGTGTACTCGCTGGACGACGACCGGGTCTGGCTGGTCGGCCGCACGGACCGGGTGGAGCGCACCTTCACGGTGAGCCCCGGCACCGTCGATCCGCCGCCCGGCTCGTACTGGATCACCTCCCGCTCCAGCGCGGTCATCGGCACCGACGGCACGCCGGTCGAGCACGTCGTGCGGTTCACCAGCGTCGACGGGCTGGCGATCGGCTTCAGCGCGGCGGTGGGCACGCAGCCTCCGGCCGGTCCCGGTGTGCGGACCGGAGGGATCCGGGAGAACCGGGTGGACGGCGAGGAGATGTGGAAGTTCGCGACGATCGGGGTGCCGGTCGTCGTGATTCGTTAGGCGGCGCTGCGCTCCGCGGGGGATCGGGGGAGGTCGTCGTGCGGGTGCGGCTGCGTCGTGGTTTCCCGCGCAGTCCCCCGCGCCCCTTGTGCCCCTGCGGGGCACTCCGGGGCCCGCGGCGGTCTGGAGATCGCGTCCGCCGCCGCGCACGACGCCAGCAGTTCGTGCATCGAGACCCGGGTGGGGCTGGTCGCGGTCATGGACGCCTCCTGAGGTGCGGGGGCGGGCGAAGTTAGGCACGCCTAACTTCGGGCTGGCTACCATATGACCACGCCCGGGACGTCCAGCGCAATATCTTGCCGACGGCCTGTCGGAATCCTGATGTTCCCCAGGCGGAGGCTCAGGCGGCCAGCGTCTCCAGGCCGGCCTCCGCCCAGCGCTCCCCCAGTCCGGTCACGGTCACGTGCCGTACCTCGTCGTCAGTGTCGCCGACGGCGCGGTGGATGAGGATCTGGAGCCGGTCCTCGGTCAGCTCCTCGACCTTGCCCTCGCCCCACTCCACGACGATCACCGAGTCGGGCAGCGAGACGTCGAGGTCCAGGTCCTCCATCTCGTCCAGGCCGCCGCCGAGCCGGTAGGCGTCGACGTGGACCAGGGGCGGGCCGTCGCCGAGAGAGGGATGGACGCGGGCGATCACGAAGGTCGGCGAGGTGACCGCGCCGCGCACGCCCAGGCCCTCGCCGAGCCCGCGGGTCAGCGTGGTCTTGCCCGCGCCCAGCTCCCCGCTGAGCATCACCAGGTCGCCCGCGCGCAGCAGTTTGGCCAGCCGGCGGCCCAGCTCCCGCATCTGCTCGGGAGAGGTGATCGTCAGCCGCGTCTCAACGGGGCCCTGCGGTGCTGCTGGTGCTGCCGGTCGTTCCATAGCCACTAACCGTAGCCCCTGCCGGCACGGCACCGGAGCGGGTGAGCAGATCGGCGAGACGGTCGGTGACCGCTTCCGGGTGCTCCAGCATCACCAGGTGTCCGGCGTCCGGCACGAGCACCAGCTCGCACTCGGGCAGCAGGTCGGCGATGACCTCGCTGTGCTCGCTGGGCGTGACCAGATCCTGCACTCCGGCCAGCACCAGCACGGGCATGTCCTGGAAGGAGGCGAGGGCCGCGGTCTTGTCGTGGTCGGTGAAGGCCGGGTAGAACTCGGCGACCACGTCGATCGGCGTCGACTCGATCATCCGCTCGGCGAACCGCTCGACGGCCGGATCGACGTCCCGCCCGGCGAACGAGTACCGCTTGATGATCCCGGCGAACAGCTCGGCGGTGGCCCGGCGGCCCTTCTCCACCAGTTCCGCCTGCTGCCCGAGCGCCTTCAGCACGCCCGGCAGGATGCGGCGCACCGCGTTGACACCGGCGATCGGCAGCCCGAAGTTCACCTCGCCGAGCCGTCCGGACGACGTGCCGACGAAGGCGGTGGCGACGACCCGGTCCCGGATCAGCTCCGGGTACTGGGCGGCGAGGGCCATCGTCGTCATCCCGCCCATCGAGTGCCCGACCAGCACGATCGGCCCCTCCGGCACGGCGGCGTCGAGCACGGCCTTCAGATCGCGGCCGAGCTGGTCGATGGTGACCGGCACCCGGTCCCGGGTCTGGGCCACACCCCGGCCGGAGCGGCCGTGGCTGCGCTGGTCCCAGTGCACGGTCCGCACGACCCCGCGCAGGGCCGCCCGCTGGAAGTGCCAGGAGTCCTGGTTGAGGCAGTAGCCGTGGCTGAAGACGACGGTGACGGGAGCGGGTGCCTTGCGGCCGAAGAGCCTTCGCCTGCGCGGCGAGACGTGCGGGCCGGTGTCCGGCTCTATCTCCTCGACCTCGTAGTACAGCTCGGTGCCGTCGTCGGCGATCGCCTTGCCCGGGGTGCCGCGCAGGGTGCCGTAGGGGCCCGCGGAGTCCAGGGCCAGCCGGGCCTTGCGGCGCATGCCGCGGCCGACCGTCATCCGCTCGACCGCCACGCCGGCCGCCGCGCCCGCCGCGAGGACGCCTATCGCGGCACCGGCGATGCCGGTCGCGCGGCGCCAGCCGCCGGCCGCTCCCGCGGAGGCGGCGGCCGCCGAGGCGATGACGCCCGCCACGGCCTCCGCGCTGCTCTCGCTCACTGCCGCTCCTCTTCGCCGGGTGCGATTTCGCTGGGTGCGATCGATGGTGCCGTTGTCGCCGCCGTAACAGGTATGACCGGTGTTACACGTGATACGGGTCGCGTTCCGCCCGACGGACTACCGGAGTCTTCCCCGTTCCCGGGGAGTCGTTCACATGTCCGCGTTCACATAGACGCGGGGAACGCGGGTTCCGATGCGCGTGACGATCTCGTACGCGATCGTGCCGCAGGCCTGCGCCCAGTCCTCGGCGGTGGGCTCGCCGCGGTCGCCGGGCCCGAACAGCACGGCCTCGCTGCCGACCGCGGGCTCGTCGCCGCCGAGGTCCACCACGAACTGGTCCATGGCGACCCGCCCGGCGATCGTGCGCCACTTGCCGTCGACCAGCACCGGACCGGCGCCGGAGGCGTGCCGCGGGATGCCGTCCGCGTAGCCGACCGGGACCAGGCCGAGGGTCGTCTCGCCGGGTGTGACGTAGTGGTGGCCGTAGCTGACGCCGTGTCCGCCGGGGACGTGCTTGACCAGGGCCAGCGAGGCGCTGAGCGTCATCACCGGGCGCAGTCCGAAGTCGGCCGGCGTGCCCAGTTCGGGGCTCGGCGAGATGCCGTACATGGCGATGCCCGTGCGGACCAGGTCGAAGTGGGTCTCGGGAAGGGTCAGCGCGGCGGGCGAGTTGGCGATGTGCCGCACCTCGGGGCGCACGCCCTGTTCCTCGGCGTACGCCACCATCTCCCGGAAGCGGTCGAGCTGGGCGGCGATGGACGGATGCCCGGGCTCGTCCGCGCAGGCGAAGTGCGACCACAGTCCGGTGACCCGCACCAGTCCCTCGGCCTCGGCGGCGAGGGCCGCGCCGACCAGCTCGGCCCAGTCGGCCCCGGGCGGGCAGCCGTTGCGGCCGAGCCCGGTGTCCGCCTTGAGCTGCACCCGCGCGGGCCGGCCGGCCTCACGGGCCGCCAGGACTGCCTCGCGCAGCGCCCACATCCCGCTCAGGGACACGTCGATGCCGGCCTCGACCGCCTGCCGCCAGGGCCCGCCGGGCACCCACAGCCAGCACAGGATCCGGCCGGGCAGCCCGGCCGCGCGCAGCGCGAGGGCCTCCTCGGGCGTGGCCGTGCCGAGCCAGGTCGCGCCCGCCGCGAGGGCCGCGCGGGCGCACGGCAGCGCCCCGTGGCCGTACCCGTCGGACTTGACGACGGCCATCACGGCGGCGCCCTTCGCCCGGGCGCGCAGGGTCCGCACATTGGCGCGCAGGGCACCCAGATCGATCTCGGCGCGGGCTCGCAGGGGGGCGGTCGGCTCAGCTGCTGTCTCACTCATGGCGCCCCCAGTGTCTCAGAGGACCTCGCGGGCGCGGGTCGCAGTCTCGGCTCCTCAGGTGCCGGGCCTGCGCCCCCACACGTAGACGTGGTCGCCCTTCTTCAGCACACCCCACAGTGTCTTCGCGTCGCCGAGCCTCAGATTGACGCAGCCCCAGGAGCCGACGGTGGTGTAGAGGGTTCCGTAGACGGCGTGGAAGGCCTCGCCGCCGTCGAAGAACTGGGCGTAGGGCATGGGCTGGTGGTAGAGGGTCGACACGTGGTTCTTGTGCCGCCAGTAGACCGTGTGCCAGCCCTTGCGGGTGGCGTGCCCCGCGCGTCCGCTGCGCATCGGGACCGGCCCGAACACCACCCTGGAGCCCCTCTGCACCCACGTGAGCTGCCGGTCCAGGTCGACACAGGCGACGGTGTACGACCGGACCGGGCACTTGCGGTCCGCGTTCGGATCCTTCCGTGCCGAGACGAGCATCATGGTCGCCCAGGTGACGGGCCCGGCGAAGCCGCTCGCGGGCTTGATCTCGTACTTCAGCTGGAAGGCGCGGACGGCCCTGCAGTCGGCGGCGGACTGCTTGCCGTCCACCCTCAGCCCCAGCCAGCGCTCCACCTGCCGCTGGTACGGCCCCGTCTGCTTGCTGCACGACACCCGGGCGACGGCGTCGGAGAGCGGCACGTACTCGATGAGGTCGTACGCTCCGGCCGCCGCCTGCCTGGGCTCGATGCGGTCCTCGCGGGGGGCCGGCACGTACACGTCCGGCGCCAGCACCTGGTCGGGCGTGTCGATCTGTGCGGGCTGGCCGACCGGGGCCACACCGGGGACGAGTTCGGGTTCGGTGCGGGGGGCGGGGGGCGCCGGCCCGGCCACGCGGGCGGGCGCGGCGCCCGCGGAGAGGGTGCCGGCCGGCAGCGCCGTCACGGTGGCGAGCAGCACCGCGACACCCCGGGACGCGATTCGTCTGCTGATCATGCGATCAGCCAAACGTGCGGCCCCGTCGGATCGGCGACGCCGCGCGGAGGGGTCACCCGGGCGGTTGAGGGCCCCGTCCGCGGCACGCCATGCGCGACCCGGCCGTCGCCGGGGCCGCTCAGTACCGCACGTCCCGCCACGCCTCCGGGATCTGCTCGGAGACCTCGTGCGCCCCCGCCGGCGCCCCCTGTGCCGCGAACCGCCCGGCGAGCCCGTGCAGATACGCGGCCGTGCTCCCCGCGTCCAGCGCCCGGAGCCCGGCCGCCAGCAACGACCCGGCGAGCCCCGACAGCACATCGCCGCTGCCCGCCGTGGCCAGCCAGGACGTGCCCGTGGGGTTCACCCGCACCGCGTCGCCCCCGGCGTCGGCGACCAGCGTCGTGGACCCCTTCAGCAGCACGGTCGCCCGGTACACCGCCGCCAGCTCCCGCGCTGCCGCCAGCCGGCGCCCCTCGACCTCCTCGCGCCGCACCCCCAGCAGCGCGGCCGCCTCCCCGGCATGAGGGGTCATCAGCGTCGGCGCCGTACGCCCCCGCACCGTGTCCCGTTCGGCCAGCCGCAGCCCGTCCGCGTCGAGCAGCACCGGCACGTCGGTGCCGAGCACCTCGGCGACGGTCGCCGCGTCCTCACCGGCGCCGGGCCCGGTCACCCAGGCCTGCACGCGGCCCGCCTTCGCCGGACCCCGGTCGGAGACCAGCGTCTCGGGGAAGCGCGCGATGACCGCGTCCCCGGCGGGGCCGACATACCGTACGGCCCCGGCCCCGCCCCGCAGCGCCCCGGACACGGCGAGCACGGCCGCCCCCGGATAGCGCGCGGACCCGGCCGCGATCCCGACGACGCCCCGCCGGTACTTGTCGCTCTCCGCCCCCGGCACCGGCAGCAGCCGCGCCACGTCGGCGTGCTGCAGGGCCTCCAGCTCGCCCTCGCCGGGCAGTTCGAGGCCGATGTCGACGAGCCGTACGACCCCGGCGTACTCCCGTGCCGGGTCGACCAGCAGGCCGGGTTTGTACGTGCCGAAGGTGACGGTCAGATCGGCCCGTACGGCGGCCCCGAGCACCTCCCCGGTACCGGCCTCGACCCCGCTGGGCAGATCCACGGCCACCACGGCGGCCCGGGACAGCTCGGCCGCCTCGGCGAGGGCCGCCGCCTCGGGCCGCAGCCCGCCCTTCCCGCCGATCCCGACGATCCCGTCCACGACCAGATCGGCCCGCTCGACCGACTCCTCGGCCGTGGCGGCGGAGTCGGCCGCCACCGCACCGCCCGCCCGCCGCAGCGCGGCCAGTCCCCCGGCGTGCGCCCGCTCGGGCGAGAGCAGTACGGCCGTGACGCCGGCTCCGCGCCGGGCCAGCCGGGCTCCCGCGTACAGGGCGTCCCCGCCGTTGTCCCCGCTGCCCACGAGCAGCACCACCCGGCTGCCGTACACCCGCCCGAGCAGTTCCGCGCAGGCCGCGGCCAGTCCCGCGGCGGCCCGCTGCATCAGCGCGCCCTCCGGCAGCCGTGCCATGAGGGCCCGTTCGGCCGCCCTTACCGTCTCCACGCTGTACGCAGTACGCATGGCACCGAGTCTGCCCCGCACCCCCCACCCGTCACACCCACCCCGGCCCCGGACCCCGGCCCCCGCCCCCGAACCGACTGCGCGACGACACCTGGACGGCCCCCGGCGCTCACCCCCGGACCGACCGCGCCCGGAACCGACCTCGGGACCGCCCCGCCCCTGACCGACCGCCCGCGGAACACCCACCGGGAACCAGCCGCCCCGGCCCGACCGCGCCCCGGCCGGCGTCGCAGGACCCCCGGCCGCTCAGCCCTCGGCGATCACCACCGCCGAGGCGACACCGGCGTCGTGGCTGAGCGAGACGTGCCAGGACGTGACGCCCAGCTCCGCCGCCCGCGCCGCCACCGTCCCGCGCACCCGCAGCCGGGGCTGACCGCTGTCCTCGACGTACACCTCGACGTCGGTCCACTGGAGCCCGGGCGGCGCGCCCAGGGCCTTGGCCAGTGCCTCCTTGGCCGCGAACCGGGCCGCGAGCGAGGCGATCCCGCGCCGCTCCCCGCCGGGCAGCAGCAGCTCCGTCGCCACGAACAGCCGGTCGGCCATCTGGGGCGTGCGCTCCAGCGACGCCCGGAACCGGTCGATCTCGGCGACGTCGATCCCCACTCCGATGATGCTCATGCCGGGCAGCCTACGATCGCCCGGCGCCGTCTACGCTGCGCACCATGACGTCCCACGCCTATCTCTCCGACCTGTTCGCGCTGGACGACCGCACCGCCCTGGTGACCGGGGGCAGTTCCGGCATCGGCCGGGCCATCGCCGGGGCGCTGGCGCGGGCCGGCGCCCGGGTGGTGGTCGTGGCCCGGGGCAAGGACCAACTCATCGGCACCGTCGACGCGTTGAGGTCGGCAGGGGCTCAGGCGGCCTGGGTCGCGGGCGACTTGGCCACGCGCGCCGGGGTGCGGGCCGTGGCCGAGGAGGCGGCGGAGGTCTTCGGGGAGCCGGACATCCTCGTCAACTCCGCCGGGATCAACCTCAGGCCGCCCCTGGGCGAGCTGGGCGAGGACGTGTGGGACACCACCATGGCCGTGAACCTGGAGGCGCCCTTCCTGCTGGGGCAGCGCTTCGGCCCCGGCATGGCGGAGCGCGGCTTCGGCCGGATCGTCCACGTCACCTCGCAGCAGGCCCACCGCGCCTTCGTGCAGAGCGGTGCCTACGGCGTCTCCAAGGGCGGGCTGGAGTCGCTGTCCCGCTCACAGGCCGAGGCCTGGTCGCCGTACGGCGTCACGGTGAACACGCTGGTGCCGGGCTTCGTGATGACGCCGCTGAACGAGCGGCTCGCCTCCGACCCCGAGAAGTCGGCCGCCCTGGCCGCGCGCACGATGATCGGCCGCAACGGCCTGGCCGAGGACTTCGAAGGCGCGGCCGTCTTCCTCGCGAGCCGCGCCTCCGCCTACGTCACCGGCCAGTCCCTCTTCGTCGACGGCGGCCTCTCGGTGCACTGACCCCCTACTCGACGGTGACCGACTTCGCCAGGTTCCGCGGCTGGTCCACCTCGTTGCCCCGCGCGGTGGCCAGCTCGCAGGCGAAGACCTGCAGCGGCACGGTCGCGACCAGCGGCTGGAGCAGCGTCGGCGTGGCCGGGATGCGGATCAGGTGGTCGGCGTACGGCACGACCGCCTCGTCGCCCTCCTCGGCGATCACGATCGTGCGCGCTCCCCGGGCCCGGATCTCCTGGATGTTGGAGACGATCTTGTCGTGCAGCACCGAGCGGCCGCGCGGGGACGGGACGACCACGACCACCGGCACGTCCTCCTCGATCAGCGCGATCGGACCGTGCTTCAGCTCGCCCGCCGCGAAGCCCTCGGCGTGCATGTAGGCCAGCTCCTTGAGCTTCAGCGCGCCTTCGAGGGCCACCGGGTAGCCCACGTGCCGGCCCAGGAACAGCACCGTGTCCTTCTCCGCCAGCGTCCGGGCCAGGGCCCGTACCGGCTCCATGGTCTCCAGGACCCGCTCGACCTCCTCGGAGATCCGGGAGAGGTCCTTGATCACGGCCTGGATCTCGTCGCCCCACTTGGTGCCGCGCACCTGGCCCAGGTACAGCGCGACCAGGTAGCAGGCCACCAGCTGGGTCAGGAAGCACTTGGTGGAGGCGACGGCGACCTCGGGGCCGGCGTGCGTGTACAGCACCGCGTCCGACTCGCGCGGGATGGTCGAGCCGTTGGTGTTGCAGATGGCCAGCACCTTGGAGCCCTGCTCACGGGCGTGCCGCAGCGCCATGAGGGTGTCCATGGTCTCGCCGGACTGGGAGATGGCGATGACCAGGGAACGGCTGTCCAGGATCGGGTCCCGGTAGCGGAACTCGCTGGCCAGCTCCACCTCGCACGGAATGCGCGTCCAGTGCTCGATGGCGTACTTGGCGATCAGGCCCGCGTGGAAGGCCGTACCGCAGGCGACGATGACGACCTTGTCGATCTCGCGCAGCTCGGACGGCGCGATGCGCACCTCGTCCAGGGTGAGGGAGCCGGACGGGTCGATCCGGCCCAGCAGCGTGTCGGCGACCGCCTTCGGCTGCTCGGCGATCTCCTTGAGCATGAAGTAGTCGTAGCCGCCCTTCTCGGCGGCGGAGGCGTCCCAGTCCACGTGGTAGCTGCGGACCTCGGCCGGGCGGCCGTCGAAACCGGTGACCGTGACGCCGTCGCGGCGCAGCTCCACCACCTGGTCCTGGCCCAGCTCGACCGCGGAGCGGGTGTGGGCGATGAACGCGGCGACGTCGGAGGCCAGGAACGCCTCGCCCTCGCCGACGCCGACCACGAGCGGTGAGTTCCTGCGGGCGCCCACGACCACGTCCGGCTCGTCGGCATGCACCGCGACCAGCGTGAACGCGCCCTCCAGCCGCCGGCACACCAGCCGCATGGCCTCCGCCAGGTCCGCGGTCTGCGAGAACTCCTCGGCGAGCAGATGGGCGACCACCTCGGTGTCCGTCTCGGAGGTCAGCTCATGGCCGCGCTCGGCCAGTTCGGCGCGCAGGACGGCGAAGTTCTCGATGATGCCGTTGTGCACGACGGCGACGCGTCCGGCGTTGTCGAGGTGCGGATGGGCGTTGCCGTCGGTCGGTCCGCCGTGCGTGGCCCAGCGGGTGTGGCCGATGCCCGTCGCGCCGGTCGGCAGCGGCCGCTCGACCAGCTCCTTCTCCAGGTTGACCAGCTTCCCGGCCTTCTTCGCCGCGGCCAGCCCGCCGTCCGCGAGCACGGCGACGCCCGCCGAGTCGTACCCCCGGTACTCCAGCCGCTTCAGTCCGGCCATCACGACATCGAGCGCCGACTGCGCCCCTACGTATCCCACGATTCCGCACATGCGCCGCAGCCTACGACCGCGGAGCGGCCCGAACAGGCCTCCGCCTGCCCGAATTCGGAAATTCCCACCGTCGTACGAAGGCCTCGGGAGGACCTTTTGCGATGCGGTGACCGTATGCGTGACGGAGCCCACCCACCGCCTCGTTCAAACTCCGTTAACAATGGAATGTGATCTCACCGGTCTCCTCGATCCGGAGCGCCCACCGGCACAAGCCGGAGGCGACTCCCTACGTCGACCTCACCCGCGCCGAGTGGAGCGCGCTGCGCGAGAAGACGCCGCTGCCGCTCACCGCCGAGGAGGTGGAGAAGCTGCGCGGCCTGGGCGACGTCATCGACCTCGACGAGGTCCGCGACGTCTACCTCCCGCTCTCCCGGCTCCTCAACCTCTACGTCGGTGCCACGGACGGACTCAGAGGCGCGCTGAACACGTTCCTCGGCGAGCAGGGCTCCCAGTCCGGCACCCCGTTCGTCATAGGCGTCGCCGGCTCCGTGGCCTGCGGCAAGTCCACCGTCTCCCGGCTCCTGCAGGCCCTGCTCTCCCGCTGGCCCGAACACCCGCGGGTCGAGCTGGTCACCACGGACGGCTTCCTCCTGCCCACCCGGGAGCTGGAGGCCCGCGGCCTGATGTCGCGGAAAGGTTTCCCCGAGTCCTACGACCGCCGGGCCCTGACCCGCTTCGTCGCCGACATCAAGGCCGGCAAGGACGAGGTGACGGCCCCCGTCTACTCCCACCTGATCTACGACATCGTCCCCGACCAGCGGCTGACGGTCCGCCGCCCCGACATCCTGATCGTCGAGGGCCTGAACGTCCTCCAGCCCGCCCTGCCCGGCAGCGACGGCCGCACCCGCGTCGGCCTCGCGGACTACTTCGACTTCAGCGTGTACGTCGACGCGAGCGCCGAGGACATCGAGCGCTGGTACCTGAACCGCTTCAGGAAGCTGCGCCAGACGGCGTTCCAGAACCCCAACTCGTACTTCCGCAAGTACACCCAGGTCTCCGAGGAGGAGGCCCTCGACTACGCCCGCACCCTGTGGCGCACGATCAACAAGCCCAACCTGGTCGAGAACATCGCCCCCACCCGCGGCCGGGCCACCCTCGTGGTCCGCAAGGGCCCGGACCACAAGGTGCAGCGGCTGAGGCTGCGGAAGCTGTAGGCGCGCCGAGGGGGCGGAGCCGCGCATCGAGCACAGCCCCGCCCCCTCGAACCCGGAACCGTCGACTAGCCGAGCGCGGACTTCACTGCATCCGCCAACCGCCCGGCCACCGACCGCGCCTGCTCGATGTCCGCGGCCTCGACCATCACACGCACCAGCGGCTCGGTGCCCGACGGACGGAGCAACACCCGCCCGGTCTCGCCGAGTTCGCGCTCCGCCTCGGCGACGGCGGCAGCCAGGTCACCGGACGTCCTCACCCGGGACTTGTCCACGTCGGGCACGTTGACGAGGACCTGCGGCAGCCGCTCCATCACCGAGGCCAGCTCCCGCAGCGACCGCCCGGTCTCCGCGACCCGCGCGGCGAGCAGCAGCCCGGTCAGCGTGCCGTCACCGGTGGTCGCGTGGTCCAGGATGATCACGTGCCCGGACTGCTCGCCGCCGAGGGCGTACCCGTGCTCCTTCATCTCCTCCAGCACGTACCGGTCGCCGACGGCGGTCTGCACGAGCCGGATCCCGGCCCGCTCCATCGCCAGCTTGAAGCCGAGGTTCGACATCACGGTCGCCACCACGGTGTCGGACCGCAGCGCGGAGCGCTCCCGCAGGGCCAGCGCCAGCACGGACAGGATCTGGTCGCCGTCGATCTCCTCGCCGGTGTGGTCCACGGCCAGGCAGCGGTCGGCGTCGCCGTCGTGCGCGATGCCGAAGTCCGCTCCGTGCTCCACGACGGCGGCCTTCAGCTTGTCGAGGTGGGTCGAGCCGCAGCCGTCGTTGATGTTGAGCCCGTCCGGCTGCGCGCCGATCGTGACGATCTCCGCGCCCGCCCGGGAGAACGCCTCCGGCGAGACCCCCGAGGCCGCGCCGTGCGCTTCGTCCAGGACGATCTTCAGGCCGTCGAGCCGGTTCGGCAGCACGGCGAGGAGATGGTCGACGTACTGCTCGAAGCCCTGCTCGTACGCGCGCACGCGGCCCACGCCCGCACCCGTCGGCCGCTCCCAGGGCTCGCCGTGCCGGTGGGACTCGTAGACCGCCTCGATCCTGTTCTCCAGCTCGTCGGCGAGCTTATGGCCGCCGCGGGCGAAGAACTTGATGCCGTTGTCCGGCATGGCGTTGTGGCTGGCGGAGAGCATCACGCCCAGGTCGGCGCCGAGCGCGCCGGTCAGGTGGGCCACGGCGGGCGTCGGCAGCACGCCGACGGTCAGCACGTCCACGCCCGCGCTCGCGAGACCGGCGACCACGGCCGCCTCCAGGAACTCCCCGGACGCGCGCGGGTCCCGCCCGACCACCGCCTTCGGTCGGTGGCCCGCGAAGGTGCCCGCCTCGGCCAGCACGTGCGCCGCGGCGACGGAGAGGCCGAGCGCCATCTCGGCGGTCAGATCCGCGTTGGCGACACCGCGCACGCCGTCCGTACCGAAGAGTCGTCCCACTTGTCCTCCCGAGGAAACTTCCGATCACACAAGCCTTCGAGCGTCTTGTGTCGTTATACGCCCTTGACTGGGATAAACGAACGCCCCGACAGCACATGTGGCGTGCCGCCGGGGCGTTCGGAGTACGTGCGGGCCAGTACGGACCCGTATACGTACGAGCAGGCAGCTGGCGATTAACGCTTGCTGTACTGCGGGGCCTTGCGGGCCTTCTTCAGACCGGCCTTCTTGCGCTCGACCGCACGGTCGTCGCGCTTGAGGAAGCCGGCCTTCTTCAGCGGGCCACGGTTGTTGTCGACGTCGGCCTCGTTCAGCGCACGGGCGACACCGAGACGGAGCGCACCGGCCTGACCGGAGACACCGCCACCCGCGATGCGGGCGATGACGTCGTAACGGCCTTCGAGCTCCAGCACCTTGAAGGGCTCGTTGACTTCCTGCTGGTGCACCTTGTTCGGGAAGTAGTCCTCGAGGGTGCGACCGTTGATCTTCCACTTGCCGGTGCCCGGGACGATCCGGACGCGGGCGATGGCGTTCTTGCGGCGACCCAGGCCGGCGGCCGGCTGGGGCTCACCGAAGCGCGAGGCGAGGGACTCGGAGGTGTACTCACCCTCCAGCGGAACCTCGGACTCGGTGGTGTAGCTGTCGATGTCGACGAGCTCAGTCTCTTCGACCGGCTGCTCAACGGTGGTCTCGGCCACGATTCTCCTCAGATTCTCTTCAGTCTTAGGGGGTGGCCGGACTTACTGCGCGACCTGGGTGATCTCGAACGGCACCGGCTGCTGCGCAGCGTGCGGGTGCACGTCACCCTTGTAGACCTTCAGCTTCGAGAGCATCTGACGGCCCAGCGTGTTCTTCGGGAGCATGCCCTTGACGGCCTTCTCGATGGCCTTCTCGGGGTTCTTGTCGAGCAGCTCGTCGTAACGGACGGAGCGCAGACCACCCGGGTAGCCGGAGTGGCGGTACGCCATCTTCTGGGTCCGCTTGTTGCCGGACAGGTGCACCTTGTCGGCGTTGATGATGATGACGAAGTCACCAGCGTCGACGTGGGGGGCGTAGATCGGCTTGTGCTTGCCCCGGAGGAGGGTCGCTGCGGTGGTGGCGAGACGGCCCAGGACGACGTCCTGAGCGTCGATGACGTGCCACTGGCGCGTCACATCGCCGGGCTTGGGGCTGTACGTACGCACGGTTCGTAGCCTTCGCTTCGAGTGAATGGTCCTGAACAGGTCACCGAAACGATCACGACAGCCTTGACCGCACTGCGGTGACGCAACCGCGTGCTGATCGCTGGTCATCGGCCCGGTGGACCGGTGTAAGGGCCCGTCCCGTGAGAATGAGCAAGCCAATACACAACGAAGAAGCAGGTTACCTGCCAGGGCCCTGCAGGGTCAAAACGACCCTGATTCCCACCCTGCCGGCGGACAAACGTGGCATGCCGCCGCACGCGCTCCGCGGGCCCGGGGAGCACGTCTAAGATGCGCCCCATGAGTTACGGGCAGGGGGGACCCCAGTCTCAGTGGGATCCCTGGAAACCGAATTCCCAGCAGCCCTGGGCAAGCGGCGGTGACGACGGGACCCCGGACTGGGCGGCACTCGCCGAGGCGTCCGAGACCCGCACCAAGCGCCGCAAGCTGCTGTTCGTCGGCGGCGGCGCGGTGGCCACGATCGCCGTCGGCACCGCCGTGGCGATGGCCGTGGTGTCCGCGAACGGCAAGAACAGCGCCTCGGGCAACCCGACCAACCTGCCCGCCAGCGCCTCGGCGAGCGGGTCGGTCACACCCTCCTTCGCGCCGACCAGCGCCCCGCCGCCGCTGGACCCGAAGGAGTTCATAGCCAGCGCCGCGAAGGACAAGGCCCCGATCAGCGCCGACAGCCTCTTCCCCGGCACCCAGCTGACCACGGGAAACAGCGTCTACAAGAAGGGCGCCACGGCCGACACCACGAGCTGCGCCTCCGCCGCCGGCGGCAAGCTGCCGCAGATCCTCACCGCCAACGGCTGCACCCGGCTGATCCGCGTGACCTACGTCAAGGACGGCATCGCGGCCACCGTCGGCGTCGCGCTCTTCGACACCCAGGCCGAGGCCACGAAGGTCAAGGCCCAGGCCGCCAAGGACGCCATGGTGCGCTCCCTGCCCGGCAAGGGCGTCAAGGACTTCTGCAACGCCGCGGTCTGCCTGACCACCGCGAACTCCGTCGGCCGCTACGCCTACTTCACGACGGTCGGCTTCACCGACGGCAAGAACGTCACCAACAAGGACTCCAAGGTCTTCAACACCGGCAACGACCTCCAGGAGTTCACCTTCAACCAGATCTACCGCCGCGGCCAGGCCCAGGCATCCGCGGCGACGAACGGTTAGGTCAGCAGCACCCCGCCGACGGGAGCGAGCGCTTGTTGCGGGCTTCCCTGCTGCGTGCGGCCAGCAGCTCGTCGGCGGGGTAGCCGACCTCCTCCAGCGTCAGCCCGTGCGGTCGTACGACGTGCACGGCCGAGTCCCGCACCCCCGCGGCCAGCACCTTCCCGGGCCACTCCGGCCCGCGGTGCCCGTCCCCCACGAAGAGCAGCGCGCCGATCAGCGAACGCACCATGTTGTGGCAGAAGGCGTCGGCGCGCACGGTGGCGGTGATGATCCCGTCGGACCCGCGCACGAGGCTCAGCTCCTGCAGGGTCCGGATCGTCGTGGCCCCCTCCCGCTTCTTGCAGTAGGCGGCGAAGTCGTGCTCGCCGAGCAGCTGCCGGGCCGCCTCGTTCATGGCGTCCACGTCGAGCGGCCAGTCGTGCCAGAGCACATGGCCGCGCAGCAGGGGGTCCACACCCCCGGGGTTGTCGGTCACCCGGTACGCATAGCGCCGCCAGACCGCCGAGAACCGCGCGTTGAAGCCCGCCGGAGCCGGCCTGAGCGCCCACACCCGCACGTCCTTCGGCAGCCGCCCGGCGAGCCGCTTGAGGAGCTTCTCGTGATGCTCCCGCCAGACCCCCTCGGGCAGGTCCACGTGCGCCACCTGGCCCCGCGCGTGCACCCCGGCGTCGGTGCGTCCGGCGACGGTCAGCTCGTACGTCTCCGGGGACCGGGTGACGGTCCGCAGCGCGTCCTCGATCTCCCCCTGCACGGTCCGCCTGCCGCCGGCCTGCTTGGCCCAGCCGTGGAAGTCGGTCCCGTCATAGGACAGATCGAGGCGGACACGGACGCAACCGGGCTGTACTTCGTCACTCACGGGGAAATCCTCTCAAGCTCCGGCTCCTCTCCGGTACGCGAAAGCGGGCCCGCCCCGAAGGGCGGACCCGCTTCCCGCGTCAGGCAGAGCCTCAGGCGTCCTTCGACTCCTCGGCAGCGGCCTCCTCGGCCGGCGCCTCGGTGGTCTCGGCAGCCTTGGCCTCCTCGGCCTCCTTGACCGCACGCTTGGTGGCGGCCTCGGCCTCGCCGGTCGCCTGCTGGGCGACCGTCAGCGCCTCGACCAGCTCGATGACGGCCATGGGCGCGTTGTCGCCACGGCGGTTACCGATCTTGGTGATGCGGGTGTAGCCACCGGGACGGTTCTCGTACCGCGGGCCGATCTCGGTGAAGAGCGTGTGGACGACGCTCTTGTCCGTGATGACCTGGAGCACCTGACGGCGGTTGTGAAGGTCGCCCTTCTTCGCCTTGGTGACCAGACGCTCGGCGTACGGGCGCAGGCGGCGGGCCTTCGCCTCGGTGGTGGTGATACGGCCGTGCTCGAAGAGGCTCTTCGCCAGGTTCGCGAGGAGCAGCTTCTCGTGCGCGGCGCTGCCGCCCAGACGGGCACCCTTGGTGGGCTTCGGCATTTTTCTTCTCCTGTGTGTCTGCCCCGGCCGTGTCAGGTACCGGGGTCAGGAACCCGATGAGCGGATGCTCACCGGCAACGACCGATCAGTACTGCTCGGTCTCCACGAAACCCGCGTCCGCGTCGTCGTCGGCGCCGAAGGCATCGGCAGCGGCCGTGGGGTCGAATCCGGGCGGGCTGTCCTTGAGGGCCAGGCCCATGCCGGCCAGCTTCGCCTTGACCTCGTCGATCGACTTCGCACCGAAGTTGCGGAT
>NZ_JBVHMR010000015.1:0-241764 GCF_055558375.1 Streptomyces sp. NPDC025793 | reverse complement strand
CGTGGCGGCGACCGTCCGGCCTTCCGCCGTGACGACGACCGCGGTGGCTACGGGCGCCGCGACGACCGCCGTGACGACCGGCGCGGCGACGACCGCGGCGGTTACGGCCGGCGTGACGACAACCGCGGTGAGCGCGGCGGGTTCCGGGGGCGGGACGACCGTGGTGCCCGTGGGCCCCGTCGGGACGACCGCGGTGGTCGGCCCGGTGGCTTCCGCCGTGACGATCGTCGTGATGACCGCCGTGACGACCGGGGCGGCTACGGCCGCCGCGACGACAGCCGCGGCGGTGGCCGCTTCCGTGACGAGCGGGAGCGGGACCGGGAGCCGATCAAGCGGCTGCCCATCCCGGAGGACGTCACCGGTGACGAGATCGACAAGGACGTCCGGCAGGAGCTCCAGAGCCTGCCCAAGACGCTCGCCGAGGACGTCGCCAGGAACCTGGTGATGGTCGCCCGCCTCATCGACGAGGACCCCGAGGGCGCCTACGGCTACTCCAGGGTGGCCCTGCGCCTGGCGTCCCGTGTGGCCGCCGTGCGCGAGGCCGCCGGGTTCGCCGCGTACGCGAACCAGAAGTACAGCGAGGCGCTGGCCGAGTTCCGGGCTGCCCGACGGATGACCGGCACCGTGGAGCTGTGGCCGGTGATGGCCGACTGCGAGCGTGGGCTCGGGCGGCCGGAGAAGGCGCTGGACATGGCCGGTGCTCCCGAGGTGCACAAGCTGGACAAGGCCGGTCAGGTCGAGATGCGCCTGGTTGCGGCCGGTGCCCGGCGTGACATGGGCCAGCTGGACGCGGCCATCGTGACCCTCCAGAGCCCCGAGCTGGCCTCCAACTCCGTGCAGGTGTGGACCGCCCGGCTGCGCTACGCCTACGCCGACGCCCTGCTGGCCGCCGGCCGGGACGGCGAGGCGCGTGAGTGGTTCGCCAAGGCCGTCGAGGCCGACCGGGACGGCAGCACGGACGCCTCGGACCGGCTCGCCGAGCTGGACGGCGTGGAGTTCGTCGACGCCCTCGACGAGAGCGACGGCGAGGCCGCGAAGGCCTCGGAGCCCGGGGAGAACCACGGCGAGGACGGCGACGAGGTCACCGACGAGGCCGCTGACAAGGACTGACGTCCGTTGACCGACGTCCGTTGACCGACGTCCGTTGACCGACGTCCGTCACTGAAAAGAGGGCAGGTCCCCCGGCGGGGGTCTGCCCTCTTTCGTGTTGTGGTCGTCCTCGGCGGTCGTCCTCGGACGTGCTGCCGGCTCAGGTCTCCAGGGCCCGCAGCACCAGCCCCGTCGCCGGTTTCGGGCCGAAGGACGTCGACTTGCGCGGCATGGTGACGCCCTGGCGGGCCAGGTCGCGTACGACCTCCTCGCGGACGGGGTGCATCAGGACGGCCGTACCGCCGTCGCGTTCCGCCTTGGCGACCGTCGCGGCCGTGTCGTGGATGTAGGCGATGTGGGCGGGGGAGTCCTCGGGGATGCGCCAGACGTGGTCGAGGAGCGTGGCGTGCAGGACGGTGGCGTCCAGGGAGCGCCAGGCGGCCGGGCGGTCGGCCGGGATCGTGCGGGCCAGCAGGTCCGGGTCCGGGTGGTCGAGCAGGTGGAAGGCACCGTCGCCGGCCAGCAGGAAGGCGTTGCCCGTGCAGGTCGCGTCCGCGAGCACGTCCAGGGCCTCGGCCAGCGGGGCGTCGAGGTGCCGTACCCGGAACAGGCCTTCCACGGCGGCCAGCGCGTCCGCGACCGGCAGGCCGTGCAGCAGGCGGTGGATGGCGCGCACGCGCAGCGGGTAGCGGGCGGTGTCGACGAGGAGGACCAGGCCGTAGTCCCAGGCGCTGGGGGAGGGCTGCTCCGCGCGGAGCAGCCGGTAGGTGGCCCAGCGGTGGTGGCCGTCGGCGATCAGGGCCTGGTGCCGGGCGAGGTCGTCCTGTACCAGGGTCAGCTCGGCGGGGTCGGTGAGCGACCACAGGCGGTGGTGGAAGCCGTCCTCGGTGGTCGTGGAGAGCAGTGGGGGCCGCTGCGCCGTGCGCTCGATGACCTCGGCGGTCGTGCCGTTGCCGCGGTAGGTCAGCAGCAGCGGTTCCAGGTTCGCGCGCGTGGCGCGCATCAGGTCCGCCCGGTCGGCGACGACGGGCGGCATGACGTCCTCGTGCGGCAGCACCACGCCCTCGGACGGCTCCGAGATCCGCAGCGCGCCGATGACACCGCGCTGGAGCAGGCCGTCGCCGTCTCTCTGCTCGTAGACGTACAGGCCGGGTTCCGGATCCGTGGTGAGGATGCCCTCGGTGAGCCAGCGGCGCAGGGTGTCTGCCGCCTGTTCGGTGCGGGCGCTCGGGGTGCCGGCCTCGGGCAGGATGAGCCGGACGATGTTGTGCGGGTCGGCGGACTGGAGGTGGTGTACCCCGTCGGGCCGGACGACGACGTCGTACGGCGGGGACGTGACGGAGGCGAGGCTGCCGACCCGTTCGGGGTCGTAGCGAAGGCCTCGGAACGGCGTGAGTTCCAGGCCTCGGCGCGCCTTCGCTTCCGAGTGACCTGCGGTATTCATCCCGGCATCGTACGTGTGTCAGTGGCGTGCGGGATGATCGGGGGAAAGGCGATCGAACGAGGAGCGATGTGGAATGAGCCAGGCGGTCAGGACGAGGCCCGAGGGCAGTGGGCAGCCCCTGAGCGAGGCGTACGACACGGCGCTGCTCGATCTGGACGGGGTGGTGTACGCGGGCGGGAACGCGATCGCGCACGCCGTCGACTCGCTGGCGGTGGCGCGGACGGGCGGGATGCATCTGGCGTACGTCACGAACAACGCGCTGCGCACGCCGGACGCGGTGGCGGAGCACCTCACGGAGCTGGGCATACCGACGGGGGCGGACGACGTCATCACGTCCGCGCAGGCCGTGGCACGGCTGATCAGCGAGCAGGTGCCGGCGGGGGCGCGGGTGCTGGTCGTCGGCGGTGAGGGGCTGCGGGTGGCGCTGCGCGAGCGGGGGCTGACCCCGGTGGAGTCGGCGGACGACGATCCGGCGGCGGTGGTGCAGGGCTTCGGCGGGCCGGAGCTGACCTGGGGGCGGTTCGCGGAGGCGTCGTACGCGGTGGCGCGTGGGGTGCCGTGGTTCGCGTCCAACACGGACCTGACGATCCCGAGCGGGCGGGGCATCGCGCCGGGCAACGGGGCGGCGGTGGAGGTCGTGCGGATCGCGACGGGCAAGGAGCCGCAGGTGGCGGGCAAGCCGCTGCCGCCGATGCACAAGGAGACGATCATCCGTACCGGTGCGCGGCGGCCGCTGGTGGTCGGGGACCGGCTGGACACGGACATCGAGGGTGCGTTCAACGGCGGGGTGGACTCGCTGCTGGTGCTGACCGGTGTCACCGACGGGACCCTGCTGCTGTCCGCGCCGCCGCAGCACCGGCCGACGTACGTGGACGCCGATCTGCGCGGGCTGCTCACCGGTCAGCCGGAGGTCACGGCGGCGGGCGAGGGTTTCCGCTGCGGCGGCTGGACGGCGGCGGCCGGGTCGGACCGGCTGGAGCTGGAGGGCGACGGCGAGGCGCTGGACGGGCTGCGGGCGCTGTGCGCGGCGGCCTGGACGGCGGCCGGGGAGGGCTCCTGCGAGCTGGACGGCGGGAAGGCGCTGGCGCGGCTCGGACTGTGAGGGGCCCCGGGGATCGAGATCGGGGCGAGGGTAGGCTAACCTAACCTCGTGTTGGTCGACAGTCCTCCGGAACAGCGCGCGGAGACCGCCCCCGCGCCCCCAAGTCGCAAGGCGGTACGGGCCCTTGGGCTCCTGCTCTCCGTCGTGGTCCTGGTGCTCGTCGCTCTGGCGAGCATCGCGATCGGGGCGAAAGCACTGTCGCCGGACCAGGTCTGGCACGGCCTGTTCCACGACACGGGCACGTACGGCGATGTCGTCGTGGACGAGCGCATCTCGCGCACGGTGCTCGGGCTGCTCGCCGGGGCCGCGCTCGGTCTGTCCGGTGCCGTGCTCCAGGCGCTCACCCGCAATCCGCTGGCCGATCCCGGGCTGCTCGGGATCAACGCGGGTGCCTCCGCGGCCGTCGTCACCGCCATCACCTGTCTCGGAGTCACCAGCCTCACCGGCTATGTGTGGTTCGCCTTCCTCGGCGCCGCGGCGGTCGGCGCGCTGGTGTGGTTCCTCGGCGGCAGCCGCGGCGCCACCCCGGTCCGCCTGGCCCTCGCCGGTACGGCCGTCAGCGCGGCCCTCTACGGCTATCTCCAGGCCGTGATGATCACGGACGACGCGGCGCTGGGCAAGATGCGCTTCTGGACGGTGGGTTCGCTGGCCTCGGCCACGAACACGACCATCGTGCAGGTGCTGCCGTTCCTCGCGGCCGGCACGCTGCTGGCGCTCGGGCTGGCCCGGCCGCTGAACGCCGTGGCCATGGGCGACGACACCGCCCGTGCCCTCGGCGCCCACCTGGGCCGCACCCGTGCGCTCGCCATGCTGGCCGCCACCGTGCTGTGCGGTGCCGCGACCGCCGCCTGCGGTCCGATCGTGTTCGTCGGCCTGATGGTGCCGCACGTCGTGCGCTCCTTCACCGGCCCCGACCTGCGCTGGATCCTGCCGTACGCCACGGTCCTGTCGCCCGTGCTGCTGCTCGGCGCCGACGTGATCGGCCGGGTCGTGGCCCGCCCCTCGGAACTCCAGGTCGGCATCGTCACCGCGATCATCGGCGGCCCGGTCTTCATCTTTCTCGTACGACGGCGGAGGACGGCCCAGCTGTGAAGACCCCCACCGTGAACCGGGCCCTGCGCACGCCCGGCGGGCTCTCCCTGCGCCTGGACGTGCGGGCCGTGCTCGTCGTCGTCATCCTGCTGGTGGCCGCCGGTGCCGCGGGCGTGCTGCTGATCGGCACCGGCGACGCGAAGATCCCGGCGGCCGACGTGCTGAGGACCCTCGCCGGGAACGGCACCGCCTATCAGGACTTCATCGTGGGCGAGTTGCGGCTGCCGCGGGTCCTGGTCGGCCTGCTGGTCGGTGCCTCGCTCGGCCTCGGCGGCGCCCTCTTCCAGTCCGTCTCCCGCAACCCCCTCGGCAGCCCCGACGTCCTCGGTCTGTCGCAGGGCTCCACGGCCGGCGCGCTGGTCGTCATCGTGCTGATGTCCGGCACCGCCACCCAGGTCACCCTCGGCGCGCTGATCGGCGGTCTGGCGACCGGATGCGCCATCTATCTGCTCTCCTGGAAGCAGGGCGTGCACGGATACCGGCTGGTCCTGGTCGGTATCGGAATCTCCGCCGTCGCCACCGCGATCAACGGCTATCTGCTCACCAAGGCCGACATCGTCGACGCGGCCCGCGCGGTCGTGTGGATGACCGGCTCCCTCAACGGCCGTGACTGGGACCAGGTCTGGCCGCTGCTCGCCCTGTGCGCCGTCCTCGTCCCGGTCGTGCTCGCGAACGCGCGCGGCCTGCGGATGATGGAGATGGGCGACGACGTCGCGGGCGCCCTCGGGGTGCGCGTGCAGCGCGTCCGGCTGGTGCTGATGGTCTCCAGCGTGCTGCTCACCGCCGCCGCCACGGCCGCCGCCGGACCCGTCGCCTTCGTCGCGCTCACCGCGCCGCAGCTCGCCCGGCGCCTGACCCGCTCGCCGGGCCCGAACCTCGTGCCCTCCCTCTGCATGGGCGCCGCCCTGCTGGTCGCCGCCGACTGGACCTCGCAGCGCGCCTTCGGCGCCGACCAGCTGCCCGTCGGCGTGGTCACCGGCGTCCTCGGCGGCGGCTATCTGCTCTGGCTGCTGGTCACCGAGCGCAGGGCGGGCCGGATATGAGCGGCACGCACACGAATACCTCTAGGGGGTGTCGTTCGGATCAGGCCGGCCGTGAGGAACGGCGCCTGCCGGCCGACCCGAGCGGGGACTGGTGCGTGCAGCTGGAAGGCGGAGGAGGGAGTCGGTCGACGCGTGGGGGCCCCTCCCGCGCGAGCGAAGCCGAGCGTGGGGGAGTCGGCGACCGACGACAACGCCGCAGATGCGCGTGCCAGGCGTCGCGACGCCGGCATGATCCAAACGACACCCCCTAGGAGCACTGTGAACCGCCTGTCCGCCGAGAACGTCACCCTTGCCTACGAACAGCGTGTCATCACCGAGCAGTTGTCGGTGGAGATCCCCGACAACTCCTTCACGGTGATCGTCGGCCCGAACGCGTGCGGCAAGTCGACGCTGCTGCGGGCGCTGTCGCGGATGCTCAAGCCCAGTGCGGGCCGGGTGCTGCTCGACGGGCAGGTCATCCAGTCGATGCCGGCGAAGAAGGTGGCCCGCGCCCTCGGCCTGCTGCCGCAGTCGTCCATCGCGCCCGACGGCATCACCGTCGCCGACCTCGTCGGCCGCGGCCGCTACCCGCACCAGGGGCTGCTGCGCCAGTGGTCGACGGAGGACGAGCGGGTCGTGCGGGAGGCCATGCGGCAGACCGGGGTCGTGGAGCTCGCCGACCGGTACGTCGACGAGCTCTCCGGCGGGCAGCGCCAGCGGGTGTGGATCGCCATGGCGCTGGCCCAGCAGACCCCGCTGCTGCTCCTGGACGAGCCGACCACCTACCTCGACATCCAGCACCAGATCGACGTCCTCGACCTGTGCGCCGAGCTGCACGAGACCCAGGGCCGCACCCTCGTCGCCGTCCTGCACGACCTCAACCACGCGGCCCGCTACGCCACCCATCTGATCGCGCTGCGCGGCGGCACCGTCGTCGCCGAGGGTGCCCCGAACGACATCGTCACGGCCGAACTGGTCGAGGAGGTCTTCGGGCTGCGCTGCCAGGTCATCGACGACCCCGAGACCGGGACCCCGCTGGTGGTGCCGGCCGCGCGCAAGACCAGGGCCGCGGCGGCGTCCTGAGGACGGTCACAGCAGCTTTCTGAGCCGGAACAGGTCCAGCAGGCTCGCCTCCAGCCGCACCCGGCCGGTGCCCCACGCGCTCGCGAAGTTCAGCTCGCCGCCCACCAGGTCCACCAGGTCGTCCCCGGCCATGGCGAGCCTGATCTGCGCCTTCTCCCGCGGCGGACCGGGGTGGGTGTCGTCCACCTCGATCCGGCCGCCGGTCAGCCGGCCGGTGAAGGTGACGTCCAGGTCCGTGACGTGGCAGCTCACCGAGCGGTCCAGGGCGGCGGCCGCCCGGACGTCGCCTTCGGCGCCCTGCATGTTGTCCGAAAGCTTTTCCAGTGCGGCGCGGCACGCCTCGATCGTGGCCATCGCCCCCGACGGTATACCAGCGGTTCGGGGTAGCGTCGGGGCATGAACGACTCGGTTCCGCAGACGGAGATCCCGGCGGACACGCCGGAGGCGGAGGACGCGGCGCAGGAGTACGACCCCGCCGCGCCCGCCCCGCTGAACGTCCCGCGCACCCCCACCGGCAACGCCGAGGTCGACGCCCAGCTCGACCGGCTCGCCGACACCGACCACCTCGCCACCGACGGACACGTCGAGGTGTACGAGGATGTACATCGGGGGTTGCGCGACGCGCTCACCGCGCTCGACGCCCGCCCGGGACCTCAGGCGCCCCCACGGCCGTAGACAAAAGCAGACAAAAGCAGGAGCTGAACCGAACGTGGCAGGAGTCGCACGCCGTCGTCTGGACGCGGAGCTGGTCCGCCGGAAGCTCGCGCGCTCGCGCGAGCACGCCAGCCAGCTGATCATCGCCGGGCGGGTCACCGTCGGCAAGGCCGTGGCGACCAAGCCGGCCACGCAGGTGGAGACGGCCGCGGCGATCGTCGTGCAGAGCGACGACAGCGACCCCGACTACGTCTCCCGGGGCGGCCACAAGCTCGCGGGCGCGCTGGCCGCCTTCGTGCCGCTGGGGCTCGTCGTCGAGGGCCGGCGAGCGCTGGACGCCGGCGCGTCCACCGGCGGCTTCACCGACGTGCTGCTGCGCGCGGGCGCCGCGCACGTCGTCGCCGTGGACGTCGGCTACGGACAGCTCGCCTGGTCTCTCCGGAACGATGAACGGGTCACCGTCAAGGACCGTACGAACGTAAGGGAGTTGACGCTCGACGCGATCGATGGGGAAGCTGTGGATCTTGTTGTGGGCGATCTGTCCTTCATCCCGCTCGGGCTGGTGCTGCCGGCCCTCAAGCGGTGTGTGAAGCCGGACGCCGACCTGGTGATGATGGTCAAGCCGCAGTTCGAAGTGGGGAAGGAACGGCTCGGCAGCGGGGGTGTCGTACGGAGTCCGCAGCTGCGGGCGGAGGCCGTGCGCGGGGTGGCCGAGAAGGCCTGGGAGCTGGGGCTCGGGGTGCGTGGTGTCACCGCGAGTCCGCTGCCCGGCCCCTCGGGCAACGTCGAGTACTTTCTCTGGCTGCGGTCCGGCGCCCCCCGCCTGGACCCGGCCGACGTCGACCGTGCAGTGGCGGAGGGGCCGCGTTGACACAGAACCTGGCGCGTACTGTTTTCCTGCTCGCCCACACCGGGCGGCCCGCGGCGATCCGCAGTGCGGAACTCGTCGTCAAGGGCCTGCTCCGGCATGACATCGGGGTGCGGGTGCTGGAGGAGGAGGCGTGCGACCTGCCGCTCCCCGAAGAGGTGGAGCTGGTCAAGGAGGCGACACCGGACTGCCTCGACGGATGCGAGCTGCTGATCGTCCTCGGCGGTGACGGCACACTGCTGCGGGGCGCCGAGTTCGCCCGCGCGTCCGGCGTGCCGATGCTCGGCGTCAACCTCGGGCGGGTGGGATTCCTCGCGGAGGCCGAGCGGGACGACCTCGACCGGGTGGTCGACCGGGTGGTGGCGCGGTCGTACGAGGTCGAGGAGCGGATGACCGTCGACGTCGTCGTGCACCGCAACGGGGACATCGTGCACACCGACTGGGCGCTGAACGAGGCGGCCGTGCAGAAGGCCGGCGCCGAGAAGCTGCTGGAAGTCGTGCTGGAGATCGACGGGCGTCCGGTGACGGGGTTCGGGTGCGACGGTGTCGTGCTGTCGACCCCGACCGGATCCACCGCGTACGCCTTCTCGGCCGGCGGGCCCGTGGTGTGGCCCGAGGTGGAGGCGCTGCTGATGGTGCCGATCAGCGCGCACGCGCTGTTCGCCAAGCCGCTCGTGACCTCGCCGGACTCCGTGCTCGCGGTGGAGGTGCTGCCGCACATCCCGCCGGGTGTGCTGTGGTGCGACGGGCGGCGGACCGTCGAGCTGCCGCCCGGGGCGCGGGTGGAGGTGCGGCGGGGGGCGGTGCCGGTGCGGCTGGCCCGGTTGCACCATTCGTCGTTCACGGACCGGTTGGTCGCGAAGTTCGCGCTGCCGACCACGGGATGGCGAGGGGCTCCGCACCACTCGACGGAGTGAGAGGGGCGGCCTGTGTGCACTCCCCGCCCCGGACCTCGTATGGTCTGTTCCGTGTTGGAGGAGATGCGGATACGGTCGCTCGGGGTCATCGACGATGCCGTCGTCGAGTTGTCGCCGGGGTTCACCGCGGTCACCGGTGAGACGGGTGCGGGCAAGACCATGGTGGTCACCAGCCTGGGGCTGCTGCTCGGTGGCCGGGCGGATCCGGCGCTCGTGCGGATCGGCGCCGGGAAGGCGGTCGTGGAGGGGCGGATCACCGTCCCCGCGGGCGCGCCCGTCGTCGTACGCGCCGAGGAGGCCGGTGCCGAGCTGGACGACGGCGCGCTCCTGATCAGCCGTACCGTCTCCGCCGAGGGCCGCTCACGCGCGCACGTGGGCGGCCGCAGCGTGCCCGTCGGGCTGCTCGCCGACCTGGCCGACGACCTGGTGGCCGTGCACGGGCAGACCGACCAGCAGGGCCTGCTGAAACTGACCCGGCAGCGGCAGGCCCTGGACCGGTACGCGGGCGACGCCGTCGCCGTGCCGCTGGCGAAGTACGCCGAGGCCTACCGGCGGCTGCGGGCGGTCTCCGCCGAGCTGGAGGAGATCACCACGCGCGCGCGTGAGCGGGCGCAGGAGGCCGACATGCTGCGCTACGGCCTCGACGAGATCGCCGGGGTCGAACCGCGGGCCGGGGAGGACGTCGAACTGGCCGAGGAGGCCGAGCGGCTGGGGCACGCCGAGGCGCTGTCGTCCGCCGCGACGGCCGCGCACGCCGCTCTCGCGGGCAACCCCGAGGACCCCGAGGGGATCGACGCGTCGACGCTCGTGGCGGGCGCCCACCGGGCCCTGGAGGCCGTCCGGTCCCACGACGCGGCGCTGGCCGCGCTGGCCGGCCGGATCGGGGAGATCGGGATCCTGCTCGGCGACGTCGCCGGCGAACTGGCCGGGTACGCCGACGACCTCGACGCCGATCCGCTGCGGCTGGCGGCGGTGGAGGAGCGCAGGGCCGCGCTGACCGCGTTGACGCGCAAGTACGGCGACGACGTCAACGCCGTGCTGGCGTGGGCCGAGCGCAGCGCCGCCCGGCTGACCGAGCTGGACGGCGACGACGAGCGGATCGGGGAGCTGACCGCGGAGCGGGACGCGCTCCGCACCGAACTGGGCGGCCTCGCACAGGCGTTGACGGACGCGCGCACGGAGGCCGCCGCGCGGTTCGCCGCCGCCGTGACCGCCGAGCTGGCCTCGCTGGCGATGCCCCACGCGCGCGTGTCCTTCGACATCCGGCAGACCGAGGACCCGGAGGGCGTCGAGGTCGGCGGGCGCACGGTCGCCTGCGGCCCCTCGGGCGCGGACGAGGTCGAGCTGCTGCTCGCCCCGCACCCCGGCGCCCCGCCGCGGCCCATCGCCAAGGGCGCCTCCGGCGGTGAGCTGTCCCGGGTGATGCTCGCCGTCGAGGTCGTCTTCGCGGGCACCGACCCCGTGCCGACGTACCTCTTCGACGAGGTCGACGCCGGTGTCGGCGGCAAGGCCGCGGTCGAGATCGGGCGGCGCCTGGCGAAGCTGGCGAAGAGCGCGCAGGTCGTCGTGGTCACCCACCTGCCCCAGGTCGCCGCCTTCGCCGACCGGCAGTTGCTGGTCGAGAAGACCAACGACGGCTCCGTCACCCGGTCCGGCGTGAAGGTCCTGGAGGGCGAGGAGCGGGTCCGGGAGCTGTCCCGGATGCTGGCCGGCCAGGAGGACTCCGAGACGGCCCGCGCCCACGCCGAGGAACTGCTGGCGACGGCCCGGGCGGACGCGTGAGCGGCCGGACGGGCACCCTCACCGCCCTGGCGGGCTCCTGCGCGCTCGCCGCCGCCGTCACCCGCGCCGGCACGGCCGCCCTGCGCCTGGGCGTGCCGGGCACGCGCGCGCGTTGGGAGCGGAAGAACCACGCCGGGCGGACCGTCGAGCTGTACGCCGGGCCCGCCTCGGCCGTCGGTACGGCGCTCGCCGCCGCCCGTGTGCACCCGGCCGCCGGGGCCGCCGTACTGGCCGCCGGAGCCTGCGGGGCCTACGACGATGTCGCCGCCCACCTCTCCGGGGACACCCGGCGCGGCTTCCGCGCGCATCTCGGCGCGCTGCGGAACGGCGAGGTCACCAGCGGGGCCGTGAAGCTGTTCGGGATCTCGGCCGCCGGGCCGGCCGCCGGCGCACTGCTGAAGGAGCGGGCGCTGGACAAGCTGCTCGCCGGGATCGTGATCGCCGGTACGGCGCACTTCGTCAATCTCGTCGACGTACGGCCCGGGCGGGCCGCGGGCGCGGTGCTCGCGCTCGGCGCGCCCGGGCTGCTGCGCACCGGGTCCGGCGCCGAGTTGTCGGCCGCCGCGATGGGCGCGGCCGCTGCCGTGCTCCCGGAGGACCTGGGGGAGCGCGCGATGCTCGGTGACACGGGGGGCGCACGCCCTCGGTGCCACGCTGGGGGCGGCCATCGCGGCGGGCAACCGGCGCGCGGGACTGCTCGCGCACGCCATCGCGGTCGTGGCCGCTGCGGCGTACGGCGATCGGGTGACCGCCGCGGTGCGCTCGCTGTGACCGTCTGACCTCGGCGGACGGGGGCGCGCGTCGTTCGCCCGCGCCAGGCATTCCTTCACCCGTGTGGGTGACGTGCGCCGGCGCATTGCCCCGGCCCGCGGCAGCGTGCGCCCGCCCGGGTTTCCCGCAACGGCCCTACGCCCTGGCATGCTTGGCGGAGAACGGGGGCGGGCGGCGGCCCGGACGGGCCCGCGCGGGAGGCGCGCGGGGTATGTCCTTCCGCTCCCTTGCGCCCGCTACTTTCTGTACGTTTCCTCGTGACCGCCCACGTCGAACCAGGAGCCTCGGCCACGTGAGCCCCCTGAGCAGCAACGCGCCGCACGGTCAGTCGACGCTGCGCACCGTGCAGGTGCTGGGCGGAGGCAACGCCGGCAGCAGCGCCCATGTGCGCTCCCTGGCCGCGGGGCTCGTGGCACGGGGCGTGCGGGTCACCGTGTGCGCCCCCGTCGAGGCCGACCGCGCCTACGACTTCACCAGCGCCGGTGCCGAGCACGTGCACGTGCCGCGCAGCAGCGACCCCGTCTCCGTGGCCGCGCTCCGGGCGGCCTGCTCGGGCGCCGACCTGGTGCACGCACACGGACTGCACGCCTCCTTCCGGACCGTGCTCGCGCTCAGCGGCCGGCGCACCCCGCTCGTGGTCACCTGGCACGACCGGGCCCGCGCGGAAGGGCCGCGATCCCAACTGCTGAAGGTGCTGGAGCGGCGCGTGGTCCGCACCGCGACCGTGGTCCTCGGCACCAGCTCCGACCTGGTGGAGCGGGCCCGGCGGACCGGGGCGCGGGACGCCCGGCTGGCCGCCGTCGGCCTGCCCGGACAGCGCACGCCCGTCGACCGCGACGACCCCGACCGGCTGCGGGCCAAGATCCGCGCCGAACTCGGCGCCGGATCGGGCCCGTTGCTCATCGCCGTCGGCTCCCTCGACCGCCACCGCGGCTACGACGTCCTGCTCGACGCCGCCCGCGCCTGGCGGGACCTGGACCCCACCCCGCTGGTCGTGATCGCGGGGGAGGGGCCGCTGCGCCCGCACTTGGCGCGCCGGATCGAGGACGAGGAGCTGCCCGTGCGGCTCATCGGCCGCCGCGAGGACGTGCCCGAACTGCTCGCCGCCGCCGATCTGACGCTCCTGACGAGCAGTTGGGAGTCGCGCTCGGTCCTCGCCCAGGAGGCGTTGTACGCGCGCGTGCCCCTCGTCGCGACCCGGGTCGGCGGCATCCCCGACCTCGTCGGCGACGCGGCCGCCCTCGTCCCCTACGGCGATGCGGAGGCGCTCGCCGACACCGTCGTACGCCTCCTCGATGACCCCGAGCGCTGCCAGGAGCTGCGCGAGGCGGGGGTGCGGCAGACCGCCGGCTGGCCGACCGAGGACGAGACGGTCGCCCAAGTGCTCAGCGTCTACGACGAGTTGACGCAGCCCCGGCCGCTGGCCTGAGCGGGGCCCTCTAGGGCACGTGGCGGCGTGCCCGTAGCGCGAGGCTCAACGCCAGTACCGTCTGCGGGTCGTCGAGGTCGGTGCCCAGCAACTCCCCGATGCGGGCGAGGCGGTTGTAGAGGGTCTGCCGGTTCAGATGCAGTTCGCGGGCCGTCTCCGCCTTGCGGCCGGCGTGCGCCAGATACGTCTCCAGGGTCGGCAGCAGCGGCGGCCTGGAGCGGCGGTCGTGCTCGCGCAGCGGGCCGATCGCGCGGTCCACGAACGCGGCGAGGTCCGGGTGGTCGCGCAGCCGCCACAGCAGCAGGTCGATGTCCAGGCGCCGGGCGTCGTACCAGGGCCGGTCGGTCAGACCCTGCGCGGCCGTCGCCGTCTCCGCCGCGTGCCGCAGTCCCGCCGAGGCGGCCGCCCAGCCGCCCGCCGCGGCGACGACCACGACCGGCGGCGGCGAGCCCGGCCGCCGCATCCCGGCCCGCTCCACCCCCGCCCTGAGGGCCGCCGCCACCCGGTCCGCGACCGCGGCCCGCTCCGGCTCCGCGCGCAGGCCCAGCAGCACCAGCACCCGGCCCTCCACCGGCCGCACCCCCAGCAGCACCGGCACCCCCACCGCCGCCAGCTCCTCGGACACCGCCCGCGCCAGCACCGCCCAACCCCCGCCCGGGGAAAGGGAGTCGCCGATCCGCATCACCACGGGCAGCAGCGGGCTCTCGCCGGGCTTGAAGCCGAGCACCCGGGCCTGTGCCGGAGCGTCCTGCGCCGAGATCCGGCCCTCGGCGAGATCGGTGAGGAAGTCACCGCGGCCGCGCGCCGCCAGCTCCTCCTCCTGCCGGGCCTGCATCAGCACCACGGCCAGGATGCCCGCGGCCCGCTCGGCGGCCATCCGATGCACCGGAGCCAGCGGCGAGCACACCGGCAGCAGCACCAGGCGGGCGCGGACGGAACCCGCCGTCCCCGGTCCGCCGCCGGGCACGTCCACCAGCACCGAACCGGCGGGCGGCGGCGCGTCCTTGTGCGGGCCGCGCAGCCCCTCCCACACCTGGAGCGGATCCGCGCCCTCGGGGCCCTCCCCGGCGGCGTACAGCAGCCGGCCGTCGGGCGTCTCCAGAAACACCGGGTTGCCGCCGAAGCCGGCCAGGATGCCCAGCACCTGCGGCACCCCGCCACCGCCGAGCAGCGCCTCGGTACAGCGCCGGTGCACCTCCTCGGCCCGCTGGAGCAGCGCGTAGTGGCCGTTGACGATCTCGGTGTGGATCTCCTCGGTCACCGTCACGAACGGCACCTCGCGGTGCAGCTGGACCAGCGGCAGCCCGGCGGTCCGCGCGGTGTCCACCAGTGCGGCGGGCAGCCGGGTGAAGCGCGGGCCCAGCTCCACCACCAGGGCGGCGATCCCGCGCTCGGCGAGGGTGCGCACGAACGCCCGCTGCTCGGCGGGGCGGGTGCCGAGGCCGTAGCCGGTGGTGAGGAGCAGCTCGCCGCCCTTGAGCAGCGAGGCGATGTTCGGCACCTCGCCCGCGTGCACCCAGCGCACCGGGCGCCCCAGCCGGTCGGCACCCGCCAGGATCTCGGGCAGTCCGCTGCGCAGGCCGGGCAGCTCCAGGGCCCGCTGCACGGTGATCCCGGCGCCCTGGGTGTCGAGTCGGTGGTCGGTGCGGCTGTCCATGCAGCGGACGCTACCTGCGCGAACGCCCTTCGGGACAGCTTCGGGACGGCTTCGGGTCACACCGGTTCGACGGTGTGACCGAAGCGGAAGACGTTGTCCGGGTCGTAGCGCCGCTTCACCTTCTCCAGCCGCAGCAGGTTCCCGGCGCCGAGGCCCGCCCGCAGCCGCTCGGGGCCCTCGTCGCCGACGAGGCCGAGGCAGACCGCACCGGTGCTCCAGGGCCGTACGTCGGCGCACGCGTCCCGCACCCAGGCCGTCGCACGCTCGTCGTCGGCCGCGTCCGCCCAGCCGGCGAAGGGGTGCAGCAGCCAGGACGCGTCCCGGTACGGCACCGGGTAGGTGTGCGGGCCGGCGGCGATCGCGCCGCCGAGCGGGACGAGCGCCAGCCGGTGCGCGCCCGGCACCGGCAGGTCCGCCGCGCGGGCGCAGAAGGCGTCCACCGCCGCGTCGGGCAGAGCGTCCAGGCACTGCGCCGACCAGTGGGCGCGCATTCCCCACGGCGGGTACGGCAGGGCGTCCGGCTCCGTCTCGTGCGGCAGCGCGAGCAGCGGCCCGGCGAGCTCACGCAGGCCGCTCTCGCCGCCCACGTACGTCAGCAGGGCGCAGCACCCCGGCCCGGACCACGCCCGCGGACCGGTCAGGTACAGCACGGCTCCGCCCACCTCGTCCGGACCGGTACGGATGACCTCGCGGAAGGCGCGGACCACGTCCGGGCCGGCCTTCGGCGGGTACCGCAGCAGTGCGACCGCGTACCGCGGCAGTTCGTGCAGCTCCAGCGTGAGCGCCGTCGCCACGCCGAAACCGCCGCCCCCGCCGTGCAGCGCCCAGAACAGCTCGGGGTTCTCGTCGGCGCTCGCGCGCACCCGCTCGGCGTCGGCCGTCACCAGCTCCACCGCGATGAGGTCGTCGACGGCCAGGCCGAAGGCGCGGTCCAGGCGGCCGGTACCGCCGCCGAGGACGAAGCCGGCGACCCCGGCACCCGGCACATGGCACCCCGTGGCCACGAGGCCGTGGGGCCGGCTCGCCCGGTCCAGGTCGCTCGTCGTGGCCCCGCCCGCGACCCGGACCGCCTCGTCCGCCGGGTCGACGGTGACCGTGCGCATCCGGCTCAGATCCACCAGGAGCGCCCCGTCGACCGGGCCGCCCGCCAGGCCGTGCCCGCCGCCGCGCACCGCGATGTGCAGGTCCAGATCGCGTGCGAAGCGCACCGCCCGGACGACGTCGGCCGTGTCCGCGCACCGGGCGATCACGGCCGGGCGCCGGTCGATCCGTGCGTCGAAGACGGCCCGGGCCCCGTCGTAACCGGGATCCCCCGGGGCGAACACGTCGCCGGCCAGATCCTCGCGCAGCACGGCCAGGGCCGCCCGCGCCGTCGAGAGGGAAGCCATGGCCGACCGCCCCCATTCCGGAAAGGGGGGATGCGTTCGGTTTTCAGCCTAGGCGGGACCGGTCACCGGGTCGCGCTCAGCCTCCGTACGCCCCCGAAGCGGTCAACCGCAGCGCCGTGTCGATCAGCGGCACGTGGCTGAAGGCCTGCGGGAAGTTGCCGACCTGGCGTTGCAGGCGCGGGTCCCACTCCTCGGCGAGCAGGCCGAGGTCGTTGCGCAGGACGAGGAGCTTCTCGAACAGCTTGCGGGCCTCGTCGACGCGGCCGATCATCGCCAGGTCGTCGGCCATCCAGAACGAGCAGGCCAGGAAGGCGCCCTCGTCGCCCGGCAGGCCGTCGACGCCCTCGTCGCCGCCCGAGGTCGGGTAGCGCAGGATGAACCCGTCCGGGGTGGACAGCTCGCGCTGGATCGCCTCGATCGTGCCGATCACCCGCTTGTCGTCCGGCGGCAGGAAGCCCATCTGCGGGATCAGCAGCAGCGAGGCGTCCAGCTCCTGGGAGCCGTAGGACTGCGTGAAGGTGTTGCGCTCCTTGTCGTAGCCCTTCTCGCACACGTCCCGGTGGATGTCGTCGCGCAGTTCCTTCCAGCGCTCCAGCGGGCCGTCCGCGTCGCCGGACTCGATCAGCTTGATCGTGCGGTCGACGGCGACCCAGGCCATCACCTTGGAGTGCACGAAGTGCCGGCGCGGGCCGCGCACCTCCCAGATGCCCTCGTCCGGCTCCTGCCAGTGGTCCTCCAGGTAGCGGATGAGCTTCAGCTGGAGCAGCGAGGCGTAGTCGTTGCGGGCCAGACCCGTCATGTGGGCCAGGTGCAGGGCCTCGGTGACCTCGCCGTACACGTCCAGCTGGAGCTGGTGCGCCGCGCCGTTGCCGACCCGGACCGGGGCGGACTTCTCGTAACCGGGCAGCCAGTCCAGCTCGGCCTCGCCGAGCTCGCGCTCACCGGCGATGCCGTACATGATCTGCAGGTTCTCCGGGTCGCCCGCGACCGCGCGCAGCAGCCACTCGCGCCAGGCGCGGGCCTCCTCGCGGTAGCCGGTGCGCAGCAGCGACGACAGGGTGATCGCGGCGTCGCGCAGCCAGGTGTAGCGGTAGTCCCAGTTGCGCACGCCGCCGATGTCCTCGGGCAGGGAGGTCGTCGGGGCCGCGACGATGCCGCCGGTCGGGGCGTACGTCAGCGCCTTCAAGGTGATCAGCGAGCGGATCACCGCTTCGCGGTACGGCCCGTGGTACGTGCAGTGGTCCACCCACTCGCGCCAGAACTCCTCCGTCGCCTCCAGCGACGCCTCCGGCTCCGGCAGCGGCGGCGGCTCCCGGTGCGAGGGCTGCCACGAGATGGTGAAGGCGATCCGGTCACCGGGGGCGACCGTGAAGTCGGCGTACGTCGTCAGCGACTTTCCGTAGGTCTCCGCCTCGGTGTCGAACCACACCGAGTCCGGGCCCGCGACGGCCACCGTACGGCCCTCGTTCCTGTGCACCCAGGGCACCACCCGGCCGTAGGAGAACCGCATCCGCAGGGCGGAGCGCATCGGCACCCGGCCGGTGACGCCCTCGACGATCCGGATCAGCTGCGGCGCGCCGTCACGCGGCGGCATGAAGTCCGTCACGCGCACGGTGCCCCGCGGGGTGTCCCACTCGGACTCCAGGATCAGCGAGTCGCCCCGGTAGCCGCGCCGGGTGGCCGTCGGCGGCTGCGCGTCGGCCGCGTGCGCCGGGCCGAGCCGCCAGAAGCCGTGCTCCTCGGTGCCCAGCAGGCCGGCGAAGACGGCGTGCGAGTCGAAGCGGGGCAGGCACAGCCAGTCCACCGTGCCGTCCCGGCAGACCAGTGCCGCGGTCTGCATGTCTCCGATGAGTGCGTAGTCTTCGATGCGCCCGGCCACGTGCAACTCCAGTCGAACGGCCACGTCACGCCCCCGCGCAGGGGGCTGTCGCTGATGCGGTCAAGGGGTCGTTGTTGTGCGTCGTTGAGCGGTGAAGCAAAGCAGCCCGCCGAGCCCTGAGGCAAAACGACAGTCCTTGCTCAACGAACTGCCGCGCGCTCGTTGTTCCGGTGGATATCGGCGGGGGTGTGCCGTCGTTCCGGCCTGGCTCGGCAGCGAATGTCCGAGCAGGATACGACGCAGCCAGATGATCTGCGTGCCGCTCCGGACAACCCGTGTGGGCCGAACGAGTGAGCAGCGGGTGATGACGATGTGACCGGCGCGTTTTTGTGGTGACACGTGTGGCGGACGTGGTGGAGACCCGTCGGCCGGCCCCGTGCGGGCACCCGCGGCGGGCCGGGCCGTGTCCGCGCGGGTGCGGAGTGTGGCCGGAAGCCATCTCCTCCGGGCGCTGATACCCTGGTAGCCCGTGGACCGGTGGGACCCGAAGGAAGACAGACGGGCTCCCCCGAACCGCAGCGGCGGCGCCCCCACCCGGAAGCACAGCGATGTCCGGGCCGGCAGCCGCACCGCACGAAAGCCAGCGACCACGGGAGCCCCCTCTTGGCCATGCCGCCGAAATCCACGACGACCAAGCACATCTTCGTCACCGGGGGTGTCGCCTCCTCGCTCGGCAAGGGCCTCACCGCCTCCAGCCTGGGCATGCTGCTCAAGGCCCGCGGGCTGCGCGTCGTGATGCAGAAGCTGGATCCGTATCTGAACGTCGATCCGGGCACGATGAACCCCTTCCAGCACGGTGAGGTCTTCGTCACCAACGACGGTGCCGAGACCGACCTCGACATCGGACACTACGAGCGGTTCCTCGACCGTGACTTGGACGGCACCGCCAACGTCACTACAGGCCAGGTCTACTCCACCGTGATCGCCAAGGAGCGCCGCGGCGAGTACCTCGGTGACACCGTGCAGGTCATCCCGCACATCACCAACGAGATCAAGCACCGCATCCGGCGCATGGCGACGGACGAGGTCGACGTCGTCATCACCGAGGTCGGCGGCACCGTCGGCGACATCGAGTCCCTGCCCTTCCTGGAGACCGTCCGCCAGGTCCGCCACGAGGTCGGCCGTGACAACGTCTTCGTGGTCCACATCTCGCTGCTGCCCTACATCGGCCCCTCGGGCGAGCTGAAGACCAAGCCCACCCAGCACTCCGTGGCCGCGCTGCGCAACATCGGCATCCAGCCCGACGCGATCGTGCTGCGCTGCGACCGCGAGGTCCCCACCGCCATCAAGCGCAAGATCTCGCTGATGTGCGACGTGGACGAGGCCGCCGTCGTGGCCTGCCCCGACGCCCGCTCCATCTACGACATCCCGAAGGTCGTGCACACCGAGGGCCTGGACGCCTACGTCGTGCGCAAGCTCGACCTGCCCTTCCGCGACGTGGACTGGACGACCTGGGACGACCTGCTGGACCGCGTCCACAACCCCGACCACGAGATCACCCTCGCCCTGGTCGGCAAGTACATCGACCTGCCCGACGCCTATCTGTCGGTCACCGAGGCCCTGCGCGCCGGCGGCTTCGCCAACAAGGCCCGCGTGAAGATCAAGTGGGTCACCTCCGACGACTGCAAGACCCCGGCCGGCGCCAAGGCCCAGCTCGGCGACGTCGACGGCATCTGCATCCCCGGCGGCTTCGGCGACCGCGGTGTGCTCGGCAAGGTCGGCGCGATCAGGTTCGCCCGCGAGAACAGGATTCCGCTGCTCGGCCTGTGCCTGGGCCTGCAGTGCATCGTGATCGAGGCCGCCCGCAACCTGGCCGACATCCCCGACGCCAACTCCACCGAGTTCGACCCCGCCACCGCCCACCCGGTCATCTCCACCATGGCCGAGCAGATGGACATCGTCGCCGGCGAGGGCGACATGGGCGGCACCATGCGGCTCGGCATGTACCCGGCCAAGCTCGCCGAGGGCTCCATCGTGCGCGAGGTCTACGACGGCAAGGAGTACGTCGAGGAGCGCCACCGCCACCGCTACGAGGTCAACAACGCCTACCGCGCGGAACTGGAGAAGAAGGCCGGGATCCTGTTCTCCGGCACGTCGCCGGACGGCAAGCTCGTCGAGTACGTCGAGTACCCCCGTGACGCGCACCCTTACCTGGTCGCCACCCAGGCGCACCCGGAGCTGCGGTCCCGGCCGACCCGCCCGCACCCGCTCTTCGCCGGGCTGGTGAAGGCCGCGGTCGAGCGGAAGATCGCGAAGTAGCACAGGAGCGGTACGGTGGCCGGGGCGCGGGTGTCCAGCACGCTCGCGCCCCGGCCGTCGGCGCATGTGGGGAAGGACAGGGCATGACGATCAAGGACAGTCCCGAGGAGTGGGAGATCCGGGCGACGGACACCCCCTTCGTGGGCAACAAGACCTCCGTGCGCACGGACGACGTGGTCATGCCCGACGGCTCGGTCGTCCGCCGTGACTACCAGGTCCACCCCGGCTCGGTCGCCGTCCTCGCCCTGGACGAGGAGGACCGGGTCCTGCTGATCAACCAGTACCGCCACCCCGTGCGGCACAAGCTGTGGGAGATCCCGGCCGGCCTGCTCGACGTCCCCGGCGAGAACCCGCTGCACGCGGCCCAGCGCGAGCTGTACGAGGAGGCGCACGTCAAGGCCGAGGACTGGCGGGTGCTGACCGACGTGTACACCACCCCCGGCGGCTGCGACGAGGCCGTACGGGTCTTCCTCGCGCGGGAGTTGGCGGAGGCCGAGGGCGAGCGGTTCGAGACCGAGCACGAGGAGACCGACATGGAGTACGCGCGCGTGCCGGTCGACGAGCTGGTGCGCCGCGTCCTGGCCGGCGACGTGCACAACAACTGCCTGGTCGTGGGCGTGCTCTCGCTGGTGGCGGCCCGCGGCGGCGACGGTCTCGACGCCCTGCGCCCGGCCGACGCCCCCTGGCCCGCCCGGCCCTTCACCTCCTGAGCCACCCGTTCGGCTCGGTGGTGTGACGATCGCCTGATCCGATCGAGCGATCTGTGCGCCGCGCTCCTCACCGCACGTCAGAGAGCGTGAACTAGGCTTTTCACGCCTGTCTCGGAAGATCCGGCGGGCTTGCGCGTGCGGTGGGACGGGAGTGTGGCCCGTGACGGATCAGGCGGTGGACGCAGGCGGCGTGGGGCGACCGGCGCACGAGGTCACGGACGACTATTTCCTGGGGCGTACACGGGAGTTGAAGGAGCTGCGCGCCGACATCGAGCGCGCGGGCCTGGACACCCTCGCCGGCCGCAAGGCCCCTCGCGCGCGCGTGCTCCTGATCGCGGGCCGCCCCGGCTCGGGCCGGACCGCGCTCGCCGAGAAACTCGTCCGCCAGATCGCCCGCCGCTACCCCGACGGGGTGCTGCGCGCCCGGCTCGGCGAGCCCGACGGCACCCCCGTCCCGGTCGAGCGCACCGCCCGCGACCTGCTCGCCGCGCTGGACCGGCCGGCCCCGCCCGGCGCCGCCGAGGACGAGCTGACCGAGGCGCTGCGCACCGCCCTCACCGACCGGCGCACCCTGCTGCTCCTGGACGACGCGACCGGCGCCGAGCAGGTCGACGCGCTGCTGCCGGACTCCCCGGACTGCCTGGTCGTGGCCGTCTCCAAGGGCCCGCTCACCGGCATCGCGGACGTCCGCCCCTGCACGGTCGGCGGCCTCGACACCAAGTCCGCGGTGGAACTGCTCACCCGCTACACCGGCGCGGTCCGCATCACCGTCGACCCGCGCGCCGCCGAGAGCCTCGCCGAGGCCTGCCAGGGCCACCCGGCCGCGCTGGTGCTGGCCGGCGGCTGGCTCGCCGCCCGACCCCAGGCCGCCGTCTCCGACCTGGCCAAACGGCTGCACGCCGGCGCCGACGACGCCGTGGACGCCAGCCCGCCGGCCCGGGTCCTGCGGCATGTGTACGACGAGCTGTCCGCCCCGGCCGCCCGGATCCTGCGGCTGCTCGCGCTCGCCCCGGCCGGCCTGGCCGACCCGCACACCGCCTCCGCGCTCGCGGGCTGCTCGGTCGACGCCGCCCGCACCGTCCTGGACGACCTCGTCGCCCTCGGCCTGCTGCGCGCGGCGGACTCCCCGCTGCCGCAGTACGAGGTCCCCGGCTGGCTGCACCCGCTGCTGTGGGCCCTCGCCCGGAGCCAGGAGCGGCCCGCGGAGCTCCAGCTGGCCCGGGCCCGGATGCTGGAGCGGACGGTACGGCTGCTCCAGGCGTGCCGGGCGATCACCGAGACGGACAGCCCGCAGGCCCGCGAGAAGCTGAACGCCATGCCCCGCGAGGTGCGCTTCCCCAACCCCCGGGCCGCCGCCGACTGGCTGCGCATCCGCCGGCCCGCCCTGCTCGCCTCCGCCCGGCTCGCGGTGGCCGACGGCGAGCTGGACACGCTCGCCCGGCGGCTGATGTCCCAGCTGGTCAGGGCCCTGGTGGCGCACGAGGGCACCCAGGCCGCCGCGGCCGACCTGTACGGCCTGCACAGCCTCGTCCTCGATGTCGCCGAGCGACGCGGGCTGCCCCGGGAGAAGGCCGCCGCGCTGCTGAACCTGGGCGACGTGGACGCGCAGACAGGCCGCACCCGGGACGCGCTGGCCCGCTATCGGCTGGCGCTGGCGGCCGGACGCGAAGCGAACGACCCGTACGCGACCGGCCGCGCGATGGAATCCGTAGGCGGGGCGTACCAGGAGCTGGGGGACCACGACCGGGCCGCCGACTGGTTCGGCCGGGCCCTGGCCGAGCGGCTGGCCCGGGGCGAGCGCGAGCAGGCCGCCCGGCTGTACGGCCGGATCGCCACCGCCCACACCTACGCGGGCCGTTACGGCGAGGGTCTCAGGAACTGGCGGGCGGCCGTCGCCGGGTACCGCAAGGGCGGTGATGTCGCCGCCCACGCACGGGCGTTGAGCGAGCTGGCCCGGGTGCAGGAGTACGCCGGACGCTTCGAGGAATCGCTGCGCACCTGCCAGGAGGCGGCGGAGTGGGCGCGCCGCGCCGAGGACGTCCGGCTGCAGGCCGCGCTCCAGCTCCGGCTCGCCGACACGCTGGAGCATCTCGGCGACCCCACGGCCGCCCGACTGCACCGCGCGGCGGCCGAGCGCATGCTGGGTGAGGAGGCCCCGCAGGACGGCACCGAGGACGACACAAGGGCGGAACAGGACAGGAACACCTGCGAAATCCGTAGTCCATCCAGTGAAGATTGATGCAATGAAAGGCTAGACACGCAGAACACCTTCATTAAACTGGCTCTGCCGCACGTTCTCCTGCGGTGTCTCCCGGTGTGCCCCCGCATGCCTGGGTATGTCTTGTAACGCCCCCCCATACCCTCTGAGCCAAGGACCGTGATCGACGTGAAGGTCGGCATCCCCCGCGAGGTCAAGAACAACGAGTTCCGGGTGGCCATCACCCCCGCCGGTGTGCACGAGCTGGTGCGCAACGGCCACCAGGTCGTCATCGAGCGGGGCGCCGGCCTCGGCTCCTCGATCACGGACGAGGAGTACGTCTCCGCAGGTGCCGCGATCCTCGACACCGCCGACGAGGTCTGGGCCGCCGCCGAGCTGCTGCTGAAGGTCAAGGAGCCCATCGCGGAGGAGTACCACCGCCTGCGCAAGGACCAGATCCTCTTCACCTACCTGCACCTGGCCGCCTCCAAGGAGTGCACGGACGCGCTCGTCGAGTCCGGCACCACGGCCATCGCCTACGAGACGGTCGAGCTGCCGAACCGCGCGCTGCCGCTGCTCGCCCCGATGTCCGAGGTCGCGGGCCGCCTCGCCCCGCAGGTCGGCGCCTACCACCTGATGGCCCCGAACGCCGGCCGCGGTGTGCTCCCCGGCGGCGTCCCGGGCGTGACCCCGGCCAAGGCCGTCGTCATCGGCGGCGGTGTCTCCGGCTGGAACGCCACGCAGGTCGCCGTCGGCATGGGCTTCGACGTGACCCTGCTCGACCGCGACATCAACAAGCTGCGCGAGGCCGACAAGGTCTTCGGCACCAAGGTGAAGGCGATCATGTCCAACGCCTTCGAGCTGGAGAAGGCGGTCCTGGACGCCGACCTCGTCATCGGCGCCGTCCTCATCCCGGGCGCCAAGGCCCCGAAGCTCGTCACCAACGAGCTGGTGGCCCGCATGAAGCCCGGAAGTGTTCTTGTCGACATCGCGATCGACCAGGGCGGCTGCTTCGAGGACTCCCACCCGACGACCCACGCCGAGCCGACCTTCAAGGTGCACAACTCGGTGTTCTACTGCGTCGCCAACATGCCCGGCGCGGTGCCCAACACCTCCACCAACGCCCTCACCAACGCGACGCTGCCGTACATCGTCTCGCTCGCGAACAACGGCTGGGTCGAGGCGCTGCGCCGCGACGCCGCGCTCGCCAGGGGTCTCAACACCCATGACGGCAAGGTCGTTTACAAGGAGGTCGCGGACGCCCACGGCCTGGAGCACGTCGAGCTGGCGTCGCTGCTCGGCTAAGTCACCTTTTCGTAAAGGCGATACGTCAACAAGGCGTGTCAACGGCACGCACCCGGCCGGACCTTGCCCGACAAGGTCCGGCCGGATGTGTGTATGGTCACTTTGCGGCTCTCGGTCAACTCGCCTCGAACGTAACCCTTCGACCGATTCGTACACCGGTGAAACCTGCTGTGCGACGGCCGTACGCCCTTGACAGCGAGATGTTTCATTGCCGACACATCGTGCCGGGTCCGGCGGATTGTGTTGCTGCGGACCGCCGACACGCCATAGAGTCGCCAACCGTCGGCATGGTGCCACGCTGACCTTGTCTAGAAGTTCCCTGGTCACCAAGGAGGTAAGACGACTTGTGAATGAGTCGACATTTTCTCCCGGGGGTGGTCAACCAGGAATGCCGGCACAGGGCCAGGGGCCCACGGGATTCGAGGCTGTCGGCTCCGTCGCAGTGCGCACCTTCGCAGCCCACCAGAGTCCGGTTCCGCAGGTGATCCGGACAGCACACCAGAGCATGGATGGCCATCACGTGAACGCCATGGCCGGCGACGGAAGTGGCGCGCCCCACAACCACTTCGCCGACTACGACGAACTGCCCGAGGGGCACTTCTACGACCCCGACGCCGAGTACGAGCCCGATCCGGAGTACGCGGCCACGCTCGCGCCCGACGCGGCCCGCCAGCGCCGTGAGCGCGTCGGTCCGACCGGACGCCCGCTGCCGTACTTCCCGATCCCGGGCCCGCTGACCGACCACGGCCCCGCGAAGATCATCGCGATGTGCAACCAGAAGGGCGGCGTCGGCAAGACGACGTCGACCATCAACCTGGGTGCCGCGCTCGCGGAGTACGGCCGGCGCGTGCTGCTCGTGGACTTCGACCCGCAGGGCGCGCTGTCGGTGGGACTCGGCGTCAATCCGATGGAGCTGGACCTGACCGTCTACAACCTGCTCATGGAGCGGGGAATGTCGGCGGACGAGGTCCTGCTGAAGACGGCGGTCCCCAACATGGACCTGCTGCCCTCCAACATCGACCTGTCGGCCGCCGAGGTCCAGCTGGTCTCCGAGGTCGCCCGCGAGTCGACGCTCCAGCGCGCTCTGAAGCCGCTGATGGACGACTACGACTACATCGTGATCGACTGTCAGCCCTCGCTCGGCCTGCTCACCGTGAACGCCCTGACGGCCGCTCACAAGGTGATCGTGCCGCTGGAGTGCGAGTTCTTCGCCCTGCGCGGTGTGGCCCTGCTGACCGAGACCATCGAGAAGGTCCAGGAGCGGCTCAACCCCGACCTGGAGCTGGACGGCATCCTGGCCACGATGTACGACTCGCGCACGGTCCACAGCCGCGAGGTCCTGGCCCGGGTGGTCGAGGCGTTCGACGACCACGTCTACCACACGGTCATCGGCCGCACGGTCCGCTTCCCGGAGACCACGGTCGCCGGTGAGCCGATCACCACCTACGCCTCGAACTCCGTCGGTGCCGCCGCCTATCGCCAGCTCGCCAGGGAGGTGCTCGCCCGGTGTCACGCCGAGTGAGTCTGCCCGGGGCCGACGAACTCTTCCGTACGACAGGGGGGATGGCGCTTCAGCCGTCGACTCCCCGCCGCCCAGCGAACGGTGAGGCCCGGGTGCCGTCCCCCGCGGCGGAGAGCGACGACGTCGCCGCCGAGGACGCACCGCAGTCGGTGCCGGTCCAGGGCGGTGACGGCGAGGGCGCGGAGCACGTCGCCGCGGAGGCCGAACGGGGGGAGTCCGGCGAGTCCCGCACCCGGCCGGCGCGACGGCAGGGCACGCAGGAAGGTTCTGCCGACGACCAGCCGCGCAAGCGGGGGCGGGCGGCGAACCGGCGGCCCAGCGGACGCGAGCGGCACGACGAGAAGATCACGGTGTACGTGTCCGCCGAGGAACTGATGGACCTGGAGCACGCCCGCCTGGTGCTCCGCGGCGAGCACGGGCTGGCGGTGGACCGCGGGCGCATCGTCCGCGAGGCGGTGGCCGTGGTCCTGGCCGACCTGGAATCCCGCGGGGACGCGAGCATCCTCGTACGACGGCTGCGGGGACGGTAGGGGTAGCCTGCGGGGGCCATGACCTCGCCCGACGTTCCCGCCCCCGCGTCCGCCTCCGGCCCGGCCGCCGGACGGCGGCGTGTGCTGGGGCGCGGGCCGGGTGCCGCGCCGGCCGTACCGGCCGAGCGCGCCGAGCCGATCGCGGCACCGCCGGAGGACCACCCGGACACTCACCCGGACACGTCGGCGCAGGTCGCCCCGCCGCCGGCGCCGGCACCCGAAGAAGTCCCTGACGGCGTCTTCAAGGTCCGCCTCGCCAACTTCGAGGGCCCCTTCGACCTCCTCCTCCAGCTCATCTCCAAGCACAAGCTGGACGTCACCGAGGTCGCCCTGTCGAAGGTCACCGACGAGTTCATGGCGCACATCCGCGCCATGGGGCCGGACTGGGACCTGGACCAGACGACCGAGTTCCTCGTCGTGGCGGCCACGCTGCTCGATCTGAAGGCGGCCCGGCTGCTGCCCGCCGCAGAGGTCGAGGACGAGGGCGACCTGGCGCTGCTGGAGGCCCGGGACCTGCTGTTCGCGCGGCTGCTCCAGTACCGCGCCTACAAGCGGATCGCGGACATCTTCAACGCGCGCCTGGACGAGGAGGCCCGCCGGTACCCCCGTACCGTCGGCCTGGAACCCCAGTACGCCGAGCTGCTGCCCGAGGTCGTCATCAGCATCGGCCCCGAGGGCTTCGCCAGGCTCGCGGTCAAGGCGATGCAGCCGAAGCCCAAGCCGCAGGTCTACGTCGACCACATCCACGCCCCGCTGGTCAGCGTGCAGGAGCAGGCCCGGATCGTGGTCGCCCGGCTGCGGGAGCTGGGCGAGGCCGGCTTCCGGACCCTGGTCGAGGACACCGACGACACCCTCACCGTCGTCGCCCGCTTCCTCGCCCTGCTGGAGCTGTACCGCGAGAAGGCCGTCGCCCTGGAGCAGGAGACCGCGCTCGGGGAGCTGATCGTGCGCTGGACCGGCGGGGACACGGACACGTCGCCGATGGTCACCGACGAGTTCGACCGGCGGCCCGAGCCGCCCGAGGAGGAGATGAAGGCATGAGCGAGGAGACCGCCGAGGTCCCGGCCGGGCTGCGGACCGTCGCCGACCTCGGCCTCAAACCCGCCCTGGAGGCCATGCTCATGGTCGTCGACGAGCCCGCGACCGAGGAGCACCTGGCGAAGCTGCTGGAGCGGCCGCGACGGCAGATCGCCGACGCGCTCCGGGAGCTGGCCGACGAGTACGCCGTCCAGGGGCGCGGCTTCGAGCTGCGGTTCGTCGCGGGCGGCTGGCGCTTCTCCACGCGCGCGGAGTACGCGCCGGCCGTCGAGCGGCTCGTCCTGGACGGCCAGACCGCCCGGCTCACCCAGGCTGCGCTGGAGACCCTCGCGGTCGTCGCCTACCGCCAGCCGGTCAGCCGCAGCCGCGTCTCCGCCGTCCGCGGGGTCAACTGCGACGGTGTGATGCGCACCCTGCTCCAGCGCGGTCTGGTCGAGGAGGCGGGCGCGGAACCCGAAACAGGTGCGATCCTGTACAGGACGACGAACTACTTCCTGGAGCGGATGGGCCTGCGCGGCCTGGACGAGCTTCCGGAGCTCGCGCCCTTCCTCCCGGAGGCGGAGGCGATCGAGGCCGAGACCCAGGAGGGAGTCCCGTCGTTCGACCCGGACGCGCCCGACGCGCCCGGCGTAGAGGACGCAGACGACTAAGACGGAAATTTGATGCGAAGCAGCGGCAGCGGCAAGAGTGGCGGGCGCGGTAACCACCGCGGCGCCGGCAACAACCGGGACGAGCGGCAGGGGCAGGGCCGTCCCCGCAAGCCCCGCCCCGAGGAGCGCCGCTACGACGTGGGCCCCGGCGCCTCCCAGGAGGGCCCCAAGTCCGGGCGCGGCGGCGCGGCCCGCGGCGGTGCCAAGGGCGGCCCGAAGAAGGCCCAGCCGCAGCGCGGCCGTACGGCGCCCGGCAGCTCCCGTGAGTACGAGGCGCGGGCCGAGGAGCGCAATCGCGAGCGGTACGCGGGCAAGAAGGACGTCAAGCCGCCCAAGACCTTCCCGGGCGCCGAGCAGGAGGGCGAGCGGCTGCAGAAGGTCCTCGCGCGCGCGGGCTACGGCTCCCGGCGGGCCTGCGAGGAGCTGATCGAGCAGGCGCGCGTCGAGGTCAACGGCGAGATCGTGCTGGAGCAGGGCAAGCGAGTCGACCCCGAGAAGGACGAGGTCAGGGTCGACGGCCTGACGGTCGCGACGCAGTCGTACCAGTTCTTCTCGCTGAACAAGCCCGCCGGTGTCGTCTCCACCATGGAGGACCCCGAGGGACGCCAGTGCCTCGGCGACTACGTCACCAACCGTGAGACGCGGCTCTTCCACGTCGGCCGGCTGGACACCGAGACCGAGGGCGTCATCCTGCTCACCAACCACGGCGAGCTGGCGCACCGTCTCACGCACCCGAAGTACGGCGTGAAGAAGACCTACCTCGCCGCCATCGTGGGCCCGATCCCGCGCGACCTGGGCAAGCGGCTGAAGGACGGCATCCAGCTGGAGGACGGCTACGCGCGCGCGGACCACTTCCGGGTCGTGGAGCAGACCGGCAAGAACTACCTGGTCGAGGTCGTCCTGCACGAGGGCCGCAAGCACATCGTGCGCCGCATGCTGGCCGAGGCCGGCTTCCCGGTCGAGAAGCTCGTGCGCACCGCCTTCGGCCCGATCACCCTGGGCGACCAGAAGTCGGGCTGGCTGCGCCGGCTGTCCAACACCGAGGTCGGCATGCTGATGAAGGAAGTCGATCTCTAGGCCGACCCCGCAATCGCCCTGCCGTGACCTGATCACCGCCCCCGTCCGCCGTCACAGTGACGACCGGCGGGGGCGGTGGTCGTGGGTCCGAACCGAGGCGGCCTGTCGGAGCCGGGAGCGCTCTGGGACGCTTGAGTCCATGATCGAAGACCTCGACCTCGACCTCGCGCCCGTGGTCGCGGAACAGCCCGACCCGGTGCTGTTCGCGACCGTCTCCGGAGCCCATCTCTACGGCTTCCCCTCGCAGGACTCCGACGTGGACCTGCGCGGCGTCCATCTGCTCCCCGTCGCCGACCTCGTCGGCCTGCGCGAGCCGGCGGAGACCCGCTCGCGGGCCTGGGTGCGCTACGGCGTCGAGCTGGACCTCGTCACCCACGACCTGCGCAAGTTCGTACGGCTGATGCTCCGCCGCAACGGCTATGTGCTGGAGCAGCTGCTCTCGCCCCTGGTCGTGCACACCGGCGACCCGCACCGGGAGCTGGCCGCGCTGGCGCCCGCCGTCCTCACCAGCCACCACGCCCACCACTACCGGGGGTTCGCGGTGACCCAGTGGCGGCTGTTCGAGAAGACCGGCGAACTCAAGCCGCTGCTCTACACGTTCCGCGTGCTGCTCACCGGCATCCATCTCCTGCGCAGCGGCCGGGTCCAGGCCCATCTGCCCACCCTGCTGGACGAGATCGACGCGCCCGGCTATCTGCCCGAGCTGATAGCCGCCAAGCGGGAACGGGAGCACGGGAAGGCCGAAGACGTCGCGCACGCGCGCGTGGAGGCCGATGTGGAGCGGCTGCACGCCGTCCTCGACGAGGCCCAGGCCACCTCAGCGCTCCCCGACGCGCACGACGCCCACGACGCCCTGCACGACTTCGTGATCCGCATGCGACTGGAGAGCTGACGGCACCCCCTAGGGCCTGTCGTCACCTTCCCGCCTGCCGTGCGGCGCCTGGCACGCGCTTCCCCAGAGGGGGGGCACCCCAGCCGTGTTGTCGTCGGTCGCCGACTTTCCCACGCTCGGCTTCGCTCGGGCGGGAGGGGCCCCCGCGCGTCGACTCCCTCCTCCGCCCTGCAGCTGCACGCACCGGACGCCGCGCGGGCCGCCCTTCGGGCGGACGACGGGAATGTGACGACAGGCCCTAGGACAGTCCGGTGAGTGCGGAGGCGCGGCGGGTGCGGAAGAGGAAGTCGGACACCCGGCCGTCGTCCGGCTCCGCAGGCAGCGGCGTGCGGCGCAGGGCCTCTTCCGTCTCCGCCGCCAGCCGGGCCATCCGGGCCTCGACCTCCGGCCAGGGGACCTCGCCGCGCCTGACCGCGAGCAGCGCCTCGCGCCGCTCGCCGACGTCGATGCGCAGCTCGCCGGTGCGCAGCAGGTCCCGCGCGCTCGTCAGCAGCCGCAGCAGGTGCATGGCGTGCTTCCAGCGCGGGGCGCCCGTCGTGCGGACGTCGGCGTCGAGCTTCCTGCGCTGGCCGAGGGTGTAGCGCGTGAAGGTGTCGTACGCCCGGCGGGACAGGAAGGCGCCGCGCAGGGACAGCAGCTCCCGGCCGGTGTCGTCCACGTGCTCCACCAGCGGGGAGTGCAGGCACTCCAGGATGTTCGGGTTGCCGCGCAGCGCCAGCTCGCAGAACCGCTCCAGCTCCCAGGAGAACTGCTCCTCGCCCGGCCCCTCGACATGCGTCGGCGGCTTCTCGAACCGCCAGAACAGGGCAGTGGGGGCGAGGAACACCCCCCGCCGGTCGGTGTCGCTCGCGTCCGTGGCCAGGCCGAAGGCGCGGGAACCCATGACGCAGGCGTAGATCGTGTGCTCGCGCACGAGGTCGGTCGGCCGCATGCCCGGAGCGTACGCGGGCCCCTCACGTCAGACGGATCGAATTTCCGCTCACCTTGATCGACTTCGGCGGCAGCGGCCTCTTCGCGGGGCCGTGGGCCACCGTGCCGTCGGCGATGTGGAACCTGCTGCCGTGGCACGGACAGTCGATGGTGCCGTCGGCGACCCGGCTCACCGTGCAGCCCAGGTGCGTGCAGATCGCCGAGAAGGCCTTGAAGTCGCCCTTGGCCGGCTGTGTGACGACGACCTTCTGCTCCTTGAAGATCTTGCCGCCGCCCTCCGGGATCTCAGCGGTGTCGCCCAGCGTCCGGCCACCGCTGCCGGAGCTCTTGCCGCCGCAGGCCACGAGGGGCACGGTCAGTACCGCCGCCCCCGTCACCAGAACCGTGCGCCGCTTCGCACCCTCGGCCATGCCGCCCTCCGTACCGACGTCGGAACCGGGATATCCCGGACGCTTCGCATCGTCTCAGTGATCGGGCGCCGCGCGCTGGGCCCGCACGGGCTGACTACGCTGGACGGACCAACAACAGATCCGCATGTCAGCAAGGAGCAGCGCCGTGGCGGTACGAGCGGTCCGTGGGGCCGTCCAACTGGAGCGGGACGAGGCCGCGCACATGGACGAGCAGGTCGCAGCCCTGCTCACCGCCATCCTGGAGCGCAACGAACTGACCGCCGACGACCTGATCAGCATCTGGTTCACGGCCACCCCCGACCTGCACAGCGACTTCCCGGCCGCCGCCGCCCGGGGGCTCGGCAGCCACTTCGCCGACGTACCCCTGATCTGCGCCCAGGAACTGGACGTCGCCGGTGCCATGCCCCGGGTCGTGCGGGTCCTCGCCCATGTCGAGTCCGACAAGCCGCGCGCCGCCATCGCGCACGTCTACCTCGGCGCCGCGGCCGCCCTGCGCAAGGACATCGCCCAGTGAGAAGCGCACTCGTCATCGGCACCGGCCTCATCGGCACCTCCGCCGCCCTGGCCCTCACCCAGCGCGGCGTCACCGTCCACCTCGCCGACCACGACCCCGGCCAGGCCCGCACGGCCGCCGCGCTGGGCGCCGGCACCGACGAGGCCCCCGACGGACCCGTCGACCTCGCGATCGTCGCCGCCCCGCCCGCCCACGTCGCCGCCGTGCTCGCCGACGCCATGCGCCGCGGCGTGGCCCGCGGCTACCTCGACGTGGCCAGCGTCAAGGGCGCCCCGCGCCGCGAGCTGGAGGCGCTCGGCCTGGATCTGTCGGCGTACATCGGCAGCCACCCCATGTCCGGCCGGGAGAAGTCGGGCCCGCTGGCCGCGACCCCCGACCTCTTCGAGGGCCGCCCCTGGGTGCTCACCCCGACCCGGGACACCGACACCGAGGTGCTGAACCTCGCCCTGGAGCTGGTCTCGCACTGCCGGGCCGTGCCGGTCGTCATGGACGCCGTCGCCCACGACCGCGCCGTCGCCCTCGTCTCCCACATGCCCCAGCTGGTGTCCAGCATGGTCGCCGCCCGCCTGGAACACGCCGAGGAGGCCGCCGTACGGCTGTGCGGGCAGGGCATCCGGGACGTGACCCGGATCGCCGCCTCCGACCCGGGCATGTGGATCGACATCCTGTCCGCCAACCCCGGACCGGTCGCCGACCTGCTCGCCGACGTCGCCGCCGACCTGGACGAGACCGTGGAGGCCCTGCGCGCCCTCCAGTCCTCCGACGACGCCAAGCGGCACGAGGGCACCGCCGGCATCGAGGACGTACTGCGCCGCGGCAACGCCGGCCGGGTGCGGGTGCCCGGCAAGCACGGGTCCGCGCCGCGGGTCTACGAGGTCGTGGCGGTCCTGATCGACGACCAGCCGGGACAGCTGGCCCGGATCTTCGCGGACGCGGGAGCGGCCCGGGTCAACATCGAGGACGTCCGCATCGAGCACGCGACGGGACAGCAGGCCGGTCTGGTGCAGCTGATGGTGGAGCCCAAGGCGGTACCGGTGCTGAGCGCCGCGCTGCGGGAGCGCGGCTGGGCGCTGCGGCAGTAGCGGGCCTACGCGTCCGGACGAGTGACCCGTACCCAGTAACCTTGTGCAGGGCGCACTCGCTCCCCGCACCCCGCCCGCACCGCACCAGGAAGGTGTCCCTCCGTGGAAAACGGCGCCGCCCCGACCGCCAAGCCCGTGATCGTCGCGATCGACGGCCCCTCCGGCACGGGCAAGTCGAGCACGTCGAAGGCCGTGGCCGCCCAGCTCGGCCTGAGCTACCTGGACACCGGCGCCCAGTACCGGGCGATCACCTGGTGGATGGTGACCAACGGCATCGACCTGGAGGACCCGACCGCCGTCGCCGCCGTGGCCGGCAAGCCGGAGATCGTCTCCGGCACCGACCCGGACAAGCCGACCATCACGGTCGACGGCGTGGACGTGGCCGGCCCGATCCGCACCCAGGAGGTCACCTCCAAGGTCAGCGCGGTCAGCGCGGTGCCCGAGGTGCGCACCCTGATCACCGAGCTCCAGCGCTCGATCGCCGGCGGCGCGGAGCGGGGCATCGTGGTCGAGGGCCGGGACATCGGTACGACCGTTCTGCCCGACGCCGACCTGAAGATCTTCCTCACCGCCTCCCCGGAGGCCCGCGCGGCCCGCCGCAGCGGCGAGCTGAAGGGCTCCGACGTCCACGCCACCCGTGAGGCGCTGATCAAGCGGGACGCGGCCGACTCCTCCCGCAAGACCTCGCCGCTCGCCAAGGCGGACGACGCGGTCGAGGTGGACACCACCGAGCTGACCCTCGCCCAGGTCATCGAGTGCGTCGTCACCCTGGTCGAGGAGAAGCGGGCGGGGAAGTGAGCGAGCCGGTTCCCTCCGTAAGGGGCGCCGAGGTCGGGCGGCGCATCGGCGTCGGCCTGATGTACGGGCTGTGGAAGCCGAGGGTGCTCGGCGCCTGGAAGGTGCCGGCCACCGGCCCGGTGATCTTCGCGGTGAACCACTCCCACAACGTCGACGGCCCGATGGTCATGGGCGTGGCACCCCGGCCGACGCACTTCCTGATCAAGCAGGAGGCGTTCGTCGGCCCGCTGGGCTCCTTCCTGACCGGCATCGGCCAGTTGAAGGTGGACCGCACCACCGCCGACCGCACCGCCATCACCCGCGCGCTCGGCGTGCTGGAGGCCGGCGGTGTGCTGGGCATCTTCCCGGAGGGCACCCGGGGCGAGGGCGACTTCGCCTCGCTGCGCGCCGGGCTCGCCTACTTCGCCGTACGCGGCGGGGCGCCGATCGTGCCCATCGCCGTACTGGGAAGCGCAAAGACGCCCGGCCGGTTGATAAAGGCGCTGCCCCCGCTGCGCTCCCGCGTCGATGTCGTCTTCGGCGACCCCTTCGACGCGGGCGACGGCAGTGGGCGGCGCACGCGCAAGGCGCTGGACGAGGCGACCGAGCGCATCCAGAAGCAGCTCACCAGCCACCTGGAAAACGCCAGGCGCCTGACCGGGCGCTAGGTGACACTTGAGTAGTGGATCAGCCCAGGCTGGGCCGGTCCACCGATCACCACGAATGAACGACGAGGTACGGACTTCATGAACGACGACATCCAGCCCGACGGCTCGGCCGCGTACGAGGACGCGCACGAGTACGACCACGGGGCTCTCGGCGACGCCGAGTACGCGGAGTTCATGGAGCTCGCCGCGGAAGAGGGCTTCGACATCGAGGACGTCGAGGGCGCCATCGAGGCGGCGGGCCACGGCCCGCTGCCGGTGCTCGCCGTCGTCGGCCGCCCCAATGTCGGCAAGTCGACCCTGGTGAACCGGATCATCGGCCGCCGCGAGGCCGTGGTCGAGGACAAGCCCGGTGTCACCCGCGACCGCGTCACCTACGAGGCCGAGTGGGCCGGGCGCCGCTTCAAGGTCGTCGACACCGGCGGCTGGGAGCAGGACGTCCTCGGCATCGACGCCTCCGTCGCCGCCCAGGCCGAGTACGCGATCGAGGCGGCCGACGCGGTCGTCTTCGTCGTGGACGCCAAGGTCGGCGCGACCGACACCGACGAGGCGGTCGTCCGGCTGCTGCGCAAGGCCGGCAAGCCCGTCGTGCTGTGCGCCAACAAGGTCGACGGCCCGAGCGGCGAGGCCGACGCGGCCTACCTGTGGAACCTCGGCCTCGGCGAGCCGCACCCCGTCTCCGCGCTGCACGGCCGCGGCACCGGCGACATGCTGGACGCCGTCCTGGAGGCGCTGCCCGAGGCGCCCGCGCAGAACTTCGGCACCGCGATCGGCGGCCCCCGCCGCATCGCGCTCATCGGCCGCCCGAACGTCGGCAAGTCCTCCCTGCTGAACAAGGTCGCCGGCGAGGAGCGCGTCGTCGTCAACGAGCTGGCGGGCACCACCCGCGACCCGGTCGACGAGCTGATCGAACTCGGCGGCGTCACCTGGAAGTTCGTGGACACCGCCGGTATCCGCAAGCGCGTCCACCTCCAGCAGGGCGCCGACTACTACGCCTCGCTGCGCACGGCCGCCGCCGTGGAGAAGGCCGAGGTCGCGGTCATCCTGATCGACGCCGCCGAGAACATCTCCGTGCAGGACCAGCGGATCGTCACCATGGCCGTCGAGGCGGGCCGCGCGGTCGTCCTCGCCTTCAACAAGTGGGACACCCTCGACGAGGAGCGCCGCTACTACCTGGAGCGCGAGATCGAGACCGAGCTGGGCCAGGTCGCCTGGGCCCCGCGCGTGAACGTCTCGGCGCGCACCGGCCGGCACATGGAGAAGCTGGTCCCGGCGATCGAGACCGCCCTCGCCGGCTGGGAGACCCGCGTCCCCACCGGCCGGCTGAACGCCTTCCTCGGCGAACTGGTCTCGGCCCACCCGCACCCGGTCCGCGGCGGCAAGCAGCCCCGCATCCTGTTCGGCACCCAGGCCGGCACCAAGCCCCCGCGCTTCGTCCTCTTCGCCTCCGGCTTCATCGAGGCGGGCTACCGCCGCTTCATCGAGCGCCGGCTGCGCGAGGAGTTCGGCTTCGAGGGCACCCCGATCCACATCTCGGTGCGGGTGCGCGAGAAGCGCGGCCAGAAGAAGAAGTAACCGCCGTACGGCAAGGGCGGCCCCCCGACCAGAAGGCCGGGGGGCCGCCCTTGCCGTACCTCACGCGCCCTGGCGCGGTCCCGGCGGCAGGGCCGGGGCGACGTAGTGCATCCCGGTGTCGTGCGGGTGGGGCCGCCCGATCGTGCCGATCCGCTGCCACTGCGACTGCTGCCGCGCGCTGTAGGCCCCGGCGCTGTAGGCGCTGTACGAGCTGCTGAACGACCCCGCCCGTGGACCCCCGTACGAGCCTGTCACGCCTGGGAGTTCACCGAAGGGACTGAACCTCAGCCCCTCCTCCCCGCTGCGGTCCCCCGGCAGCGTGCGGAAGGACTTGACCCATTCCGCGTAGAGCATGTCGTAGATGGGCGTGGCCGAACCCCCCACGGCCCCGTCCTGCGCCAGCCGGGCTGACGGAACGGAGACGAAGGAGGTTCGGCGAGGGGGCGGAGTGTCGTATGCGTGCACGTATGTCCAAACGACCGGGACCCTGAAGAGATGCGGTTCTGTGATCTCCCGAGGTGCGCGGGGCTGCCCCCTGGGGAGAACGTCACGTACCGGCGAGAGGCAAGGCGGCGGCGACCAGCTTGCCCACCGCCGCCGCCTTGTCGAGGGACTCCCGCAGCAGGTCCTCCCGCGGCTGCCGCCCGATGGACCCCACGGGCGCCGCGAACATGAGCACCTGCTGGTGCTTGTTGGCCGCGGCCCGCCAGCTGTCGGTCACCTGGAGCGGCTGGTGCGCCTGCCACCAGGCCACCGGCTGCCCGCCGTTCGCCGAGGGCTGGAGCACCGCGTGCAGCTGGCCCATGGCGAGCAGCACCGACCAGCCGTGCAGCACCGGTGGCACGGACGTCAGCTCGGTCACCGGGGTGAACCCCTGCTCGATGAGCAGCGGAAGGAAGTCGTCGCCGGGCCCGGTGGTGCCCGGGCGCACGATCGGCGTGGTCGGCTCGACGACGAGCGCGGGGTGCAACTCGCCCTCGATCAGCACGAGTCCGCTGGTCACGCCGAGCACCGCCTGCTCGGGCACGGCCTTCGGCGGCTCGCCCGCGCCGGGGGCGACCCCGCCGATGGACCGGACGGCGCCCTGGAGCTGCTCCTCGGTGACCTGGACGACCTGCGAGGGCAGGCAGCTGGCGTGGGCGAAGGCGAGGACGGCGGTCTCGTCCCCGACGAACAGAACGGTGCTGGTGCGTTCCTGTCCGGAGTCGCCCGGGGTGCGGCAGGAGGTGCAGTCGTAACTGCCCGGGGTGTTCTCGTCGGCGAGCAGCCGGTCGGCTTCTTCGTCGCCGATCTCGGCGCGTACCTCGTCACTGACGTCGAGCATGCGCGGCACGGGGGCTCCCTCGGGATGCGTGCTGGGTCGGCCGGGTGGCTCCCGGCCGATGAGCCCCGGGGTTCCGGGCTCATGAAGAAGACAACGGGCGTCCTGTGGTGGGAGTCACGCCCCGGCAGGAACCGGTTCGCATCAACCACCGCACACGGTCACGAGACGTGCGGAACCGGCCACTCACCGTCAACTCCCCGCCCAGTCAAGGAGCTTGAACGGGTGAAGTGAATCACGTTTGACTTCGGTTACTGGTCGAAAAATCAGGAAATCCAGGGATGTAGTGGGTGGCCTGAATTCGCCGCTACCTGCGGTAACAGTCAACTGGCCTGGAAGGACAGGGAGTTGGTTGATTTCGGCAGGTCACCCTCCATACATTCCTCCGCCGTGTGCAACGAGCACCGCTCGGGAACGTCCACCGCCCGGCACCGGCAGCAGCACCGCCGGTACCGGTCCGCGGCGGACGGGGCGGACACGAGGAACCGCATTCATGCGCGGCGAGACGTGCTCCGCCTGGGGGACCCCGGGTTCGTGGAGAGGGAATTACATGTCCGAGTGTGCCGATACCACCCGCAACGCCGCCCGTCACGACGGCACCCGCAAGGGCCGTACGACGGCCGCGCTCGCCGGCGCCGCGCTGCTCGCCCCGCTGGGGCTGCTGGCCGCGACCGGCAACGCCGCGGCGGCGGACAGCGGGGTGTGGGACCGCATCGCCCAGTGCGAGAGCGGCGGCAACTGGCACATCAACACCGGCAACGGCTACTACGGCGGGCTCCAGTTCTCCGCCTCGACCTGGCGCGCGTACGGCGGCTCCGCCTACGCCGCGACGGCCGACGAGGCCTCCAGGGGCGCGCAGATCGCCGTCGCCGCCAAGGTCCAGCAGGCCCAGGGCTGGGGCGCCTGGCCGGTCTGCTCGGCCCGCGCCGGCGCCTTCGGTGCGGCCCCCGCGGCCGACCGCACCGGTTCCTCCGGTTCGGACTCCGGCTCGGCCGACTCCAAGGGCGTGACGACGAAGTCCGCCCCGACCAGGTCCACTCCGGCACCGTCGGCTCCGGCGCGGACGGCGGAGCGTCCGGCGGCCCACTCGGGCCGCAGCGGCTCCCCGGAGGGTCGCGACTACCTCGTCCGTGAGGGTGACACCCTGAGCGCGATCGCCGTCGCGCACGGGACCGACTGGCAGCGGATCTACGTCGCCAACAAGAAGGTCATCGGCGACGACCCGAACCTGATCGTGCCCGGCCAGCGCCTGGCGCTCTGAGCGCCGAGCACCTCGCGGGACAGCCGCCGCCCACCGAAGGCGGCGGCTGTCCCGCATCCGTGCCGTGCCCCGCCGCGTGTGCTGGTTCCGTGAAATTCCTATGCGACGTCAGCTGCCCGGGTATCGCACGGGATTGCCCGGGGAATGCCGTCCACGCACCGTTCCCGTTCCCCACCGCGGGCCTTTCCGTGGCTAATTCGAAGCGGTCCGACGGAGGGTGTGAATTCTGTTCGATTGACCGAGCGAGCCGGGCGGAAACCCCCGTACGTGTGACCCGGGAAGCTGTGACAGAAGTGTGACCCGGGGCAGATCTTCCTCTTACCTTGCTAGCTTGGTGGTATGGCACCGATTCCCACTCCGCCCGCGGAGCCCCAGGACAGTCCGGACGGGTACGTCGGCCTCGACGCCGCCGACGCCGAGCGGCTCGCTCGGCAGCGCGGCTGGGCGACGGTGCGGCCGCTGCCGCCGGGCGCGATCATCACGATGGAGTACCGGGTGGGGCGGCTGAACTTCGAGGTACGCGACGGCCGGGTGGCCCGCGCCTGGAAGGGCTGACCGCCCCTCGACGGCGGGTGCGTACGGCAAAGGCCCCGCTCCCGATGGGGGAGGCGGGGCCTTTCTCGTACGTGGCGGCGGGGGTGTGCGTACCGGACCCGCCGCCGGACCGGGCCGTCAGCCGCCGGTGAGGGGGCGGGCCGGCTGGGTCGTGCCGCGCGGGACGCGGTGGTCGGTGTGCGGCGGGCGGCGACTGCCCGCCGGGGTGACCGGAGTGCGCTCCGAGCGGGTCGTGTGCGGCCCCGGGGCCAGGTGGGCGAGCCCCCGGGAGGCACGGGTCGAGGCGACCGGCTCGCGGGCCGGCGACGGCTGCTCGGACTGCGGGGCGCTGCGCGGCTTGAGCACCACCGGGGTGACCGGGACGGCCGGTTCGGCCACCGGGCGGCCGCGGCGGGCCCGCCAGCGGTCGCGCAGGTCGAACAGCCAGTCCTCGGTGCGCGCGATCGGCGGCTCGAACCACGGCAGCGCGAGCAGGATCAGCAGGCCCGCGGCCCAGCCCAGCAGCACATCGCTCAGCCAGTGCGTACCGAGGTAGACGGTGGTCATGCCGACGCCGAGCGAGGTGATCGCGGACAGCGCCGACAGCCAGCGGCGCGCCCGTGGGGTGGAGGCCAAATACGCCAGGATTCCCCACGTCACGACCGCGTTGGCGGTGTGGCCGCTGGGAAATATATCGCCGCCCCGCATCATCTCGTTCGAGCCGATCACGGTCGCGTAGTGCGGACCGAGGCGCCCCATCCCGTACTTGGCGGCGCCGACCGTGATGTTCAGCAGCAGCAGCGAGGCGGCCAGGGTCAGCAGCGGGCGCAGGGTGTGCTGCCGCCAGGAGCGCCAGCCGAGCCAGGCCGCGACCATCACGGCGGTGGGGCCGCGCTGGCCGAGCACCACGTAGTAGTCGAGGAAGGCGTGGATCTGCGGCCACTGCTGGTACGGCCGGAAGAACATGACCTGCCAGTCGAGCCGGACCAGCCAGGACGTGATCACCACGGCCCACACGATCGCCAGGTAGAAAGCCAGGGTCGCCGTGAACAGCACGACCCGGTGCCGGCTCATCCTCGGCACATCGATGTGGGCCGGTCGTTCCGGCTCACGGTCGAGTCTGGCGAACACCCGGTCCAGACGCCGAGTGAGGTTTCGTTCGGTACGCACCCAATCGACGTTACAGCGAGTGAGGTGTGAACCCCGTCGAAACTGCGGCTTTGTGATGACGATGTGATGTGGCAAACCTCTCAAGCGTGGCTCGAATTCCGGGGATTCCGGAATCCGGTGAGATCGCCGTCTTCAATTCCTTTGATCGTTCCGGGTGTTGTTTATATGGCGCTTATAAATGCGTTAACCGGGTCCTGGTGCGGAATTCTCCGGAGCGTCACCGCCCCAAGAAGTCGATCATGGTGGACCGGAGCCGTTCAGCCAGAACGCCCCGTAGATCGCCGAAACGACCGCCAAACCCACGGTGACCAGCGCGGACTTGGCGATGCGCAGCCGGGCGAGGGCGCGGGCGAGCGGCAGCAGCAGCGGGAACGCGGGCAGCAGCAGCCGGGGCTTGGAGCCGAAGTAGCTCGACGCGCACAGGGCGAGTGCGAGCACGACACTCGTGTACACCAGCAGGGCGACGGGCTGGCGCTGCCGGACGCCGACGACGTGGAGCCACAGCAGCAGGGCGACGCCGACGATCAGGCCGACACCGGCGAGCGCGGACGGAAATGACGTGAACTTGTCGGCCACGAAACGCGCGAAGGCGTAGCCGCCGTCGAACCCGTTGCGCCAGCCGGCCTGCACGTCCAGATACCCGAGAGGGCCCTTGCCGGTGCGGTGCCCGACCCAGAGGACGTAACCGGCGGCGCCGAGCGGGGCCAGCAGCATGCCGAGGGCGCGGCGCCGGGCGGGGGCCTGCGGGCCCGGCCCGCCGTGCTCTCCCGCGCGCTCACGGCGGTCCCGTGCGAACGACAGCACCCCCACGACCCACACCGCCGCGACCACCGCCGCCCCGACCGGCCGGGTCAGCCCCGCCAGCGACGCGAGCAGCCCGGCGCTCACCCAGCCCCCGGCGAGCAGCGCGTACAGCGACCAGGCCGCCAGCGCCGTGAACAGCGACTCGCTGTACGCCATGGACTGCACGATCCCCACGGGCAGCACCGCCCACAGCAGTACCGCGAAGACCCCGACCCGGGCGCCGTACACCCGCTCCGCGACCGCGAAGATCCCCGCCGCCGCGGCCAGCGAGGCGAGCAGGCTCACCGCGAAACCCGCGTCCGCGTACGACAGCGGCGAGAGCGCGTGCAGCAGCCGCTCCAGCCAGGGCAGCAGCGGGAAGAAGGCCAGATTGGAGTGGACGTCGCCGTTCGGCAGCCGCACCTCGTAGCCATAGCCCAGCTCGGCGACGCGGGTGTACCAGAGGGAGTCCCAGCGCGCGGTCAGGAGGCCGTACGCGCTCTTGCCGCGCGCGGCGCTCCACACCGCCAGCACCACCAGCCCCAGGGCGCGCACCGCCGCATAGCCCAGCAGGGCGGGCACGGCCCGGCGCGGGAGGGGGGCGCGGGTGCCGCCCGCGCGTATGTCAAGAACGGTCACGGGCTCGATTATCGGACGACCGCGGAACCGGTCCCGCCGCCGGGGGCATAGAGGAGGTTTCGGTCAAGAGAGGGCGAAGTGGCATACGCCACACGGGTCCGGTCGGGCGTGTGAGAGGTCCGCCACGTGTGCCCGCGACGGACTCGCGTACGCTGACGAGTCACCCGCGTGGGTTCGAGCGGGCCGGAGACACCGCTCCTCTCCGGTTCAGCGACAGGGAGTCCCCACCCGTCGGTCCGCCGCACGCGAGGGATCAGCTGGGAGGTACACGCATGTCCGGTACGACCTCGGCTGCCGTGCGGCCGCGCCGCCGGGCAGCCGGAGCCGGTGCCAACCGCTGGGTCGTGCTCGTCGTCCTCTGCGTCAGCCTGCTGCTCGTCGCCCTCGACGCGACCGTGCTGCACGTGGCGGTCCCCGCCGTCACCGAGGACCTCAGGCCCGGCGCCGTGGAACTGCTCTGGATCGTCGACGTCTATCCGCTGGCCTGCGCCTCGCTGCTGATCCTCTTCGGCACGCTCGGCGACCGGATCGGCCGCCGACGCGTCCTGCTCCTCGGCTACGGCCTCTTCGGCGTCGCCTCCGCCATGGCCGCCTTCGCGCCGACCGCCGAGACCCTGATCCTCGCCCGCGCGCTGCTCGGCGTCGGCGGCGCCATGATCATGCCCGCGACCCTGTCGATCCTGCGCCAGGTCTTCCCCGACCGGCGCGAGCGCGCGCTCGCCATCGGCATCTGGAGCGCGGTCGCCGCCGTCGGCGCGGCGGTCGGCCCGCTGCTCGGCGGCTTTCTGCTGGAGCACTTCTGGTGGGGCGCGGTCTTCCTCGTCAACATCCCGCTGATGCTGGTCAGCCTGCCGGTCGGTCGCATCCTGCTGCCCGAGTCCCGCGGAGACCGCAGCGGCCCCTGGGACGTCGGCGGTGCCCTGATGGCGGCCGGCGGTCTGTTCGGTGTCGTCCTCGGGGCGAAGCGGCTGGGCGGGGGAGAGGCGCCGGCGAGCCCCTTCACCGTGCTGCCGCTGCTGATCGGCGCGGCGCTCCTCGTCCTCTTCGTACGACGCCAGCGGCGGCGGCTCCATCCGCTGGTGGACCTGCGGATGTTCCGCCGACCCGCGTTCAGCACCTCGGTGGGCTGCATCGTGCTGGCGATGCTCGCGCTGGTGGGCCTGGAGCTGATCGCCGCGCAGTATCTGCAGCTGGTCCTCCGGCTGTCGCCGCTGCAGACCGGCCTGCGGCTCCTGCCGCTCACCGTCGCGGCGATGGCGGCGGGCCTGGCGGGCGCGCGGTTGCTGCGCCGCTTCGGGCCGCGCCGCATGGTCTGCGCCGGCTTCCTGCTGACCGCCGCCGCCGTCCTCACGCTCACCGCGATGGGCGCCGACGACAACGCGCCGCTGCTGCTGTCCGGTTTCGTGCTGCTCGGCTTCGGCCTGGAGACCACGCTCTTCGGGGCGTACGAGTCGATGCTCAGCGAGGCCCCGGCGGACCAGGCCGGCGGCGCGGCGGCGATCGGCGAGACGTCGTACCAGCTCGGCGCCGGCATCGGCATCGCCCTGCTCGGCAGCGTGATGAACGCCGCCTACGCGCCGGGGCTGCGGTCGGTGCCGGGTGTGCCGCGGCTCGCCTCGCGCGCGGCCGGGCACTCGCTCGGCGAGGCCTACGACCTGGCCGACCGGCTCGGCGGTGACGCCGGGGCCGCGCTGCGGCAGGCCGCGCGGGACTCCTTCGTGCACGGGCTGCATGTGACGCTGCTGGTGAGCGCGGGGCTGTTGCTGCTGGGCGCGGTGATGGCGCTGCGGCTGCCGCGGGTCATGCACTGCGCCGCCGAGGCCGTGACGACGGTGGAGCTGCCCGCGCCGAGGGAAGTGGCCGAGTCCCGGGTCTCGGCCTGCCCGACGTACTGGACGTGCGGGACACCGCGCCGTAACGTCGGCGGCAAAATGTGACTAGCAGCGCTAGTTTTCTGTGTGCCGGAGGGTTTCCCATGTCCGCGTCCTCGAAGTTGCCCCCCTTCGATCCCGCCGACCCGCTCGGGATCGACGACCTGCTGGAGCCCGAAGACCTCGCCGTGCGGGACACCGTGCGGGCCTGGGCGGCGGACCGCGTGCTGCCGTACGTCGCCGAGTGGTACGAGAACGGGGAACTGCCCGGGATCAGGGAACTCGCCCGCGAACTCGGCACGATCGGCGCCCTCGGCATGTCCCTGACCGGATACGGCTGTGCGGGCGCGACGGCCGTGCAGTACGGCCTGGCCTGTCTGGAGCTGGAGGCGGCCGACTCCGGCATCCGCTCCCTGGTCTCCGTGCAGGGCTCGCTCGCCATGTACGCGATCCACCGGTTCGGCAGCGAGGAGCAGAAGCTCCGGTGGCTGCCCCGCATGGCGGCCGGCGAGGTGATCGGCTGCTTCGGACTCACCGAACCCGACCACGGCTCCGACCCCGCCTCGATGCGCACCCACGCCAAGCGTGACGGCGGGGGAGACTGGGTGCTGAACGGCCGCAAGATGTGGATCACCAACGGCTCGGTCGCCGGGGTGGCCGTCGTCTGGGCGCAGACCGAGAACGGCATCCGCGGCTTCGTCGTCCCGACCGACACCCCCGGCTTCTCGGCCCCCGAGATCAAGCACAAGTGGTCCCTGCGCGCCTCGGTCACCAGCGAACTCGTCCTGGACGACGTACGACTGCCCGCCGACGCCGTACTCCCGGAGGTCACCGGACTGCGCGGCCCGCTCAGCTGTCTGTCCCACGCCCGCTACGGCATCGTCTGGGGTGCGATGGGCGCGGCGCGCAGCAGCTTCGAGGCGGCCGTCGACTACGCGAAGTCGCGCGAGCAGTTCGGGCGGCCCATCGGAGGCTTCCAGCTCACCCAGGCCAAACTCGCCGACATGGCGGTCGAACTGCACAAGGGAATCCTGCTCGCCCACCATCTGGGGCGGCGGATGGACGCCGGCCGCCTGCGTCCCGAGCAGGTCAGCTTCGGCAAGCTCAACAACGTCCGCGAGGCCATCGAGATCTGCCGTACGGCGCGGACGATCCTCGGTGCCAACGGGATCTCCCTCGAATACCCCGTGATGCGGCACGCGACCAACCTGGAGTCGGTGCTCACCTACGAGGGCACCGTGGAGATGCACCAGCTCGTGCTGGGCAAGGCGCTCACCGGGCTCGACGCCTTTCGGTGAACCCGCCGTCCGGTGAGCCCCTTCCGGAGGCGGGGCTCGGGAGGCAGGGCCGGTGAGCGGCCCTGCCTCAGCTCTGGTTGAAGAACCCGTCCTCGCGGCGCGCCGCCGGCTCACCGCTGATGATCTCCGTGTTCGACGGCGTCAACAGGAACACCCGCGTCGCCACCCGCTCGATCGTGCCGTGCAGACCGAAGGTCAGCCCCGCCGCGAAGTCCACCACGCGCTTGGCGTCGGCCGGCTCCATCGCCGTGAGGTTCATGATGACCGGGACGCCCTCCCGGAACAGCTCGCCGATCGCGCGGGCGTCCCGGAAGCTGTCCGGGGTGACCGTGCCGATCCGGTGGCCCTTCTCCCCGGCCGTGTCCGTGGCCACCTTCACCCGGGGGTCCGTGACCCAGGCGTCCCCGGACTCGGTGCCCTCGGAGTACTCGTCGTCGTAGTAACGCTCGTCATCGTTGTCGTCGACGAGGCCGAGCCACGCACTCGCCTTGCGTACCGATCCCATGGACGCCTCCTCTCACAGCAGGCTTTCTCGCTTTCCGCACCCCTATGGTCATCCATGATGCGGACGGTGCGCCAAGTGGATAGACGCCGCGCGGGGGGTTTGTGACGGTACTGGTGCACAGCCGATCCGTCGAGAGCCCTTGTGCCCCAAGGCTCCAGCCACATATGGCTGCTGACTGTGAGTGAAATATGATCGTCGGCGGCGGATGGGTGAGCGTCACTGCGTACGGGTGAACACCAACGCCGCACCACAAAACGGGGGATCGGCAGTGTTCGGAATCGTCAGACCGTGCTCGCACCGGCTCGGTGAACGCCTCAAAGCCGAGTGGATGGCGCACTTGTGCGGGCTGTGCCTCGCGCTGCGCCGCGACCACGGCCAGTTCGCGCGCATCGTGACGAACTATGACGGGCTGCTCATATCGGTTCTGACGGATGCTCAGGCCGGTCCGGCCGAGGGTTCCCGGCGCACGGCCGGACCGTGCGCGCTGCGCGGGATGCGGACCGCGTCCGTCGCCCGGGGCGAGGGCGCGCGGCTCGCCGCGGCCGTCTCGCTGGTGCTCGCCGCGGCGAAGGTCCGCGACCATGTCGCCGACCGGGACGGGCTGCTGGCGCGCAGACCGGTGGCCGCCGCGGCCCGCCGGGTCGCCGCGGGCTGGGGCCGGGCCGGTGCGCGCGGCGGCGGTGCCGTCGGCTTCGACACCGGCGTCCTCGTCGAGGCCGTCGACCGGCAGCTCGGCCTGGAGACCCTCGCCGGTTACGGCACTCCGATCCTGACGGTCACCGAGCCGACCGAGACCGCGACGGCGGCGGCCTTCGCGCACACCGCGGTGCTGGCCGGCCGCCCGGACAACGCGCGTCCCCTGGCGGAGGCCGGGCGCCTCTTCGGCCGGCTCGCGCATCTGCTGGACGCCGTGGAGGATCAGGAATCCGATGCCCTGTCGGGCGCCTGGAACCCGCTCACCGCCACGGGCACGTCCCGTGCGCAGGCCCGCCGGCTCGCCGACGACGCCCTGCACGGCATCCGGCTCGCCCTGCGCGACGCCGAGTTCGCCGACGGCGAGCTGGTGCATCTGCTGCTCGCGCACGAGTTGAGGCGGTCGGTGGACCGGGCGTTCGGCCCGCATGACCCGCGACAGCCCCCTCGCCCGCATCCGCAGCAGCCCAAGGCGCCGCGGGGGTTCCTGCCCGGGTGCGGGGCGTTTCTCCTGGTGTGCTGCACCTGCCAGATGTGCTGCGCGGACGAGTACGAGGGTCCCTGGTCGCGGAAGAAGCGGGAGGGGTGCTGTTCGGACTGTGACTGCGACTGCCCGTGCGACGGATGCGACGGGTGTGACGGCTGCTGCGACGGATGCGACTGCTGCTGCCCCTGTGACGGGTGCTAGCGGCGAGAGGCGCGAGGGGAGGGGGTGCGTGAAGGCGTGGAGAGGGTGCGAGGAGAGTGCGGAGAGAAGAGAGGACGCGAGTACGCCCGTTCGCGGCGGGCGCGCGCAGGGGGTCAGCTCAACAGGAAGAGGACCACACGCGACCGAAGTCGATGTGGGAGCGGGTGACCAGCCACTGCTGTGGATGCATGGGGTAAGTGGAACAGGCATCCGGTTCCGCGTCAACTGACGTGAGACGTACGGCTCACAGTACGGACAGCCTTGACAGAGTGCGGAAACGCCCACGTACTCTCGACGGACGGCCCTGCTGAGGGGCTCGGCCGTGTGAAGGCGCCAACCCTGACTCTTCGCGTCACGGAGCCTTCGCATGCCATTCGACATCCTCGCCACCGTCCAGCACGACGAACTCGGCGCAGAGCGTGCCCGATGAGGCCGCAGCTGGTGATCGTGGGAGCCGGCCCGCGCGGGACCGGCCTCCTGGAGCGCATCGCCGCCAACGCCCCCGAGCTGTACGCCGGCACGGGCCTGGACATCCATCTGGTCGACCCCCACCCGCCGGGCGGCGGCCGCATCTGGCGCCAGGCGCAGTCGCCGCTGCTGTGGATGAACTCGCACGCCGAGGACGTCACCATGTTCACCGACGACACCGTGGCCATGGACGGCCCGGTGCGCGAGGGCCCCACCCTGCACGAATGGGCCGGACTCGACGGCGGCACCTTCGCCGACCGGCAGCTCCAGGGCCGCTATCTGCGCCACGTGTACGAGCGCGCGCTGGCCGAACTGCCCGAGGGCATCACCGTCCACCACCACCCCCGGCGCGCCCTGCGGGTCAGCGGCCCGCGCGACGGGCGCCAGCAGGTGTGGCTGGCGGGCCGGTCCCGCCCCCTCCTCGCCGACCTGGTGATCCTCACCCTCGGCCACCTCGACGCCGAACTGGATGACGAGCAGACCGCGTTGGCGGCGCACGCCCGCGAGCACGGCCTGGTGCACCTGCCGCCCGACTTCACCGCCGACACGGACCTGTCCCCGCTGCGCCCCGGCGAGCCCGTGCTCGTGCGCGGCTTCGGTCTCGCCTTCGTCGACCTGATGGTCCTGCTCACCGAGGGCCGCGGCGGCCGGTACGAGGGCGACACCTATCTCCCCTCGGGGCGGGAGCCGGTGCTGTACGTCGGCTCGCGGCGCGGAGTGCCGTACCACTCGAAGATCGGCTACGAGTGGACCGGCGACCGGCCCCCGCTGCCCCGCTTCTTCGGCCCCGCCGAGGTCGAGGAACTGCTCGCCCGGCCGGCCGGCTTCGACTTCCGGCGCGATGTGTGGCCGCTGGTGGAGAAGGAGCTGGGCTTCGCCCACTACCACCGGCTGTTCACCGCCCACGCCGGACGTACGGCGATGGCCTGGGCCGACTTCGAGGAGAAGTACGCGGCCGCCGCCGGCCCCGCCGAGATGCGGGCGCTGGTCGCCGCCGCCGTACCGGACCCGGCCGACCGGCTCGACCTCGGCGCGCTCGACCGTCCGCTGGAGGGAGTGCGGTACGCGTCGCACGAGGCGTTCCAGGAAGGGCTGCGCGGGTACGTGGAGAATGACCTGATACGACGTCATGATCCCTCGTACAGTGCGGACTTGGGGGTGTTTCTCGGCCTGCTGTCCGTCTACGGACAGATGGTGCGGCTCGGGAGCACCGGGTCCTGGTGGCACGGGTTCTTCAGCTATCTGGCGTCCGGTCCGCCCGGGCCCCGGCTGCGGCAGATGCTCGCGCTGTCCCGGGCGGGACTGCTCCGCTTCGTCGGCGCCGACATGACCGTGCGGGCCGAGGACGGGGTGTTCCGGGCCGCCAGTCCCACCGTGCCGGGCTTCTCCGTCGAGGCCCGGGCGCTGGTCGAGGCCCGGCTGCCCGACCCCACCGTCGGACGGGCCCGCGACAGTCTGCTGCGCGAACTGCACGCCGACGGCGCCGCCGAGAGCCCCGAGGGACTGCTCCGGGTCGACCGCGGCGACGGCCGCGTCCTCGACATGGCCGGGCGCCCGCATCCCCGGCGCTTCGCGCTCGGCCCGTACACCGACGCCCGTACCTCCGGCGCCTTCACCCGGCCGCGCACCGGCGGGCCCGCGTTCCGGCAGAACGACGCCACCGTCCGGGCGGCGCTGGGAATGCTGCGGAGCCTGGCCGGGCGGGCCGCCGCCTGAGCCGGCTGCCCCGACCCGGTAACGACCGTCAACGACCAGTAAGGGAACCCTTCATGAGTGTCATGGCCGCGGGCCGGTACCGGCCGGGGCTGCTGCACCTCGCCGCCGGCATCGATCTGCCGGGCTCCTTCGACGCCGGGGCCTACCTCGAACTGGCCCTGCTCGCCGAGCGGGGCGGGCTGGACTTCGTGACGCTGGACGACCCCCTCGGCCGGCCCGGGCCCGACGCGCTGGACGTGCTGTGCCGGGTGGCGCCCGCGACCCGCCGGATCGGCCTGGTCCCGACGGTTTCCGCCGCCCGCGCCGAGCCCGTCCGGGTGCGGGACGCCGTGGTGACGCTGGACTGGGTCAGCGGCGGGCGGGCCGGCTGGAGGGGCGATGTGTCCGGGAAGAAGGGGGAGGCGGAGGAAGGGGAGTCGTTGCGGGGGTGTTGCGTGCGGGTGGTCGACGCCACCGAGGGGCACAGCCGCGCCGTCGCCGCCCGGTGCGCGGACGTGGCCCTGGTGCGGGTCTCCCGTCCGCAGGAGGCCGCCGCCGTCCGTGCCGAACTGCGGGAGCTGGCCGCCGAGTCGGGGCGCGGGCCGGACGCGCTGCGGGTGCTGGTGAGCCTGCTGATCGACCTCGGCGACGGGGAGTACGCCGCCGAGCCCGGATCCGGCGGCGGAGGACCCCGGCCGACCGCGCGCGGCCCGCTGTACCGGGGCGGACCGGTCGACCTCGCGGAACTGGTCGCCGGCTGGCACGCCGACGGTGCCGCCGACGGCTTCCACCTCGTGCCCGTCGAGCCGCGCCGTGACCTGGAGCGGCTCGTCAACGGCACGGTGGGGCTGCTCCAGCACCGCGGCCTGTTCCGCACCTTCTATCCGGGCAGCACGCTGCGCGACCACCTCGGGCTCGCCCGGTCCGCTCGGCGGTACGTCATGACCGGGGGAACGCCGGACGGCGCACCGGAGGACGGAGCGCTTTGCGTAAAAGCGGTTTAAATTTCTACGGCTGAAAGGCGCCCTTGTGGCGACCGGTCGTTCGGCCGAATACTCCCCCTCAGCGCTTGTCGGGGGCATGTGTGTTCGGAATCCCGGGCCTGTCCCCGGCTGCGCCTCACGGGCCCCGACCCCACGCGGGCCCCCGACTTCCCTTGGAGGGAACGAAAAGTGAGGATCAAGCGCACCACTGCCCGCAGCGGTACGGCGAGACGGACCCGGCTGATCGCCGTGGCGGCCGGTTTCCTGGCCGCGGCGGCGTTCGCCGCCCCCACCGCGAACGCCGGCGACGCCCACACGTTCAGCGCGACCCAGCTCACCAGGGCGAGCGACTCCGTCCGCCAGGCCGACGTAGCCGGTACGGCCTGGGCGGTCGACAGCAGGACCGGACATGTCGTGGTCACCGTCGACAGCACCGTGTCCCAGGCCGAGATCGCCAGGATCAAGCGGCAGGCCGGTGCCGAGTCGGACGCGCTCACCATCAAGCACACCCCGGGCAAGTTCAACAAGCTGATCACCGGTGGCGACGCCATCTACGGTGGTTCCTACCGCTGCTCGCTCGGGTTCAACGTGCACAGCGGCAGCACGTACTACTTCCTCACGGCCGGCCACTGCGGCCAGATCGCCTCCACCTGGTACAGCAACTCCAGCCACAGCACGGTGCTCGGCACCAACGTCGGCTACAGCTTCCCGGGCAATGACTTCGCGCTGGTCCGGTACACCAACTCGGCCGTCGCGCACCCCAGTTCGGTGGGCAGTCAGTCCATCACGAGCGCGGCCACGCCGTCCGTGGGCACGACCGTCTACCGCCGGGGTTCCACCACCGGTACGCACAGCGGGCGGGTCACCGCGCTGAACGCCACCGTCAACTACGGCAGCGGGGACATCGTCTCCGGGCTCATCCAGACCACCGTCTGCGCCGAGGGCGGCGACAGCGGCGGTCCGCTGTACGGCGGGTCCGTGGCGTACGGGCTGACGTCCGGTGGCAGTGGTGACTGCACCTCCGGCGGCACGACGTTCTTCCAGCCGGTGACCGAGGCGTTGAGCTACTACGGGGTCACGCTGCCGTAGCGTCCCTGGTTCCGGTTCCGTTCCGGCTTCGGCTTCGGTCTCCAGAGCCCCCGCGGGCGTCCCGCCTGCGGGGGCTCTGTTTCGGCCATCACGCTTCGAGCAGTGCTACTCGCTCGTAGTGTTTGCAGTGCGAACCTCCTGGCGTGACGGTGGACGGTTAAAGCGGTGGGGTGCGCGGGGCTTCTCCGTGCGCGTCCTGAAGTCAACCTTGTGTGCTCCCTGTGCCGTTCGGAAGAGTGGGCGCTCGTCAACCAGCCTTCCGGCCCGTCCAGGTCCCCACAGCCTGCGGGCCGTCCCCCCACAGGAGGACGTGAGTTGAAGCACCGACGCATACCCGGGCGGCGGGCCGCCGTGGCCGGCGCGGGCATCGCCGCGCTGGTCGCCGCGGGTGTCACCTTGCAGAATGCGAACGCCAGCGAGCCGGTGAAGTCCGCTCCGGAGGTGCGAGTTCTCTCCGCTCCCGCGGCTGGAAATCTCGCCTCCACGCTGCTGAGCCATCTGGGCTCCGATGCCGCCGGGAGCTACTACGACGCCCAGGCGAAGAGCCTCGTCGTCAACGTGCTCGACCAGGGTGCCGCCCGGACGGTCGAGGCGGCGGGGGCCAGGGCGAGACTCGTCGGCAACTCGCTCGCCGCACTCGACGGCGCGCGGACCACGCTGAAGAAGGACGCGACCATCGCCGGTACGTCCTGGGCGACCGACCCGGTCGGCAACAAGGTCGTCGTCACCGCGGACAAGACGGTGTCCGGGGCGCAGTGGGCCAAGCTGAGCAAGGTGGTCGACGGGCTCGGCGCAAAGGCCGAACTGAAGCGGTCGAAGGGGGAGTTCAAGCCCTTCATCGCCGGCGGTGACGCGATCAGCGGGTCGGGCGGGCGCTGCTCGCTCGGGTTCAACGTGGTCAAGGGCGGGCAGCCGTACTTCCTGACCGCCGGGCACTGCACGGCGGACATCTCCGCCTGGTCGGACGCCGGCGGCAAGGAGATCGGGCAGAACGCCGAGTCGCACTTCCCGGGCACCGACTTCGGGCTCGTCAAGTACACGGCGGACGTCGCGCACCCGAGCGAGGTCGACCTGTACGACGGGTCCACCCAGAAGATCACCGGGGCCGCCGGGGCGACGGTGGGGATGAAGGTCACCCGCAGCGGGTCCACCACCCATGTGCACGACGGGACGGTCACCGGGCTGAACGCCACCGTGAACTACCAGGAGGGGACCGTCAGCGGGCTCATCCAGACCGATGTGTGCGCCGAGCCCGGTGACAGCGGCGGGTCGCTGTTCTCCGGGAGCAACGCCATCGGGCTGACCTCGGGGGGCAGCGGTGACTGCACCTCCGGTGGCGAGACGTTCTTCCAGCCGGTCACGGCGGCCCTGTCGGCCACCGGGGCGCAGATCGGCTGACCCGTACTTCTGACCCGTACTTCTCGCGGAGCCCCGTCCCCAGGGTGGTGGGGGCGGGGCTCCGGCATGCCCCCGCGGTCCTGGCGTGCGGACGTTTGTGCAGGTGGGAGGTGATCGAACGGATGTCGTACACACGTTCGAGAATGGAGGTATGGTGGGGGTGGAAGTAGGGAACTGATGTTCGAGTGCGGGAGGTGCGTGTGCCGGGCTTCGCGCATCTGCACACCGTCTCCGGGTTCTCCCTGAGGTACGGGGCCTCCCATCCGGAGCGGCTGGCCGAGCGTGCCTCGGAGCGGGGCATGGACGTGCTCGCACTGACGGACCGGGACACCGTGGCGGGGGCCGTGCGCTTCGCCAAGGCCTGCGCGGGGGCGGGCGTGCGGCCGGTTTTCGGGGTGAACCTCGCGGTGGCTCCGGCGCGGGCGCCGCGAGGCGAGCGGCGGCGTGCCCCGGTCCGCGGTGGCGCCTTTGTCGATGAGTCGATGCCCCGGGTCACCTATCTCGCCCGGGCCGGCGCCCAGGGGTGGGCCGACCTGTGCCGGCTCGTCACGGCCGCGCACAAGAGCGCGGACACCCCTCGGCTGACCTGGCCCGACAACCACGGCGACGGGCTGACCGTGCTGCTCGGGCCCGGCTCCGACGTGGGGCGCGCGCTGGCCGCTGGGCGGCCGGACCGTGCTGCCGTGCTGCTCGCCGCCTGGCGTGAGGTCTACGGGGACGCGCTGCGGCTGGAGGCCGTCTGGCACGGGCGTACGGGGACGGGGACCGGCTCGCTGCGGCTCGCCGCCCGTACCGTCGGCTTCGCCGCCGAGCAGGGGGTGCGGCCGGTGCTGACCAACGCGGTCCGGTACGCCGACCCCGGCCAGGGCCCGGTCGCCGACGTGCTGGACGCCGCCCGGCGGCTGGTGCCGATCGACCCGACGAAGGAGCTGGACTCCGGGGAGGCCTGGCTCAAGGGGGCGGGGGACATGCTGCGGGCGGCCGAGCGGATCGTGGAAGCCGCGGGCTACCGGCGCGGCGCCGCCCACCGGCTGCTGGAGCAGACCCGGACGACGGCCGCCGAGTGCCTGGTCGACCCCGAGGACGACCTCGGGATCGGTACGGTCCACTTCCCCGAGGCCCACCTCGTGGGTGCCGGGCGGCGGACCGCCCGGCGGGCCCTCGCCTCACGGGCGGCGGCGGGGATGCTGCGGCTCGGGTACGGCGGGCGGCGTGCGTACTGGGAGCGGATGCACGACGAGCTGGACATCATCGACCACCATGGTTTCGCTTCCTATTTCCTGACGGTCGCCCAAGTCGTGGACGACGTACGGGAGATGGGCATCCGGGTTGCCGCCCGTGGCTCCGGCGCGGGATCGTTGGTGAATCACCTCCTGGGCATCGCGAACGCCGACCCGGTCGAGCACGGGCTGCTGATGGAGCGCTTCCTGTCGAAGGAGCGCATCGTGCTGCCCGACATCGACATCGACGTGGAGTCGGCGCGCCGGATCGAGGTGTACCGCGCGATCATCGGGCGTTTCGGCGAGGAGCGGGTCGCGACGGTCGCGATGCCGGAGACCTACCGGGTCCGGCATGCCGTCCGGGACGTGGGTGCCGCCCTGTCGATGGACCCGGAGGAGATCGACCGGGTCGCCAAGTCCTTTCCGCACATTCGGGCCCGGGACGCGCGGGCCGCCCTGGAGGAGCTGCCCGAACTGCGGCAACTGGCGGGCGAGAAGGAGCGGTTCGGGCGGTTGTGGGAGCTGGTCGAGGCGCTCGACGCCCTGCCGCGCGGGGTCGCCATGCATCCGTGCGGGGTGCTGCTGTCCGACGCCTCGCTGCGCGCCCGTACGCCGGTGGTGCCGACCAGCGGCGAGGGACTGCCGATGTCGCAGTTCGACAAGGAGGACGTGGAGGATCTCGGGCTGCTCAAGCTCGATGTGCTGGGGGTGCGGATGCAGTCGGCCATGGCGCACGCCCTGGCCGAGGTGGAGCGGGCCACCGGGCAGCGGCTCGACCTGGACGCGGTGCCGGCGGGGGACGCGGCGACGTACGAGCTGATCCGGTCCGCCGAGACGCTGGGGTGCTTCCAGATCGAGTCGCCGGGGCAGCGGGATCTGGTGGGGCGGCTGCAGCCGAGCACCTTCCATGACCTGGTCGTCGACATCTCGCTGTTCCGGCCCGGGCCCGTCGCCGCCGACATGGTGCGGCCGTTCATCGAGGCACGGCACGGGCGGGCGCCCGTGCGGTATCCGCATCCGGACCTGGAAGGGCCGTTGCGGGGGACGTACGGCGTCGTCGTCTTCCACGAGCAGATCATCGACATCGTCGCCATCCTGACCGGGTGCGGGCGGGGCGAGGCCGACCGGGTGCGCCGGGGGCTGTCCGACCCGGAGTCGCAGGGGCGGATCCGGGTGTGGTTCGCGCAGCGTGCGGCGGCGAACGGGTACGACCTGGAGACGATCCGGCGGACCTGGGAGATCGTGGCGGCCTTCGGGTCGTACGGCTTCTGCAAGGCGCATGCCGTGGCTTTTGCCGTGCCGACGTATCAGTCGGCCTGGCTGAAGGCCCATCACCCGGCGGCCTTCTATGCCGGGCTGCTCACGCACGACCCGGGGATGTACCCGAAGCGGCTGCTGCTGGCCGACGCGCGGCGGCGGGGGGTGCCGATCCTGCCGTTGGACGTGAACGTGTCCGGGGTCGCCCATCGGATCGAACTGGTGTCTGAATCGGGGGTGTGGGGGGTGCGGCTCGCCCTGTGCGATGTGCACGGGATCAGCGAGGCGGAGGCGAAGAGGATCGAGGACGGGCAGCCGTATGCCTCCCTGGTGGACTTCTGGGAGCGGGGGCGGCCCAGCCGGCCGCTGGCCGGGCGGCTCGCCCAGGTCGGGGCGCTGGACGCGTTCGGCGCCAACCGGCGTGATCTGCAACTGCACTTGACCGAGCTGCAGCGGGGGGCGCGAAGCGGTGGCGGTGGTCAACTGCCCCTGGCCGGTGGGCGCGGGACCGCCCCGGCCGGACTGCCGGATCTGTCGGATGCCGAGCGGCTCAGCGCCGAGCTCGGGGTGCTGTCCATGGATGCCTCGCGGAATCTCATGGACGACCACCGGGAGTTCCTCGGGGAGCTGGGCGTGGTCTCCGCACGCCGGCTGCGTGCGGCGCGGCACGGGGAGACCGTGCTGGTCGCGGGCGCCAAGGCGGCCACTCAGACCCCGCCGATCCGGTCCGGCAAACGAGTCATCTTCTCCACGCTGGACGACGGCACGGGGCTGGTCGATCTCGCGTTCTTCGACGACTCGCACGACGCCTGCGCCCACACCGTCTTCCATTCGTGGCTGCTGCTGGTCCGGGGTGTGGTGCAGCGGCGCGGGCCGCGCAGTCTGAGCGTGGTGGGTTCCGCCGCCTGGAACCTCGCCGAACTGGTCGAACTGCGTGCCGAGGGCGGGCTGGACGTGGTGGCCGCGCGGCTCGCGGAGCCGGTGACCGGGGGCGGTGACGGAGCCGGAGACGGGGACGGGGACGGCGACGGCACGGGTGGGCGGCGGATCCGTCTGCCCACCGGATACGAGATGCATCCGTGGGCCGACCTGCGCCCCGCCGGGCAGGAGGCCGCGCAAGGGCCCGCGGCGATACGGAAGTTGTGGCACCAGAGTCCGGGGAGTGCGGGATGACCATCCTCTGCGTACGTTTCCAGCTGCCGCCGATGTACGAGGCGGCCCTGCCGGGGCTGCTCGGACTGCTGGAGGACTTCACCCCCGTCGTCGAGGCGCTGCCCCCGGACGGGGCGCTGGCCGATCTGCGCGGTGCCCAGCGGTACTTCGGGCGCGGTGCCGTGGAACTGGCCTCGGTGATCCGGGTGCGGGCCCTCGCGCGGTACGGCGTCGACTGCGCGATCGGCGCGGGGCCGGGGCCGATGCTGGCCCGCGTGGCGCTGCGCGGCGCCCGGCCCGGGGTGACGTGTGCCGTGCCGGAGGACCCGGACGCCGTCGCGGACTTCCTCGCCGGGCTACCGGTGTCCGCGCTGCCCGGCGTCGGTGCGGCGACCGCCCGCACCCTGTGCGAGTACGGCCTGGACACCCTGGGACCGGTCGCCGCCGCGCCGCTGTCCACGCTCCAGCGGCTGATCGGCGCGCGGGCGGGCCGGGAGCTGCGGGAGAAGGCGAACGGCGTCGATCGCGGGCGCGTCGTACCGAACGGTGTCTCGCGGTCGCTCGTCGCCGAACGGCCCTTCGAACGCGATGAGGTGGACCCCGACCGGCATCACAGGGCGCTGCTGTCGGCCGCCGAGGAACTGGGTGCCCGGCTGCGCGCGCTGGAGAAGGTCTGCCGCACCCTGACGCTCACCGTGCGCTACGCCGACCGGTCCTCGACCGCCCGCAGCCGCACCCTGAAGGAGCCCACCGCGCACTCGGCGGCCCTGACGCGGACGGCCTGTGGCATGTACGAGGCGCTCGGCCTCCAGCGCGCCCGGGTCCGCGCGATCGTCCTGCGCGCCGAGGGCCTGACCTGCGCCGACCAGGCCTCCTACCAGCTCACCTTCGACCCCGTGGACGAAAAGGTCCGCCGCATCGAGGAGGTCGCGGACCGCGTACGGGCGAAGTTCGGCCCCAGAGCGGTGATCCCGGGGTCACTGGCGGCGTGACTCCGTTCGGCCGGGTGTCAGTTGGCCCAGGGCGGAGCGATGCGGGTGCCGTCGGCGAGCTCCGCCTCCAGACCGACGGAGGTGGTGACCCAGGAGATCGCCGTGTGGCCGGACGGATTCTCCACGGCGAGGGTCGCGCCGGCGTTGACGATCACGGTGTCACCCGCGCCGATGCGGTCGGTCCGGCCGTCGAGGGTGATCAGCAGGTCGCCGACGAGCAGATGGAAGATCTCCTCCCGGGTGACGGTGTGCGCCGGGGCCTTGGTCCCCGGAGGAATCTCGCCGCGCCAGGCGCACAGTTCTCTGCTTCCGGTGAGCGGGGTCGCGTACGAGACGAAGCGGGCGCCGTGGATCTCGTGGGACACGGCCTGGGCGGAACGGACGACGGGCATGGCTGTGCTCTCCGTTCGGAAAAGTAGTCAAGCTGCTTGACTATATGGTCAAGCAGCTTGATCGATCCGTCAAGGGTGTTTCAATGCCTCGGTGCAGAACTCCGACGCCATGGCCCTGTCCGCCGCACTGCTCGCCGCCGCGGGCGACCTCACGCAACGCATTCACGAGGGGGTCCTGGCCCGAGGGTTCGCCGATCTGCGGCCCGCCCACGGCTTCGCCTTCGCGCGGCTCTCTCCGGACGGGGCCACCGTCAGCGACCTCGCCGCCCATCTCGGCGTGACCAAGCAGGCCGCGAGTCAGTTGGTCGACGAGATCGTGCGCAAGGGGTACGCCGAGCGCCGGCCGCATCCGCGGGATGCGCGTGCCCGGTTGGTCGTGCTGACCGAGCGTGGCCGGGACTGCACCCGGGCGGCGGAGCAGGCGGCCGCCGAGGTGGTGGGCGGATGGGCCGAGGTGCTCGGGGAGCGGGAAGTGCGCCTGCTGGGGGAGCGGTTGGCGCGCGTCGCGCCGGGCGGGCCGATCAGGCTGGCCTGGTGACGGAGTGTCGGTTCCAGTGATGTTCCACCGGTGCTGGAAGGTTTTTACTGGCGCGTAACTTCACACTTGCACTACTCGCCCGTAACTTGACGAGTGAACAGCGTCCTCGTGATCCGGATCACAGGGTAAGGCCGTCGCACCTCCCTTGAGCCGCAAGGAGATCACTCGATGCTGCCCTGGAAGCGAGCCCTCAGACCCCTCGCCGCACTGCTGCTCACCACCGCCGTCGCCGTCGTACCCGCCGCCACCGCGCACGCGGCCGACTCCGCCCCGAGCACCGGCTGGAACGACTTCAGCTGCAAGCCCTCCGCCGACCATCCCCGGCCGGTCGTCCTGGTGCACGGCACCCTGGGCAACTCGGTCGACAACTGGCTCTCCCTCGCCCCCTACCTGGAGGCCCGTGGATACTGCGTCTTCTCCGTCGACTACGGCCAACTGGCCGGCGTCCCCGTCTTCTACGGCCTCGGCCCCATCGACGAGTCGGCCGGCCAGCTGTCCGCCTTCGTCGACAAGGTGCTCGCCGCGACCGGCGCCGCCAAGGCCGACCTCGTCGGCCACTCCCAGGGCGGCATGATGCCCCGCTACTACCTGAAGTTCCTCGGCGGCGCCGCCAAGGTGAACGCCCTCGTCGGCCTCGCCCCCGACAACCACGGCGCCACCCTCAGCGGCCTCACCAACCTGCTGCCGTACTTCCCCGGCGCCTCGGACCTGATCAAGGCCACCACCCCCGGCCTCGCCGACCAGATCCCCGGCTCGGACTTCCTCACCAGGCTCAACGCGGGCGGCGACACCGTCCCCGGAGTGCACTACACCGTCATCGCGACCAAGTACGACGAGGTGGCCACGCCCTGGCAGAGCCAGTACCTGAGCGGCTCGGACGTCCACAACGTCCTGCTCCAGGACCTGTGCCCGCTCGACCTCACCGAGCACGTCGCGATCGGCCTGTTCGACCGCATCGCCTTCCACGAGGTGGCGAACGCGCTCGATCCGGCCCACGCGAGCGCCACCACCTGCGCGTCGGCCCTCAGTTGACGCGCGCCGGGGCCTGTCCGACCTGAGCCGCCGGACAGGCCCCGGAACCCTCAGCGGCGGCCCGTCGTCCGGCGCCGCACCGACAGGAACAGCGCGGCCGAGCCGAGCGCCAGCGCCGCCGCGGCACCGAGCGCCAGGTAGGTGGTGCCGGTGGACGCACCGGTCTCCGCCAGGTTGCGCGAAGTGCCCGCGGCCTCGGGCGCGTTGGCGGTGCGGTGCGGGGCGGCCGCGTCGCCGCCGCGGTCGTGGTGGCTCATCGTCGACTTGTCGGCACCCGCCGCGATCTGCCGGTCGGTGGGGGCGGAGGCGGCCGGGGCGGGGGCGGTGCCCGTGTTCTCCGTGGTGCCGCCGAAGTCGACGTCCGAGCAGGAGTAGAACGCCTCCGGGCTGTCCGAGCGCTGCCAGACCGCGTACAGCAGCTGCTTGCCCGAGCGCTCGGGGAGCGTGCCGGAGAACGTGTAGAAGCCGCCCGAGGCGACCGGGTCGGTGACCGTCGCCACCGGGTGCGCCAGATCCAGTTCGGACCAGGCCAGCGGCTTCGCCGGGTCGTAGCCGGGCTTGGTGGAATAGACCGTGAAGGTGCCCTTGTGCGGGGCCGTCACCCGGTACTTGAAGGTGTACGACCCGCTGCGCACGCGCGTCGCCGGCCAGTCGGCGCGGGCCAGGTCCAGGCCCTTGAACTCCTCGTTGTTCGCGCTGCACAGCTTGCCGTCCGGGATCAGCTGCCGGTGCCGGCCGGCCGCGTCGCCGATCCGGATGCCGTTCCAGTCGTACAGCGCCTGGGTGCCGCCCGCCGCCACGGCCGCCTTGCACGCGGCCGACCTCGGGCTCTCCGGCCCCTCGGCGTAGCACTGGGAGACCCGGCTGACCGGATCGCCCATCGAACCGTGCGCGGACGCGGGCGCGGCGGCGAGTGCCAGCGCGGTGCTGCCGAGGGCGGCGACGACGGCGACCTTGCGGCGTGCGGGCATGGGGAACTCCTCGAACGGTCCTCGGGGGCGGGCTGGATCCCGTATCCGAAGCTAGTCCCAAGAAACCGAGAAAATCGCCTGCTGGGGGCGGGCGGGGGAGATCCTTATGGCGGCGTTAAGGGAGTGCTCAGACTGCGCTGAGGCAGATAGCGTCCACGCCATGACGAACGACGAGATCAGGCCCGCCCGGGCCACCGACGCACCGGCCGTGAAGGCTGTGACCGACGCGGCCTACCGTCACTACATCGAGCGCATCGGGGTGGTGCCGCAGCCCATGGAGGCGGACCACGTGGCGGACGTGGCCGCGGGCCGGGTGTTCGTCCTCGGGGAGCCGGTGACCGGGCTCGTCGTCATCGGCACCCACGACGACCACCTGTTCCTCGACAGCATCGCCGTTCACCCCGACGCACACGGCAACGGGGTGGGACGGCGCCTGCTGGAATTCGTGGACGCACGCGCGCGTGCGCTCGGTCTGCCCGAGGTCAGGCTCTACACGAACGCGATGATGTGGGAGAACCAGGAGATCTATCCGAAGTTCGGCTACGAGGCGGTGGAACGGCGCGCGGACGGGCCGTACGACCGCATCCACTACCGCAAACGGCTGGGCTGACCACGCGCGGCCGGTCCGGTCAGCCGTCCGGCCACCAGGTGCGTGCGATGTCCTTGCGCACCTCCGGACGCCCCGCGGGGCGCTCCTCCGCCTCTTCGCGGATGCGGCGGCTGTCCGTCCTCTTCAGGGGCTTCTGCACGGTCGCGCGGCGCATGGCTGCCTCCTTCAGCACCTACCCGGTTCCGTGATGTCACGGAGGCAGACGCTTTCGGGGAGGGTTCCTCATCGGAGCCGGATTGTCAGTGGCGGGTGTCACTCTGTGGGCATGAGCGCTGTGGGCACGAACGAGATCGACTGGGACGCCGAGGCCGCCGGCTTCGACGACGAACCGGACCACGGGCTGCGCGACCCCGAGGTCCGCGCGGCCTGGGCGGCCAGAGTGCGCGGCTGGCTGCCCGGGCATCCCGCCGACGTCCTCGACCTGGGCTGCGGCACCGGCAGCCTCGCGCTCCTCGCCGCCGAGCGGGGACACCGGGTGACGGGTGTCGACGCGTCCCCGGCGATGGTCGAGCGGGCCCGCGCCAAGCTCGCCGGGCGGGACGCGGCGGTCCTGTGCGGGGACGCCGCGGCCCCGCCGGTGGGCGAGCAGCGCTTCGACGTCGTCCTCGTCCGGCATGTGCTGTGGGCCCTGCCCGCGCCCGACCGGGTGCTGCGGCACTGGCGCGAGCTGCTGCGGCCCGGAGGCCGTTTCGTGCTGGTCGAAGGGGTCTGGGGGACCGCGCACCCCGTCGGCATCCCCGCCGGGCGCCTCACCGCCCTGCTCGCGCCGCTGAGCGCGGACATACGCGTGGAGCGACTGTCCGGCGACCCGCAGCTGTGGGGCAGAGCCGTCGAGGACGAACGGTACGCGGTGGTGGCGACCGTGTGAGCCGATCCGGGCCGGGCGCGCGTGCCTGCGCCCGGCTCCGGCTCAGCGGGTCAGGCCAGCAGGTCCGCGAAGCCGTCGGCGCGGGCCAGGGACTCCAGCGTGTCCAGGGCCGCCACGGCGGCGGACGCGGCCCCGGGGTCCGCCTCGGTCAGCCCGCTCGCGGCGAACTCGTCCTCGTCCAGCCGTCGTACGTCGCTGCCGTCGGCGGAGCGCCACAGGTCCAGGTCGAGGTCCTCCACCACCAGCTCGGCGCCGGTGCGCACCGCCGGGCGGGTGATGTCGCAGTACCACCCCTTCACCGTGCCGTCCCCGGCCCGGACCTCCTTGACCGCGTACCAGCGGTCCCGCCAGAAGTACTCGGTGAAGACGTCGCCCGGCTCGAAGCGGACGAAGCCGAAGTCCCGGACCCCGGCGCCCGCCCAGGGGGCCCGTACGGCGATGCGCGTGCCGTCGTCGTGGAGCAGCTCGGCTGGGTAACGGATCTTCGTACGGCCGCCCTTGACCAGTACGACCGTCAACCCGGCCGTCGGTTCAGACGAGTTCGCGGACATGGCGGACCTCCGTCGCACAGATCTCGTACCCCAGCGACGTGTTGATCGCCAGCATCGGGGCGTTTGCGGTGTCGTTGCCCGTCAGCGCGTCGGTCAGGCCGGCGGCGCGGGCGCGGTGCAGCGAGTCGGTCTTGGCCAGCTTGGCCAGGCCGCGCCGGCGGAAGGCGCGCGCGGTGCCCGTCATCGCGGTGACATAGCGACTGCCCCCGTCGGTGTACGCCACGCTGAAGGCGACCGGGCGGCCCCCGGCCACCACGACCGTGGTCAGCTCGCGGTCGAGCAGCGGATGCGCCCAGGATCCCGTGAGCCAGGCCTCGTAGTCGGTGAACTCGACGTCGACGTCGCCCGGTTCGTCGGACATCGTCTCCGCGTCCAGCCGGAACAGCGGCCGCGGGTCGTCCGCGAAGTCCGCGGCCGTGCGCAGTTCGACGCCCGGCGGGGGAGCGGGCAGGGGCGGCAGCGAGGCGCGGGCCAGGTCCAGCCGGAGGAAGTGGGCGGAGCGGCTGGCACGGTAGCCGCGCCTCTCGGCGAAGGCGCGGTTGGCCGGCTCGTCCAGCACCCACGCGAACAGCTTCGTCGCCCCGTGCGCCGCCAGATGCTCCTCGGCGGCCCGCACCAGCAGGTCGCCCGCGCCGCGCCGGGTCCGCTCCGGGTGGACGTAGATGTTGAGCATCCCCTGGCCGGGTTCGGGGCTGTCGTGCGCCAGCATCACCTGGGCGGTACCGATCACCTCGCCGTCCTCCTCCGCCACGAGGGACCGGGCCCAGGCCTCGGGAGGGGTGCGGGTGAGCGTGTGCAGGACGGACGCGGGGGTCCACAGGATGTACGGGAGGGCCTGATGCCGTACCCGGGTGAAGTCCTCGACGTCGGGCGGGTCACCAGGACGCAGATCGCGCACGGTCACAGTCATGACAGGGGACCGTACGGACACACGTTCCGGTACGCCTCTCATTTTCCGGCGGGTGTGCCACGCCGGGTGCGGGACAATCGGGTCGTGAGCCTGAAGATCCGCATCGATGACAGCGCGCCCCCGTACGAGCAGGTGCGGGCGCAGATTTCCGAGCAGGCGCGGTCCGGGGTGCTGCCGGTGGGGTACCGGCTGCCGACCGTGCGCGGGCTGGCCGAGTCGCTGGGGCTCGCCGTGAACACCGTGGCCAAGGCGTACCGGGCGCTGGAGACGGACGGGGTGATCGAGACCCGGGGGCGCAACGGCACCTTCGTGGCGGCCGCCGGCTCGGCCGCGGAGCGGGGGGCCGCCGCCGCGGCGCAGACGTATGTCGAGCACGTCCGGAGGCTGGGGCTGGACGAGCCGGAGGCGCTGGCCGCCGTGCGGGACGCCCTGCGGGCCGGTTACGGGAAGTAACGCGAAGGCGGGAAGTCTCAGTGGAGCCGGGCCGGCTCCGGCACGCGCGTCACCGCCAGACCCGCCCGCTGCGCCGCCCTCCCGAACGTCACCGCGTCCGCCACCGCCGCCCCGCCGGGGTCGTTGTTGAAGTAGGCGTACACATCACGCGCGTGGGACCAGGTCGTCGCGACGCGGTCCACCCAGGTCTCCAGGCAGCGGCGGCCGTAGCGGGGCCAGGGGTGGGCGCGGCCCTCGTGGAAGCGGACGTAGCCCCAGTCGGCGGTGCGCCACAGCGGGGTCGTCGGGCGGGCCTGCACGTCCGCCCAGCACAGCGCCGCGCCCCGGGCCGACAGGACCTGGCGCACCTCGGACGTCCACCAGGAGGCGTGACGGGGCTCGACCGCCACCCTCGTACCGGACGGGAAGCGGGCCAGACAGGCGTCCAGCAGCGCGGGGTCCGCGCGCAGGGTCGGCGGGAGCTGGAGGAGGACCGGTCCCAGGCGGTCACCGAGGCCCGCCGCGTGGGTCATCAGCCGGTCGACCGGCTCGGAGGGGTCCTTCAGGCGCTTGATGTGGGTGAGATAGCGGCTGGCCTTGACCGCGACGACGAAGTCCGGCGGCACGCGCTCGCGCCAGGTCTCGAAGTTCTCCCGGGTCGGCAGCCGGTAGAAGGCGTTGTTGAGCTCCACCGTCGCGAAGAGCCGGGTGTACTCCTCCAGCCACAGCCGCGCCGGGACCCCGGCCGGATAGACGAGGTCCCGCCAGTCCTTGTACTGCCAGCCGGAGGTGCCGACGAACAAGGTCACACCACCATCAAAGCACTACAGGTACAGCCCCGCGTCCGCACCGTCCCGCGCCCCCGGCACCGAGGTCGGGGCCGTGCCCCGGCGCAGCGCGTACAGCTCGGCCAGGGTGGCGCCCTCGCGGGCGACGCCCTCCTCGGTGCCGAGCCAGTTCACCGCCTCGCGGCGGCTGAGCGGGCCCACCTCGATACGGGCCAGACAGCGGCCGGGGCGGACCACCGCCGGGTGCAGCCGCTCCAGGTCCTCGTTGGTGGTGACGCCGACCAGGACGTTGCGGCCCTGGCCGAGGAGGCCGTCGGTCAGGTTCAGCAGCCGGGACAGGGCCTGGCCCGCCGTGTGCTTGGCCTCGCCGCGGATCAGCTCGTCGCAGTCCTCCAGGAGCAGCAGGCGCCAGCGGCCCTTGCCCGCGCTGTCCTCCTCGCCGATCGCGATGTCCATCAGATAGCCGACGTCGGAGAAGAGGCGCTCGGGGTCCAGGACGCAGTCGACCTGGCACCAGTCCCGCCAGGAGCGGGCGAGCGTGCGCAGCGCGGAGGTCTTGCCGGTGCCCGGCGGGCCGTGCAGCAGCAGGAGGCGGCCGGCGATGTCCTGCGGGGTCGTCTTCATCAGGCGGTCCATCGCGTCCGCCACCGGGGCCGTGTAGTTGGGCCGGATCTCGTCCCAGGTGCCCGCGGAGATCTGCCGGGTGGTGCGGTGCGGGCCGCGCCGCGGGGAGACGTACCAGAAGCCCATCGTCACGTTCTCGGGCTGCGGCTCGGGCTCGTCGGCCGCGCCGTCCGTGGCCTGGTCGAGGACCCGCTCGGCGAGGTCCGCGCTGGTCGCGGTGACCGTGACGTCCGCGCCGCGGTTCCAGCGCGAGACCAGCAGGGTCCAGCCGTCGCCCTCGGCGAGCGTGGCGCTGCGGTCGTCGTCGCGGGCGGCGCGCAGCACGCGGGCGCCGTCGGGCAGCAGGGTCGCGCCGGAGCGGACGCGGTCGATGTTCACGGCGTGCGAGTACGGCTGCTCGCCCGTCGCGAAGCGGCCGAGGAACAGCGCGTCGACGACGTCGGACGGCGAGTCGGAGTCGTCGACGTGGAGCCGGATCGGCAGAGCGTCGTGTGGGTTAGCAGACATGCCGCCATGATCCGCCACCGATGACCTCCGCGCACGGCATTTCCTCCCCTTGTGCCGGGTGTTCCGAAGGGCCGTCGCGGGTGTCGCGAACTCCCGCCGGACGGATGCCCTCCGCCGTTACTGTTGTCCTTGATGGGACGTCATGGGTGGGATTCGGATACTCGGCGGTGGCGGCTCACCGCCCTGCTCGGCGTCGGCGCGGTCGCGCTGGCCCTGGTGGTGACCCTCGTCAGCACGCTGTCCGGCGGTCCCGGCACGACCGGCACCACCCGCGACGGCGCCACGGTGCACGGCACTCCGGCCCGGCCGAGCGCGGCACCGGAGCCGTACGTCGGCTGGGGCTTCACACACACCCAGTACAGCGCCGACCAGGGCGCCGGCGCGGCCACCACGCGCGTGGAGCGACTGCTCACGCAGAACCGCGGACTGGCGCAGAACCAGGCCGTCATGGGCTGGGGCGCGGACAACCCCGAACCGGTCCAGGGGCACTACGACTTCGGTGCCCTGGACCGGCGGATCGACTTCATGCGGGCCTCCGGCGGCACCCCGGTGATCACCCTGTGCTGCGCCCCGGACTGGATGAAGGGCGGGCGGGCCGGGGTCGGCAACACGAACTGGAGCCGGTCCGCCCTGGAGACCGCCCCCACCCCCGACCACTACCAGGACTACGCCGACCTCGCCGCGACCGTCGCCCGGCGCTACCCGGACGTGAAGCACTTCATCGTCTGGAACGAGTTCAAGGGCTTCTGGAACGACGCCAAGTCCCGCTGGGACTACGAGGGTTACACCACCCTGTACAACCTCGTGCACACGGCGCTGAAGAAGGTCGACAAGGACATCATGGTCGGCGGGCCGTACCTCGTCATGGACAGCGTCGACCCCAGGGACCAGAACGCCTCCGCCGCGGTGAGGGGTCCGTGGGGCGCCATGGACCAGCGGGTGCTGGACGCCTTCTCCTACTGGAACGCCCACAAGGCGGGCGCCGACTTCACCGTGGTCGACGGCTCCAGCTACACCCGCGACGACGACCTGCTGCCGGACGAGTTCGCGGCCACCGGCAAGTTCACCGCGGTCGGCGCGTGGATCCGGCGGCAGACCCACGACCTGCCGCTGTGGTGGGCCGAGTACTACGTCGAGCCCGGCGACGGCAACGGCAACCGCACCGGTTGGACCGAACCGCACCGCGTCGCCGCGCAGGCCACCGGCATGATCGCACTGGTGCGGGGCGGCGCCGACTCCGGCTTCTACTGGAACCCGGAGGGCAAGTCCGGCAGCGGCTGCGCCGGCTGCCTGTGGACGCCGACCGACAGCGCCGCCGGCGGCCGCGAACTGCCCATGTACGACCTGGTGTCCCGGTTCGCCAGGGCCTTCCCGCCGGGCACGCGGTACGAGGACGTGCCGGTCGCCGCGGACGACGTGCCGAACGTCCGTGTCCTGGCGAGCGACAGGACCGTCCTCGTGGTCAACACGCGGAACCGGCCGATCAGCGTGCGGATCGACGGCAAACGGTTCGGCATGGGGCCGTACGAGGTGAAGTGGCTCGACCGCTGAACGGCCGAGCCACCCTCACTTCATGGTCAGGAACCGCTGCACCAGCGCGGCCAGCACCACCGCCAGCAGCGGCAACGAGAACCAGAACGAGCCCTGCAACAGGCGCAGTTGCCGTACGCCCGGACGCATCGCGACGCGTGCGACCTCGCGTGCGGCCAGCAGCAGGACCAGCAGGACGGCGGCCAGCGCGCCGACCACCGACCACGGGGTCCAGGTCACGATCGGCCCGGTCGGCCCCGGGTCCGGCTTCGGCACCGCGCCCGCCGGCCGCTGCCGCATCGCGTACACGGTGACGTCGTCGTTGACGTAGGCCTTCGTCAGCTCCTGCCGGTCGTCCAGGTTCTCGACCAGCCGCCGCTCCCAGGACACGGGGTAGCCCGCGTCCAGCTGGAGATAGGTGACCTGACTGCGGTTGATCATCAGATACGAGTTCGGGCCCGCGTCCTTCAACGACTTGACCAGGCCCGACACCAGCACCGGGTCGGTCGGGGCCAGCGTGGGCACGTAGTTCACGCGCTCCATGTCCTTCGCGCCCCACGGCAGTGCCGGGGTCACGTCGTTGACCGTGTCCTGCGTCAGCCACAGGAGGCGGACCGTCGGCCTGTCGTGGGCGTACACCCAGTTCATCGCCGCGACCTCGCCGGGCCGGGTCCGCTCGAACGTCTCGTTGCCCCAGCGGGCCACCAGGAAGCCGCCCATCAGCAGCAGCCCGGCGAGCAGCGCGGCCGGCGGGGCGAGGCTCACCCGGTCCTTCGCGCGCTCCTTCGCCGTGACGCCGGTGCGCGGGAAGAGGGCGAGGGCGCCGAGCAGGGCCGCGCCCGGCACCGCGAACATGAAGACGCGCAGCGCCATCTCGCCGCCGTACGACTGCATGCCGAAGCCGAGGAACGGCACGAAGGTGAGGACCAGCAGGGAGCGTTCGCGGTAGCGGTGGATGCGCCGGCGCCACCAGCCCCAGCAGGCGAACGCCAGCACCGAGCCGGCCAGCAGCACGCGGACGTACAGCACCAGCTTGTGGCTCGAACTGCCGCCCTGGATACGGCCGGAGACGGAGGTCGACACATTGCTGCCGACCCCGCCGACCCCGCCGAACAGATCGTTGAAGTGCCCGGACCAGTACGGTTCGGCCATGAAGCCGAGCCATACCGCGGCCAGGACCCCGAACAGCAGGGGCAGGCCGCGCAGTTCGGAGCGGCCGAGCAGGACCAGGGCCGCGAGCACGCCGAGCATGACGAACGGGGTGAGCTGGTGCGCGGGCACGCTCGCCGCGTACAGGCCGATCAACACCAGGAGCAGGACGGACCGCTGCTGCCGGTCGGCCGGTGCCGGCTCGGCCTCGCCGGGCCGGTACGCCGTCCAGATCACGCGCGGCGACCGGAACCAGACCAGCAGGATCGCCACGAACATCAGGTACAGCAGATAGGTGAAGCCCTGCGGGGAGAAGTAGTCCTGGCCGACCCAGCCGCACAGCACGAACAGCCAGACGCCGGTCCACTTCGCCCGCCAGCTCGCCCGCATCGACCGGGTGAGCAGGAACATCGGGGCCAGATAGGCGAGTTGGACGGCGGTCGGCCACCAGCGGATGACCTCGGTGAAGTCCGTGACCCCGCAGGCCCGGCCGACGAACGCGGCGACCGCGAAGAACCCGGGCCAGCTCCAGCGGGCGTCCAGGTCGGGTACGGCGGAGCCGGTGCGGTCGATGTAGTCGAGGAAGCCGAGGTGCTGCCACGCCGTGGGGAAGCGCGGCTCGGTTTCGAGCACGGCGGGCAGGGCGTGCAGTGACACGACCGTCGCCAGCAGGGTGAGCAGCAGCAGCGCCCGGTGTTCGCGGCGCAGCCACAGCAGCGCGGCGAATACCGTGACCAGCAGAGCGGCCCCGGCCAGGGTCGGCAGCGGCAGCACCGAGACCAGCCCGAGCCCGCCCATCCGGTCCAGGTCCGCCTCGCCGAGCCGCAGCGCGGGCACCCAGTACAGCAGCAGGGCGGCGATCAGCAGACAGCCGAGGACGACTCCGGAGCGGGTGGGCAACAGACGTTGCGTGAGCGGCCCGTGCGCCGCGTGCTCCTCAGGGGCCTCTTCCTCGTCCGGTACGGCGCGTTCGGCGGCCAGGGACGTGTCCGGTCCCCCCGCCGTGGACGGCGCGTCGACCGCCGCCGCCGCCTCCCGCGGCAGCGGCGTGCCCGTGGGCGGGGTGCCCGGGCCCGGGCGGACGTCGGGACGGCGCTCGGCGTGGTCGAAGTCGACGTGGATGCCGAGGGCGAGGGTGTCCGAGTCCAGCGCCCAGGCCGGACCGGGCCGGCGCGTCGTGACGCCGGCGGCCGGGACCTCGCGCGGGCCCAGGTCGGCGAGGTCCCCGTCGGGTGAGGCCGCGTCGGCCGCGGCGTCGGGGGCGCTCCGGATCGTCCGCCACAGCCGCGGCGCGGCGAGCGCGGCGATCACCGCGAGACTGCCGGCCTCGGCGACGCCCGCGCCGGTCAGCCCCATCCGGGACAGGAGCAGCAGGGTCGCCCCCAGCACCAGAGCGCACAACAGGCCCTGGAACAGGGCGAGTCCGCCGGTGCGGCTGCGCGCGCGCAGCACCGCGAAGTACGTCTCGATCACGACCCGCAGCACCGAGCCGACCGCGAGCCAGCGCAGCAGCGGGGTCGCCGCGTCCGCGTAGCCCGCGCCGAACACGCCGAGGATCCAGGGCGCGCCGACGATCAGGACGGCGGCGATCGGCAGCATGATCCGGGCCATCCGCCGCAGCGCCGCCCGGGTGTGGGCGGCCAGCCGGTCCGGGTCGTGCGAGCCCTCGACGGTGAGGGAGGCGCCCATGTTGATGGCGAGCAGGTCGGTCGTGCCGCCGATGGTGGTGGCGATGTAGAAGTACGCGTTCTGCGCCGAGCTGACCTGCGAGGCGACGATCACCGGGACGAGGTAGATCACCGCGAGCGAGAACAGCGAGCCGGTGTAGTCCCCGGCCAGGAACCGGCCGACCTGTCGCAGCGTGGGCGGTTCGGTGCGGCCCTCGGTCGCCCTGACGTGCCGGGGCACCAGCCGCCGGAACACCAGCCAGCCCAGCGGCACGACCGAGGTGGCGATGGCGGCCACCCAGGAGACGAAGACACCGGTGGCGGGTATGGCGACGGCGAACGCGGCGAGCAGGGCCAGCTTCACGGCCGAGAACACGGTGTTGCCCACCGGCACCCAGGTCGCGCTGCGCAGCCCGGTCAGCACACCGTCCTGGAGCGTGAGCAGGTTCCAGGCCATGACGGCCACGACGAAACCGAGCCCGTGCAGCGTGCCGTGCAGGAACCGGTAGGACGGTCCCCAGGAGTCCAGGGTCAGCAGGAAGACGCCGGCCGCGACCGCCACCACCAGCGAACTGCCCGCGTACGTACGGAGGATGATCGTGCCGGTGCGTTTCCCGGACACCGGGATGAAGCGGGCGAGGGCACCGGTCAGGGTGACCGCGGTCAGTCCGGCGAGGAACTTCATCGCGGCGATGGCGGCCGAGCCCTGCCCGACCGCCGACTCGGAGTAGTAGCGCGCCGCGGCCAGCCAGAAGCCCAGCCCGAGGACGGCGCTGATGCCGGTGTTGAGCATCAGCGCGTAGGCATTGCGGAACAGCGGGCTGCCGTCGCGCGGGGACCGGCCCGCCCCGGGCGCCTCGTCGGCGCTGGTCGTGGCCTCGGTGGTGGTCGTCGTGTCAGACACGGGAACGCATGGCCTTCCGGCGGACCTGGCGGATCTGGCGGGCTCTGCGGACGAGGGCGTACCCCTTGGTGAGGGCTCGGTCCCCGGCGAAGGTGCGGGCGATCGCACGGCCCTGGAGCAGCCGCTCGAACTCCTCGACCGTGGTGCCGCGCCGGACCGTGACCCGTTCGAGTGCGTACGGCCCCTGGCGTCGGCGGGCGAGCGCGTTGCCGACGGCGAGGGCCTGGGCGTAGCCGCTCGCCCGCACCGCCCGGCGCACCCGGCGGCTGGAGTAGCCGTACGGGTAGGCGAACGACAGCGGGCGGGCGCCGAGTTCGCCCTCGACGATCTCGGTGCAGCGGTCCAGCTCGGCACGGAGCTCGTCGTCGCCGAGCTGGTCGAGCTGCGGGTGGGTGTGGCTGTGGCCGCCGATCTCGACGCCGGCGGCGGCCAGTTCGCGCACTTGGGGCCAGTCGAGCATGGTGTCCAGTCCGCCTCCGGTGTCGTACGCGCCCCGGAGCCAGCCGGTGGAGACGAACAGCGTGGCCGGGAAGCCGTGCTTGGCGAGCACGGGCAGCGCGTGCCGGTGCACGCCCTCGTAGCCGTCGTCGAAGGTGATCAGCACCGGCCGGGCGGGCAGCGGGCGGCCGGTGCGCCAGCGCTCCGCGAGGCCGGCGGTGGTCAGCGGGGCCAGGCCCAGATCACCGATCAGCGCCATCTGCTCCGCGAACGCCTCCGGCGCGACCGACAGGGCCCGGGTGGCGTCGTTGGGGGCGGTGGCGACGGAGTGGTACATGAGGATGGGCACGGTCGACTCATCCATCGGTGCCCCCCGCCGAACCGGCGTGCGCCCGACCGCCTTCTGCGGCAGCGCCGTGTGCCCGAGCGCCGCCGGGGGCCGGTGGCGCGGGTGCCTGCTGGGCCGGTGGCACGGGTGGCGGCCCGTGGACTGGCGGTGCGGGTGGCGTCGTCTGGGCCGGTGGCGCGGACGGCGTCCCTTGGGCCGGTGGCGCGGAGGGCGTCTGCTGGACCGGTGGCGCGGGTGACGTGCCTTGGGCCGGCGGTGCGGACGGCGCCCCCTGGGCCGGCGGTGCAGGCGGTGCCCCCGGGACCGGGGGCGTGGACAGCGTCCCCCGGACCGGCGGGGTGGACGGCGTTGCCCTGTCCGGTGGTGTGGAGGGTGTCTGTGGGGTTGCAGGCGCGGACGGTGCCGCCTGGATCGGGGCCGCCGAGAACGTCGTACCGTTGCGCCGCGCCCGTAGGCTGCCCACCGCGTAGCCGCCGGCGGCGCTCAGCACGCCCGCGACGATGGCGGCCGCGCGGCCCGCGCCGCCCGGGCGGGCCAGCAGGGCGTCCCGCAGACCACGAGCCACCCCGGCGGGCAGCACCCGGGTGGTGTACCGGCGTTCGGACTCCAGCCCCTTGCCCGCGCCGACGCTGCGGGCGACCAGTGCCTTGGACAGGCCCTCGGCGTAGGCGCGGGTGCGGAAGTAGGCGAAGTGCTCGCGGGGCGCGGGCACCCGGTGGTGGATCACCGCCCGGTCGTCGATGAGCAGGACGGCGTCGGGGCGGGCGCGGGTGAGGCGGATGCACAGCTCCGTCTCCTCGCAGCCGAGCGGGCGGCGGTCACCGTCGCGGCCGATGCCGGTGGCGAAGCCGCCCGCCGCGTCGAAGGCCGTACGCCGGAACGAGGCGTTTCCGCCGAGCACGTTGCGGACCCGCACCCGGCCGGCAGGCAGGCCCTTGTAGGTGCAGCCCACCACCCAGTCGAACTCCTCCGGGAACCAGTCCGGGCGCCGGCCCGACGCCCAGACCGGCACCGTACGGCCGCCGACCGCCATGACGCGCGGGTCGGCGTACCCGGCGGCGAAGTGGCGCAGCCAGTCCCGCTCGGCCACGGCGTCGTCGTCGAGGAAGGCGATCACGTCACCGCGGGACGCCGCGATGCCGGTGTTGCGGCCGGCGGACAGGCCGCGCGGGCCCGCGTTGGCCAGCACGCGGACGCTCCCGGTCGGCTCGCACTCCTCCTTGTACTCGCGCTCCAGCCGGTCCTTCAGGGCCGGGTTGTGGTCCACGACCAGGAGCGTCTCCAGCGCCGGGCGCGACTGCGCGCGCACCGAGGAGACCGCCGCGAGGATGTCCTCCCAGCGGTCCTCGGTGTACACGCAGATCACGACGGAGATGTCGGGATCTCTCAAGACACCTCTCCCCGGACCGCGTCGAGCATCGGCGAGTGGCGTTCCTGGCGGCGCAGCTCACGCCGGTTGGAGCGCTCCTTCAGGATGACCTGGAGCACCCGGAACCCGTCGCGTACGGCGCGCAGGTTGCTGGTGCCGTGGATGCGGAGGTACTCGTGGCTCGGTATCTCCTGGACCTTGAGCCCCGCCTTGACCACTCTGATGTTCATCAACGTCTCGACCTCGAAGCCGGTGCAGTCGAGGTCGATCTTGTCGAGGCAGTGCCGCCAGAAGGCGTTGTAGCCGTAGCACAGGTCGGTGTAGCGCGCCCCGAACTTGCGGTTGACCACGGCGCACAGCGCACGGTTGCCGAGCTTGCGGATGAAGGTCATGTCGTCGGTGCCGCCGCCGTTGGCGAAGCGGGAGCCCTTGGCGAAGTCGGCGCCGGAGACGAGCGCGGAGACGTACGACACGATCTCGCCGCCGTCCGCCGAGCCGTCCGCGTCGACCATCACGATGATGTCGCCCCGGCAGGCCTCGAACCCGGTGATCAGGGCATCCCCTTTGCCCTTGCCACTCTGTTCGACGACCCTGACGCCGGGCCACAGGGACCGGGCCACCTCGACCGTGTCGTCGGTGGAATTGCCGTCCACCAGAACGACTTCGTGTATCCAGTCCGGAAGGGTCTTGAAGACGTAGGGCAGATTCTCCGCCTCATTCATGGCGGGAATCACCACGCTCACCGGCGGAGTGATCGCGAGGTGAGAGGAGATGGGCCGGTAGTTCGCGGCGATTAACGGATCTTGCCCCGAAGCCGGCGGGCGCAGAACGGAACTCATGGGTCTTTTCCCTCTCGTCCGGTGGACCACCCACCCCCGGGTGGCCCGGTTGTCTGTCCGGTTCGAAAGGGGGGTTACTCATCTTCGGTACGGCGAAATGATCTCCGGGCACGTTGATGAGCTGGCAAAGCTGGCCGGTCTGCCCGGGAAATACGGCAGCCGGTCGCGCGGCACGACTCGGTCACAGCTGTGGTCACCGAGCACGGCACCCCCCTACCGCGCCCCGCGCCGGAACGTCACGGCCCTGAGCCCTCCCCTGAACCGTGTGCTGACGGACCGATGCGGGTGAGACGTATGACGGTATTGACGATTGAACCAGAATGGCAAGACCTGGATATCAGTCTCACGTTTCTGTTGGTTTGGCCGTTGCATAACTTTGGCCGGAGTTACTCACTTTTACGTAGAAGAACCCACAGGAGCAGCAGCAGACTCGGTGCGGTCACGGCGATCACCCCGCCGTGGACGGACCAGCGGTGCACGGCCAGCATGCTCTGGGCCACCAGCATGTTGAGGACGACCGAGCCCGCAAGGGCGGCGAGCGTCCGGGGGTACGGATCCAGCCCGCGCAGCGCCGCCGCGATGGCCGCGGCCGGCGCGGCGAGCAGGAAGAACAGCGTGCACGGACCGCGCAGCGGTGAGCCGGAGTCGGTCAGGGCGAGCAGGGCGCCGACCGCCGCGACGGCGGTCGCGGCCCCCATGAGCAGCGGCGACAGGACCCTCCCCGGTCCTGGCCGTGCCCCTTCGGGCTGCTCGGTGGCGCCGTCCGATGGACGTGACTTGATGCGTAAGGTCTGCATTGGCGACCGTGCCCCCCGATTTGACCCCGACGCGCGGGATGTCGGGCTTCAATGTGGCGCAGGCCGGGGCGGGGCGTCAAGACGGGATCCGGGGCCGAGTTGACTCGCGGTCAACACGCTTGGCATGCACGCGCAAGATGCGGTGCGGTGAACTTCTTCGGCTGATCTTGTTCAGACTTCAAAAGTTCTTGGCATGAACACTTCCGGTCAACACGCGTAGGAGTTACCACAGTTGTAGGCAGAGATCCTGCTATAGGGAGGCACCATGAGTCGTTCCAGACTTTTCGGATTCGTGACCTCGCTCCTCCTCGCCGCCGGACTCGGACTCGGCGGAGCCGCGGCGGCCCAGGCCTCGACGGCGGCAACCGGCGGCTATGTGGCGCTCGGTGACTCCTACTCCTCCGGAGTGGGAGCGGGCAGCTACATCGGCTCCAGCGGCAGCTGTGACCGCAGCACCAACGCGTACCCGTACCTGTGGAACGCGGCCCACTCCCCGTCGTCGTTCGCCTTCAACGCCTGCTCCGGCGCCACCACGGACGACGTCCTCGGCAACCAGCTCGGCGCGCTGAACTCCGGCACCTCACTGGTCTCCATCACCATCGGCGGCAACGACGCCGGGTTCTCCGACGTCATGACGACCTGCGTGCTCCAGTCCGACAGCAGCTGCATCAGCCGCATCAACACCGCCAAGGCGTACGTCGACTCCACGCTCCCCGGCAAGCTCGACAACGTCTACAACCAGATCAGCGCCAAGGCCCCGAACGCCAGGGTGGTCGTGCTCAGTTACCCCCGCTTCTACCTGCTCGGCCAGACCTGCCTCGGGCTGTCCGACACCAAGCGCTCCGCGATCAACGGCGCAGCCGACTACATGGACACCGCCATCCAAGCGCGTGCCGCGGCGCACGGCTTCGTCTTCGCCGACGTCCGCTCGGCCTTCTCCAGCCACGAGATCTGCTCCGGCGACTCGTGGCTGCACAGCGTGAACTGGCTCGACATCACCGAGTCGTACCACCCCACCGCGGCCGGCCACTCCGGCGGCTATCTGCCGGCGTTCACCGACAACGCGTAACCGACCGTACGCGGCACGGGTGATCCACGCGTCAGCACGTCACCCGTTCCGATCACTCGTCAGGGTGAAGTTCCGGACGAGTCCGAAGCGGAAGCGGAGGCCCCGCCCGACGGGGTCTCCGTCGCCGTCGCGCAGCTCACCGAGAACGGCACCGCGTTCGACGTGGCCCGCACCGGGGCCCGTACCTCGACGCTGACCGCGTTGTCGGCCGAACCGTGCTGGGAGTACGTCGTCAGGGTCACCCGCACCTGCCGGCGCGTCCCGTCACCGGCCCCGAACGACAGCGTCTGCCAGCCGGGATCCGCGACCGACCCGTGCGCGAGCACCCACCGGTACGCCACCTGCGCCGGCACCCGTCCCACCGTGAACGTCGCCGTGAACGCGGGCGTCTGTCCGCTCGGCGGCGGACAGGGGCCGGAGTACGCCGTGTGCGCGCCGGTCAGCGTGACCTGAACCGACTGAGCGGGCGGGGCCGACGACGAGGCGCCGCTGCGCGGGGCCGACGGCGTGCCGTTGCCCGCGTCCGTGCCGCTGTGCGTGGGCGCCTGGGCGCTGCCGCTCACCAGGGGACCGCCCGTGCCGCTCGCGCCGTCGCTCCCGTGCCCGCCGTTGTCACGGTTGAGCAGGGCGTACGCCAGCCCCGCCAGCGCGACCACGATCACGAGCAGCCCCGCCACCAGCGCGACCACCGCCCCGCGGCGGCGCCCGGGTTCCGGTTCGTCGGGCGGTGACTGCGTGGTGGCGGGCGGTGGTTGGGGCGCCCAGGACTGCTGCCGCGACCACGGTTCCCGGGCCACGACGGTCCGGGCGTACGCGGACGGATCCGGTGGCGGCTCCGGGCGGGGCGCCACTCCTCCGGAGGGGGTACCCCCGGCCGCGACGAGCCGCAGCTCCCGCTCCGCCCGCTCGGCACCGAGCCGCCCGGCCGGGTCCTTGCGCAGCAGGCCCGCGATCACCGGCGCGAGCGGACCTGCCCGCAGCGGCGGCGGCAACTCCTCGTCCACCACGGCCCGCAGGGTGCTCAGCGGGGTGTCGTAGCGGAACGGGGAGACGCCCTCGACGGCCGCGTACAGCAGCACGCCCAGCGACCACAGGTCCGGCTCGGGGCCGGGGGTGCGGCCGAGCGCACGCTCCGGAGCCAGGAACTCGGGCGAGCCGACGACCTCACCGGTCATGGTGATCGCCGAGCTGCCCTCGACCGAGGCGATCCCGAAGTCGGTCAGCACCACCCGGCCGTCGTTCGCGAGCAGCACGTTGGGCGGCTTCACGTCCCGGTGCAGCACCCCGGCCGCGTGCGCGGCGCGCAGCGCGGACAGCACCTCGGCGCCGATGTGCGCGGCCTCCTGCGGTGCCAGCGGGCCCTCCGCCTCCAGCCGGTCGGCGAGCGACAGCCCGCGCACCAGCTCCATCACGATCCAGGGGCGGCCGCCCTCCATCGCCACGTCGTACACCGTGACCACGTTGCGGTTCGCGACCCGGGCCGCGGCCCACGCCTCCCGCTCCAGGCGGGCGTACATCCGCTCGACGTCGGAGGCGGACAGCCCGGCCGGGGCGCGCACCTCCTTGACGGCCACCTCTCGGTGCAGCACCTCGTCCCGGGCCCGCCACACGGTGCCCATGCCGCCCTCGCCCAGCGGGGACAGCAGACGGTAGCGGCCCGCGATCACACGGTCGCGGCCCGGATCTTCGGACACGAGCGCCCCCCAGGCATGTCGCGTGATTTCTCCACAAACGTAGCTCAACCGAGGGCTGTTGCGGCCCCCTTGAGCACCAATCCGGCGCCCAGGGCCAGGACGGTGAGCGCGGAGGCGAGCGGCAGGCTCCGGCGCACGAGCGCGCTCACGGGGTGCGCGGTCCACCGCGGGCGCCGTTCGAGCACCCGGGACGCCCCCGAGCCCAGCCGGACCACGGCGACCCCGGCCGCGGTGAGCGTCAGCGCGAGCCCGGCGCCGTAGGCGACGACGAGCAGCAGCCCGAACCAGGCCTTGCCGAGTGCGGCGGCGCCGACGAGCACGACCACGGCCGACGGACTGGGCACGAGCCCCCCGGCGAAGCCGAGCAGGATCGTGCCGCGCAGGGTGGGCACGGTGGGGTGGGTGTGGGTGTGACCGCCGTGGGTGTGGGTGTGGGTGTGGGTGTGCTCACCGTGGGCGTGGCCGTCATGAGGGTGCGTGTGGGCGTGTTCGTGGCCGTGTGTCCGGTTCCGCAGTGCCCGGCGTACGAGGTTCACGCCCGCCGCCAGGACCAGGGCCCCGCTCGCCAGGCCCAGCCAGGCGATCACCGAGGGCGTGGCGGTGGACCCGGCGGTGACGAGCAGGCCCAGGGCGACGACGCCGAGGGTGTGGGTGACGGTGACCGACGCGGCCAGCGGCAGTACGTCCCGGAGCCCGGCCCGGCCGCCGCGCGCCGCCGCGGTGGCCGCCATCAGGGTCTTGCCGTGCCCCGGCGCGAGGGCGTGCAGGGCGCCGAGGACGACCGCGACGAGCAGCGCGAGGGCGGCGAAGCCGACGGTGAGGTCATGGCGGGCCACCAGACCGTCGAGGGCCCGCGTCCAGCGGTCGGCGCCCCGGGGCAGCACGGAGGCGGCCGGGGCGTCCGGCCGCTCCTCGGCGAGGGCGGGACCGCCGGGACGCACCCGCAGCGACGCGGTGGAGACGTCGGCCGGAGACGACAGCAAGTCCTTGGGATACGTGGTCAGTTCGTGCGAGACGGACGTCCTCGGCACGTCCGAGCCGGTGAGCGTCGTCCGGTCGCCGCGCGCCGTGATCTCCCGCCAGCCGGGACCGGACCAGTTCGTGTCGGCGCGGAAACCGAGGGCGAGCGACCCGGTGCGGGGGAGCGGGGCGGTCCAACGGCATTCCACCCGCAGGGTGTTGAGCCCCGCCTGGCCGGGCCGTGGCGTGGCCCGGCTGTCCCGCACGGTGAGGGGGACACGGCGCCCGGCCACGCTCACCTCGCTGCCCCGGGCGTCCCGCTCGCAGCGCTGCCGGGCCCACCGAGCCGTCCCCAGCCGCTCGATGTCGGGCTTCGCCTGGGTCGCCGGAATCTCGGCCAGGTCCTCGACGTGCTCCACCCGGAGCTGCCCCGGCGCCGGGACGAGTCCGTCGTACCGGTTGACGGTGAAGTTGCCGAGCGGATGCGCGCTCGCGGCGGCGGCCGGCAGGAACACGAGCGCGCACCCGGCGGCGAGGACGAACGGCAGACGCGGTCTCACTTCGCGGCCTCCAGGGCCGTGCGGGCCGCGGCCGCGCCCACGGGGGAGAAACCGGGGTTCAGCTTCAGGGCCGAGGCCAGCAGGGCGCGGCCGGCCGCACGGTCGCCGGTGGCCACCTCGATCACGCCGCGGTGGTAGAGGAAGAGGGCGTTGCGGTAGCCGGTGGCGGTGGCCCGACGGGCGTAGGAAAGGGCCTCGGCGTCCCGGCCGTTGACGTGCAGCGCCCAGGCGAGCGCGTCCGCCGTGTGCACGGTGTGCCGACGGGCCCACTCGGCGCGGGCGGCGCGCAGGGCGGCCGCCTTGTCGCCGTGGTCGGCGGCGGCCAGCGCGGTGTCGAGGTCGGCGTCGACGCCGTTGGCGCGGGCCAGCGCGACCCAGGTGTCCACGAGCGCGTACTGCTCCCGCGCCCTGGCCCGGTCCCCGGCCGCGCCGCGCGCCTCGTACAGCTCGCCCAGCTCGACGAGCGGAGCGGGCAGCGGATACCGGGACACCACCGACTCCATGCCCGTGATCGCCGCGGCCCGGTCACCGCTCGCGGCCTGCGCCCGGGCCCGGCCCTCCAGTGCGGGGAGGTAGGTCTCGTCGGCGGCGAGGGCGCGCGCGTACTCCGCGAGCGCGGTCCCGTACTCGCCCTGGTTCCAGGCGAGTTGGCCGAGCTGGGCGGCCACGTAGGCGATGTCGCCGGGCGAGGTGGCGGAGGACAGCGCCTGCTGGAGGACCCGGCGTGCGCCCGGCACGTCCCCGCGCAGCTCGTGCACGTACGCGTACCGCGTGAACACCGGCACGCCCGGCCTGCGCGCGTCGGCGGTGTCCGCCGCCCGCGCCGCCTCGTCGTACCGGCCGAGCTCCACCAGGGCGTCGACACGGGAGCACAACGCGCGTTCGCTGTACGGGTTCTGCCGCAGCGCCCGGTCCGCGTAGGTCAGCGCGCCCGCGAAGTCGTGCCGCGCGGCGGCGAGCGCGGCGCGTCCGGCCAGCGCCTGGTCGCTGTCCGGCGCCAGTGCCAGGGAGCGCCGCAGCGCCTGGTCCGCCTGCGGGTACCGCGACGGGTCGCCCTTGGTCCGCGCCTGCTCGACATAGGCCAGGGCGAGCGTGGCCCAACTCCCGGCGTCCTTGGGTTGGGTGCGCAGATGCGCCTGGAGCGAGGCGATGCTCGCGTCCAGGTTCCCGGTGCCGAGGAGCCCGGGATCCACGGCACGGGACGCGGCAGGCGCGGCCGCGGGCGCCCGGCCGGCGCCGACGGCCACCGCACCGCCCGTCAGCGCCGTCGCCAACAGTACGGCAGCGCCCCCGAGTTGAAGGATTCGCCACCGCCGCCCGGCGGCGCCCCGCTCGTCGGCGGCGGCCGTGTCGTTCTCGTTCTTCGCGCGCGGGCTCATGGCCTCTCCGCCTCTCCTTGCTCCGTCTGCTCCCCGTCTGCTCCGTCGACGGGGTGGGAGGCGCGGCCCGCCGTGGGGGGGGATACGGGCCGCGCCGGTCTGGGGTGGGGACGGGGTCAGTACGGGCGCTGCAGGCGGCGGCGCCACCAGGCGAAGGCGGTGCCGAGCAGCAGGATCCCGGCCGCGCCCGACGCCGCCGACGCGGCGATCAGCATCGTGTCGCCGGAGCCGCCGGAGGAGCCCGCCGGCTGGAGCGCGTCGCCCAGCTGGCTGCGGACGTCCGTGCCCGCGCTCGTGCCCTTGGCGAGCGGGCCGCGCGAGCCGGAGGTGGGCTCGGCGACGTACGGGAAGGACTTCTCGAAGGTCTGGTCGTTCGCGTTCACCCCGTCGCCCAAGTCGTTCTTCATGCCGACCAGTTCGCCCTCCATCACCTGGAGCGCCTCGTCCACCACGTCGTCGCCGAGCCGACGGCCGTTCGGGAAGCCCGCGTTGTCGCCGTCCAGGACGCCGAGCCGCTTGGGGTGCGCGCTCGGCTTGATCGACGTGTTCAGGCGCAGCTCCTCCGAAGGCCGCACGTTCGGCGGCTGGTTGAGGCCCTTGACCCCCTTGAGGAACACGTCGACCAGGTCGTTGCGCGGCTCGCTCGGCGCCTTGATCTTGTAGATCGACTCGATGAGCTTCGGCAGCTCGGGGTGGATGACGTTGTTCAGGAACCGGCCGTCGTCGGCGGGCTGGGAGGCGTTGAACCTGTCTTTGTCCTTCTGCGGGTTCACGACCTCGTTCACCAGCGGGTTGCCCAGGCGGGAGACCTGGCTGTAGTAGCCCTGCGCGTTACGGCGCTGGGTGGTGGACCAGATGCCGACCACCGGCTGGCCCGCGGACTCGCGGATCAGGGCGGTGGGCACCTGCAGGGCGATGGTGTTCACGTTGTAGCCCTTGAGCGTGTCGTTGCCGACCTCGCTGAGGTTGCCTCCGTACAGCAGGTCGAAGACGCGCAGGTCGGCGAAGAACGGGTCGTCCGCCTGCCCGGCGAAGGTCGTGCCGCCGCCCTTCGTCCGGTGGATCGCCTGGGCGCGCAGTCTGGCGTAGTCCGGCATGGACGCCTTGCCGACGTCGGAGGGCGCCACCGGCACGTCGTTCGCGAGCTTCGCGCGCGAGACCACCCGCCCGTGCCTGAACTGGAGCAGATCGATGTCGTAGGTCTGCGTGATGTTGAGGTTCGGGTCGTCGAGGCTCTTCACGACACCGGTGTTGTAGAGGAACGTCCTGCCGTTCTTCGTGTGGGTCCTGAAGGTGTAGCGGAAGACCAGATCGTCGTGCGCGTCGCCGTTGTTGTCGATGTGCAGGTCGTACTGGGCGTCGTCGGCGAACGTGTAGAAGTTCGGCCCGCCCGCCGGCTCCTCGAACGGGATCCAGTTCGCCACGATCGTCGTCGTGTCGGGCTTGTCCGGGCTGACGAACGCGTACAGGTCCGTGTTGTCGTACTGCGGGGTCCCCGAGATCAGCGGGGCCTCCCGGTGGGAGGAGGCGGAGGCCGCCCCGGGGGCCAGCGCGGCGACGCCCGCGGCGGTGAGCCCGCCGGCCGCCAGCGCGCCGCACAGGAGCGTGACCAGGCCCGTGCGGCCCCGGCCGCGCCTGGAAACAAGAGGTGTCATGCCGTCTGTCCGTCCGTCCTCGGTGCCGACTTGCCCTTGACGGACGCTCATTCGGAGCCGGGCGGGGGACGGATTGGCCGGACGGGAAAAAAGTTTTGGGCGGCTTCCGACCCGCGTTTTCGGCCCGCTGATCCGTATCACCGGCGGGAGGTGGGCGTTCGTGCGGATGCGTGGAGCACGGGGAGGGGCCGGCTGCGGCCACGGCGAGGGGGCCCGCATACAGGCGGACGAGCTGCTCGTGCTCGTCGCGGGCGGCGATCACCGGGCGTTCGAGGACCTGTACGCCCTGGTGTCCGGCCCGGTGTACGGGCTCGTCCGGCGGGTGGTGCGCGACCCCGCCCAGTCCGAGGAGGTGGCCCAGGAGGTGCTGTTGGAGACCTGGCGGTCCGCTGCCCGGTTCGATCCGGGCCGGGGCAGCGCGCTGTCCTGGATCCTCACCCTCGCCCACCGCCGCGCTGTCGACCGGGTGCGCAGCGCCCGCGCGGCCGGCGAACGCGAGCAGCGGGAGGCACTGCGCGCCGGGGAACCGGCGTTCGACCAGGTCGCCGAGGAGGTCGAGGCGGGACTGGAGCGGGAGTGGGTGCGCCGCTGTCTGCAGCGGCTCACGGACCTCCAGCGCCAGTCGGTGACCCTCGCCTACTACGACGGCTACACCTACCGTGAGGTCGCAGAGCGGCTCTCGCTGCCGCTCGGCACGGTCAAGACGCGGATGCGCGACGGACTCACCCGGCTGCGCCAGTGCCTGGGAGGCGCCGCATGAGCATCCTCGGCAGGCTGCTGCGCCGCGGCGATCCGCACTCCCTCGCTGCCCCGTACGCGCTCGACGCCCTCGAACCCGGCGAGCGGCGCCGGTTCGAGAAGCATCTGCGCGACTGCGAGCGCTGCGGCGCCGAGACCCGGGCGCTGGCCGAGGACGCCGTGCGGCTCGCCTGGTCCACGGCGGCCCCGGCACCGGCCGCCCTGCGGGACCGGGTGCTGGCCGCCGTACGCGCGACACCGCAGGCCCCGGCGCCGGCCGCCGCGGCGTCGGGCGCGGAGCACACGCCCCGGCTGCCGCCGCACGTCTGGGGCACCCAGCCGCCGCCGGGACGCACCCGTACGCCCCGCACGCGCCCCCTGTTCGTGCCGCTCGCCACGGCGACCGCGGCGGCGGCCCTCGTCGTCGCCTCGCTCTTCGGGGTCCAGGCGCACCGCGCACAGGGCCGGCTCGACGCCGCGCAGGTGCGGGCACGTGAGATCGCCCACGTTCTGGCCGCTCCCGACGCCCGCGCCACGAGCAGCAAGGACGCTCGGGGCCGCGGTATCGGAGTGATCGCTTCCGCCTCGGAGCAGGAGGCCGTCGTCACCCTCAGCGGATACGGCACCCCGTCCGGCGGCCGTGTACACCAGCTCTGGCAGATGCGCCCCCATGCGCAACCGCGCTCCCTCGGGCTCTTCACGGCTGACACGCCGCTGATCGCCAAGGGGCTTGAGACCTCCTCGACGTCACTCGCCGTAACCGTCGAGCCTGGCGGCGGCTCAGCGCAGCCCACCGGCCAGCCCATTGTCCAACTCACCCTGAAATCGGTCGGATTCGGAGAGTAGTCATCGAGGGATGGTCAACCTCCTTGCGGGGAAGGTGAATCCTGTGGCCGAGATACACGCGTGCCGCCCTGGGGCGATAGGGTTACCCTGCCCGGGCCGGGTGGACTCGTACGGGTGGGGAGTGACATGGATCAGATAACAGTGCGCAGCAGGGCCAGGATCCCTGCGATCACCTGCGGGAGCAGCGCGACCAGTTCGCGCCTCGACCGCCATCTGTCGGTGCTGGCGGGTCCCGCCATACCGCAGCGGGAGACGGTCGAGGCGACCTCGCTGATGCTCGAACTGACGGCGCGTGACACCGCCCACCAGCGCAGTGACCGGGGCAAGCGGGTCAGCCGCGTCTCCCTGTTCGCGCCGCTGCGCCGGCTGCGCCGCTCGCTCTTCGGCGGTCACGGACGCGGGCACTGAACGGGCCGAGCGGACGGTGAGCCGCCGCTGACCGAGCGAGCGGCCCCCTGGAACCCATCCGGGGCGCCCGCGCTCAGGCCGTCACACCGTCCCGGCGCATCGCTGCGATCTCGTCGTCCGTCATCCCCACGGCACGCAGCAGCGCCCCGGTGTGCTGCCCGAGCGCGGGCACATCACCCATCCGTGCCTCGTCCCCACCCGGCAGCTGGGGCAGGGAGGCAGCGCCCCTTCAGCGGCCCCAGTGGCGAACCCACCTGACGCCACCGCTCCCCGCTCGGCCGGCCGCCGCCCCTCCCGGTCGTTCCGCACGGACAGCGGCACGTGCCCGCCGCCGGCCGTCGGACAGGCGTCGTACGGCGCGATCACGGCGTGCGCGAGCCCGGTACGCGCGGGGGACTCGCCCCCGTGCATCGCGTGGTGCAGCGGTGCCCCGGCTCCGGAGTCCCGGTCACCGACACGAGCCCGGAAGTAGTGCGGTTCAGCCGCCGCGGCTGTACCGGCGCACCGCCAGGGGCAGGAACACGGCGCTGAGCGCGAGGCTCCAGGCGAGCGACCCGGCGACCGGGTGCGTCACGGGCCAGGCGGCGCCGCGCGGGACGGGCGCGTTGCCGAACAGGTCTCGCAGGGCGGTCGTCACGGCGCTGATCGGATTCCACTCGGCGACCGCGCGCAGCCAGCCCGGCAGGTTGTCCGTGGGGATGTACGCGTCGGACAGCAGCGGCAGCACGAAGGAGGAGGCCCCGAGCTGCCCGGCCGCGTCCTCGCTGCGGGTGAGCAGCCCGAGGTGGATCCCGACGCAGGTGCAGGCGAACCGGAAGAGCAGCAGCAGCCCGACGGCGGCGACGGCGTCGAGCGTGCCGCCCTCGACCCGCCAGCCCACCGCGAGCCCCACCAGCAGCAGCGGAATCGTGCCGAGCGTCGTGACCACGAGGTCCGCCACGGCCTGACCGAGGGGTACGGCGGCCCGGCTCACCGGCATCGTCCGGAACCGGTCCATCACGCCCCGGTGGGTGTCGGCGGCGGCCTGGAACATGCCGTTCATCAGGCCGCCGGCGGCGGTCGCGACCAGCAGTCCGGGCACCAGGAAGGCGCGGTACTCCCGGCCGGGCATGGCCAGCGCACTGCCGAAGACGTAGCCGAAGAACAGCAGCATGTTGACCGGCATCAGCTGGGTCAGGACCGTCAGGCCCGGGTTGCCCAGGACCCGGCGCAGCTGCCTGCCCGTCATCGCCAGGCCGTCGTGGGTCAACGCGCTCATGTCACCGGCTCCTTGCTGTCGGCGGACGCGGCCCCGGAGCCTCCGGTGAGCCGCAGGAAGACGTCGTCGAGGGTGGGCGGGCGCAGGCTCGCGTCGAGCAACGGCACGCCCGCCGCGTCGAGTTCGCGCACCAGGCGCGGCAGGGTCAGCGTCGGGTCGGTGGTGACCGCGCCGACGGCGCCGCGCTCGCGGTCGAACACGGGCTCGCCGCCGGTGAGCTGGTCGAGCACGGCGGCGGCCTTCGGGAGCGCGTCCGGGGCCGCGACCACGGCCTCGGCGTACGACCCGATGAGCGCCTTGAGTTCGGCGGGCGAGCCGGTGTGCGCGACCCGGCCCCGGTCCACCAGGGCGATGCCGTCGGCGAGTTGGTCCGCCTCCTCCAGGTACTGCGTGGTCAGCAGCACCGTCGTGCCGTCCGCCCGCAGCTCGCGCACCGCCTGGTGGACGTGGTTGCGGCTGGCCGGGTCGAGCCCGGTGGTCGGCTCGTCGAGGAAGAGCACGTCGGGGCGGCGGATGAGGCTCGCCGCGAGGTCCAGCCGGCGCCGCATGCCGCCCGAGTAGGTCGAGGCCTTGCGGTCGGCGGCCTCGGTGAGCCCGAAGCGCTCCAGCAGTTCGCCGGTCCGGTCGGCCGGTCCGCGCACCCGGTGCAGCCGGGCGAACAGCCGCAGGTTCGCCCGCCCGGTGAGGTCCCCGTCGACCGAGGCGTACTGCCCCGTGACCGAGATCCGGCTCCGTACGGCGGCGGGTTCGCGCACGAGGTCGCACCCGGCGACCCGCGCGGATCCGCCGTCCGGCCGCAGCAGCGTCGTCAGCAGCCGTACGGCGGTCGTCTTCCCGGCGCCGTTCGGCCCGAGCAGTCCGCAGACGGTGCCCTCGGCGACGGCCAGGTCCAGTCCCCGCAGGGCGTGGACGGCGCCGAAGCGCTTCTCCAGGCCTTCACTAAGTACAGCGTACGTAGTTGTCATGCGTCGACCATAGCGCACTGCGTACGCTGTACGTAACTAGCATGGTGACCGAGGTGATGACCGATGGCAGTCCGAGGGACCGTCCCCGAGGTGATCTGGGCGCGCCCCGAGCGCACCGGGCGGGGTCCGAAACCGGCGTACACCCGCGACGACATCGCGGCGGCCGCCGTCCGGATCGCCGACGCGCAGGGGCTCGACGCGGTGTCGATGCGGCACGTCGCGGCCGAGCTCGGGTGCGGCACCATGTCGCTGTACAACTACGTCCCCCGCAAGGAGGACCTGTACGAGCTGATGATGGACACGGCCAGCGCGGAGCACGTCCTGTGGGAGCCGGGCGGCGACTGGCGGGCCGACCTGATGAGGGTGGCGCGCGAGACGCGCGCGCTGATGCGCCGGCATCCGTGGATGGCGCGCCTGATGTCCCCCGTCTACGGCTTCAGCCCCCACGCCCTGCGCTATCTGGAGCACTGCCTGGCCTGCCTGGACCCGCTGGACGCGTCCTACGGCACGAAGCTGGAACTCGTCGCGATGGTCAACGGCGTGGTGACGACGTACGTCCGCAACGAACTCGACACCGCCGAGCGGGTGCGTGCGCTGCCGTGGTCGGAGGCCGAGGAGAACGGGGCGCGCGGCGCGTATCTGGGGCGGCAGCTGGCCTCCGGCGCGTTTCCGAGGATGGCGGAGGTGTTCGCGCGGGACGCGGGGCCGGTGGATCTGGAGGAGGTCTTCGAGCGGGCGCTCGGGCGGCTGCTCGACGGCTTCGCCCCGGGGAACGGCGACCGGCGAACCGGGAACGCTCCGGGGGGCAACTCGCCCTGATCGCACAGACCCCCGCGGCGGCCCGTCTTCAGGGCATCCCGCTCTGGCTGCGCGGCGGCTGGGCCGTGGACTTCTTCCTCGGGGAGGTCACCCGGGAGCACGGGGACATCGACCGGCGCGCGCGGGCACGGGACGCCGCGCCCCTCGCCGAGCGGCCCGCCCCCGATCTCCAGCTCGACTTCGTCAGGGGCGCGCTGGGCAGCAGTTTCACCCTCGCCGACCGGGATGCGACGGTGGGAATTACGGTGGGGCACGAGGCCCTTTCCTGTTCGGGGCGGACGTCGTGGTCGACACCGAACCCGGAAGGTCTTCACCTGTTCAAGATCCCTCAGCAGACACCTGGCCCATCCGTCCACGACCTCGCCGGACGGAACCGTCAGAGCAGAGCGAACTGGCCCTCCGGGCCCTCCTCGTGGTGGTCCAGGACGGAGGCGGGGCGGCGGGACGCGGCCGGTGGCGGAAGGATGCCGGCCGCGTGCAGATCGCCGGTGGTGATCGGCGAGGCGATCTCCAACTCGGCGCGTCCCTGGCACAGTTCGGCCAGCAGGGCCAGGACCGTGATGAGTTCCAGCAGCTCCGAGGTCCAGCCCTGCGGCCAGACCGCCGGGCGGATCGCCGCCAGGGTGCCGGCGGCGGCCGGGGCGGTACGGGCCGTGAACCAGGACTCCAGCACCCGGACCCCCGCCACCTCGAAGTCCCAGGCCTGCGGCGGGACGGGGGAGATGCGGCCGTCGTCCAGGTGGAGGGTCTCCTCCTCGGCGTCGTAGTGCACGGTGAGGGGGCGGGGCGGCAGGGGTGCGCGGACGTAGGGGCGGCGGCCGCCCGGCAGCTTGGGGCGGTCGCCGTCGCGGCGCATCAGCCACCGGGTGCGGCGGCCCAACTCCACACCCCGGTCCCATACTTCGGCGTCCCCGGTGAGCGGGACGGTGAGGTCCGGGCGGACCGCCGCCAGGATCCAGGCCAGCAGGTCCGCCGCCGTGGGGCGGCTGCCGAGGCGGTCCGCGAGAAGGCCCAGCAGGCCCGGCGCCAGATTGGGTTCCGCGCCGCCCGGGCGGCGGTAGAGGGGGCGGATCCGGGTGCCGCGCAGGGTGGGCAGGAGCGACGTGGCCAGCAGCGGGAGACCGGGGTCGGCCGTCTCCGCCGTGAACACCTGGTGCGCGTCCGCCACCCGCCACAACTCCGGGCGGGCGGCGTCGAGCAGCCGGTGGTCCGGGATCAGCCACTGTTCGTCGAAGGGGGCGGCCAGCACCCGTACCGGCCGCGCGCAGGGGCCCTCGGCGCGGGCCAGCCGCTCCGTGCCGGTCGACTGCCCCGGCAGCTGGCCCACCGCCGAGTCGAGGGTGCGGGCGCGGCTCGGCTCGAACAGGGCCAGGCGGCCCTCGCCCTCGGCCGTCAGCAGCGCGTCCCAGCGGGCCGTCAGGGAATCCGGATCGGGCGCCACCGGCCAGGCGCGCCCCGGCCGCAGCGGTGCGACGGACCACGGCATGAGGTCCGCCAGCAGCGGAGCGTCGGCGTACGTCACGCAGGGCATGGTACGGGCTCCCTGCACGGACCGGTTCAGGTCGCCTCCAAGGTCACCGTGAACGAGAACCGGTCCCCCCGGTAGTGGATCACCGCCACGTCCAGCACCCGGCCCTCGGTGTCGTACGTCACTCCCGTGTAGTGCAGGATCGGGCTGAGCAGCGGTACTTGGAGGAGACGGGCGGTCTCCGGGTCGGCGAGCCGGGCCTCCACCGTGTCCGTGATGCGGCTGATGTCCGCCCCGACCATGTCCCGCAGCACCTTCGTCATCGGCCAGCGGATCAGGTCCTCCAGGTCGACGTGCGCGGCCAGTTCGGGGCGGATGTGGTTGACGGCGTGGTTCGTCGGCTCGCCGGTCTTCTCGTCGCTGCGCAGCCGGTGGTACGTCGCGACCTCGTCGAGGTCCGGGAAGTACTCGGCGAGCGGTGCCGGCACGGGTGCGCTGCCGTGGTCCAGCAGCTCGGTCGTCATGCCGGACTGCTGGGCCACGATCGCGTCCACCGAGCCGAGCAGCCGCACCGGGGCGCCCCGGTGGGCGTCCGGCTCGATGAACGTGCCGCGCCGCCGGTGCCGGCTGATCAGCCCCTCGTCCTCCAGCTCCTTCAGCGCCTGCCGCATGGTCAGCACGCTCACCCCGTAGTGCTCCGCCAGCTGCTCCTCGGTGGGCAGCCGCAGCGGGGCCTCGGCCGAGCGGCCCAGTATCGAGGCGCGCAGCGACTGCGACACCTGGTACCAGAGCGGCAGCTTGCGGTTCAGGACGATCGAGTCCGGGGCGAAGGAGGTCACACGGCTATCCGTACCTGTCGATGAACATCAGGCGCAACACACGTGTCACGCGCGGAAGTGGGGCTCCAGACCCCGCCACACGTCGTCGTAGCGCGGCTGGAGGTGGTCGGCGCCCGCCGCGTGCGCGGTGAGGGCCACCGGCCAGCGGGTCTCGAACATGAACGCCAGACCGTCGTCGATCTTCTGCGGCGTCAGCTCGGCCGCGCTCGCCCGGTCGAACGTCTCCCGGTCCGGGCCGTGCGCCGACATCATGTTGTGCAGCGAGCCGCCCCCGGGCACGAAGCCCTCGGCCTTCGCGTCGTACGCGCCCTCGATCAGGCCCATGTACTCGCTCATCACGTTCCGATGGAAGTACGGCGGCCGGAACGTGTCCTCGCCCACCAGCCAGCGCGGCGCGAAGAGCACGAAGTCCACGCCGGCCAGGCCCGGGGTGTCCGACGGGGAGGTCAGGACCGTGAAGACGGACGGGTCCGGGTGGTCGTAGGAGATGCTGCCGATGACATTGAACCGGCGCAGGTCGTAGACGTAGGGCACGTGGTTGCCGTGCCAGGCGACGACGTCGAGCGGGGAGTGGTCGTAGGTCGCCGCCCAGAGGTTGCCGCAGAACTTGTTCACCACCTCCACCGGGCCCGCCCCCTCCTCGTACGCGGCCACCGGCGCCCGGAAGTCCCGTGCGTTGGCGAGCCCGTTGGCGCCGATCGGACCCAGGTCGGGGAGGCGGAACGGCGCCCCGTAGTTCTCGCAGACGTACCCGCGGGCGGACTCGTCCAGCAGCTCCACCCGGAAGCGCACCCCGCGCGGGACCAGCGCCACGTGCGCGGGCTCCACGTGCAGGCGCCCGAACTCCGTGTGCAGCAGCAGCCCGCCGCGCTCGGGGACGATCAGCAACTCGCCGTCGGCGTCCGAGAAGACGCGCTCCATCGAGGAGTTGGCGTGGTACAGGTGCACGGCCATGCCGGTGCGCTGCGCCGCGTCGCCGTTGCCGCCGAGCGTCCACAGGCCGGCGAGGAAGTCCGTGCCGACGGGCGGCTCGGGCAGCGGGTTCCAGCGCAGCCGGTTGGGGTCGGGCACGGACTCGGTGAAGGGCGCCGTGCGGAGCGCGCCGTTGTCGGTGCGGGTGAACGCGGGATGCGCGGCCGACGGGCGGATGCGGTACAGCCAGGAGCGGCGGTTGTGCGCCCGGGGCTCGGTGAACGCCGAGCCGCTCAGCTGCTCCGCGTACAGGCCGAGCGGCGCACGCTGCGGCGAGTTGCGGCCCTCGGGCAGGGCGCCCGGCACCGCCTCGGAGGCGTGTTCGTTGCCGAACCCCGTCAGGTACGACAGTCCCGCGGCCGTCTTCCGCGCGTCCCCGCTCATGATCGCTCCCTCGCGTGCCGATTCCTATGTAATACCGTAGGAATGAGTGGGGGCGGGCGCAAGAGGATCTCGCCCACTCCCTCCGGGGGACCACGGAGACCGGCCGGAACCAGACTTCAGACGGATTCGAAAGGCCGGAAAGCTGTTCTACCCTCGCGACCATGCCCAGGACGCCGTGGACCCGCAGGACTCTCACCGCACTCGCGGCGTGCGTCCTGCTGCCGCTGGGCGCGGCGGGCTGTACGGGCGGTCACGCACGGGGCGGCGCGCCGTCGCCCGCGCCGGTGGGCAAGGTCCTGGGCGACACCGACGGGACGGGGCGCCATCTGCGCGAGGTCGACACGAAGAACGCGCCCGAGGTCGGCGTCGAGGTCACGCCGGACAGGCGCGACGGCTGGGACGTGCGCCTGACCTTCCGCCGCTTCCACTGCTCCGCGCCCGGCGCCGGACGCGCGGCGGCGACCGGACGCGGGCTCGCCTATCTCTTCGTCGACGGCCACGAGGCCGCCCGGCTGCGCTCGTACGACTACCACCTGCCGGGCCGGCTCGTCCCGCGCGGCACCCACCACGTCACCGCGCGCCTGTACGCCGACGACGGCACCGCGTGGGCCGTGCACGGCAAGCCGGTCCAGAGCACCGCCGACATCACGGTCTCGGACCCGGAGCCCTCGCGGAGCCCCGCGCCGGCCTCGTCGCCGACTCCCGCGCCGGCCTCGTCGCGGTCCGCGGGAAGGGCGTCCGCGCCGACGATGGGCGCTTCCCCGGTGCGATGAGTGCATCACCCACCGTTGTCCGTGCGGGAGGGCGAGGTTCACCGGACCCGGGGCGGAGAGGCATCATGAAGCCCGTGCCCCACGCGACTTCGCTCCGCCGTGCGCCCGTCCAGCGCCGCAGTGCCGAACGGCTGACCAGGATCCTCGACGCCTGTGCCGAACTCCTCGACGAGGTCGGCTACGACGACCTGAGCACCCGCGCGGTCGCGCTGCGCGCCGGTGTGCCCATCGGCTCCGTCTACCGCTTCTTCGGCAACAAGCGGCAGATGGCCGACGCCCTCGCCCAACGCAACCTGGAGCGCTACACCGAGCGCGTCACCGATCGGCTGAAGCAGGCCCCACGTGGGGGAGACTGGCGGGCCGCGATGGACGCCGTCCTCGACGAGTACCTCGCCATGAAGCGCACCGCGCCCGGCTTCTCGCTGGTCGACTTCGGCAATCAGATACCGGTCGGCGACCGCCGGTCCGAGCCCAACACCCGGGTCGCCGACCGGCTCGTCCGGCTGCTCTCCGGCCATGTCGGCCGCGCCCCGGACGACGAACTGCGGCGCGTCTTCCTGGTCGCCGTGGAGAGCGCGGACGCCCTCGTCCAGCTGGCCTTCCGCACGGACCCCCAGGGCGACGAGGCGATCATCACCGAGACCCGTGAGCTGCTGCGGGCGTACCTGGGCCGCGTGCTGGACTGAGTCGCCGGCCGCAAGGCTGTGACCTGGAATTCTGCGCTTATTGCTCGTGCGTCAACGTCTTGTTGACGCCGTTTGGCCGGACCTGACGTCATCGCACCGCCGACTCCCAGGCGGGATGTTCAAGGGCGAACGCCGGGTATCCACTCATGCTGACCATCCTCGGCTTCGCCGTGATCGCGACCTTCCTGGTCCTGATCAGGCTGAAGAAGATGTCGCCGATCGCGGCGCTCGTGCTGATCCCCGCACTCTTCCGTGTGTTCGTCGGCAAGGGCGCCCACCTGGGCGACTACGTCATCGACGGCGTCACCGCCCTCGCGCCCACCGCGGCGATGCTCATGTTCGCGATCGTCTGCTTCGGTGTGATGTTCGATGTCGGCCTCTTCGACCCGGTCGTGCGCGGCATCCTCAGGTTCTGCAAGGCCGATCCGCTGCGCGTCGTCGTCGGTACGGCGCTCTCGCGGCGATCGTCTCCCCGGACGGCGACGGCTCCACCACCTTCATGATCGCCGTCTCGGCGATGTCCCCGCTGTACAAGCGGCCGAAGATGTCCCTGGTCGTGATGACCGGAGTGGCCGCCATGGCCAACGGCGTGATGAACACGCCGCCGTGGGGCGGCCCGACGTCCCCCACGCTCGGCTTCGCTCGCGCGCAGGGACCCCCACCGCCGCCACCGCGCTGAAGGCCGACGCGAGCGATGCCTTCGTGCCGATGATCCCGGCCCTGGCCGTGGGCCTGCTGTTCGTCCTGGTCCTCTCCTGCGTCCTCGGCCGCCGCGAACGGCGCCGGCTCGGCGTGCTCACGCTGGACGAGGTGCTCGTGACGGAGCAGGAGACCGTCCTGGTGGGCGCCGGCTCCGCCAAGTCCCCGGCGTCCGCGGGGTTCGGGCCCCGGTGCCGGCACGGGCCCCGGCCGCCCAGGGGACGAGTCCGTCGAGGACGAGGGCTTCCAGGGGCTCGACCCCCGCCGCACCACCCTGCGCCCCGGGCCGTACTGGTGCGGCGCACTGCTCACGGTCGCGCTGCTGACCGCCGTGATCATGGAGTGGCCGCGGATCCCGGTGCTGTTCCTGCTCGGCGCGGCCCTCGCCCTGAGCGTCAACCTCCCGCAGACGCCCGACCAGGAGGCCCGCATCGCCGCCCACGCCGAGAACGTCCTCAACGTCTCCGGCATGGTCTTCGCCGCCGCCGTCTTCAGCGGCGTCCTCCAGGGCACCGGCATGGTCGACCACATGGCGACGTGGCTCGTGGACGACGTCCCCGACGGCATGGGCCCGCACATGGCCCTCGTCACCGGCGTGCTGAGCATCGCGCCGACGTACTTCATGTCCAACGACGGCTTCTCCCTCGGCGTCCTGCCGGTGCTCGCCGAGGCGGGCCGGGGCGCACGGCGTCCCGACGCTGGAGATCGCCCGCGCCTCGATCGTCGGCCAGCCCCTGCACATGTCCAGCCCGCTCGTCCCGGCCGCCTACGTCCTGGTCGGCATGGCCAAGGTGGAGTTCGGCGACCACACCCGGTTCGTCGTCACGTGGGCCGCGCTGACATCCCTGGCCGTGCTCGGGGCAGGAATCGTCTTCGGCATCGTCTGACAACCGCGAGCCGATCACTCGACGGAGGTCGTATCCATGGCACCCGGTGGGAACCGCGGCTGGCTGCTCCGCCTCGTCCTCGCCTTCGGCTTCGCGCAGGGGGCGGTGTCGATGGCCCGGCCCGCCGTCTCCTACCGGGCCCTCGCGCTCGGCGCCGACGAGCGGGCGGTGGGTGTCATCGCCGGTGTGTACGCGCTGCTGCCCCTCTTCGCCGCCGTACCGCTCGGTCGGCGCACCGACCACGGCCGGTGCGCCCCCCTGCTCCCGGCGGGCGTGGTCCTCATCTGCGGCGGCTGCGCGCTGAGCGGAGCGGCGAACTCCCTGTGGGCGATGGCCCTGTGGAGCGGGGTGATGGGCCTCGGCCACCTCGGCTTCGTCATCGGCGCCCAGTCGCTCGTCGCCCGCCGGTCCGCGCCGCACGAACAGGACCGCAACTTCGGCCACTTCACCATCGGCGCCTCCCTGGGCCAGTTCCTCGGCCCCATCGCCGCGGGCCTGCTGATCGGCGGTCCGGACATGGCCGGCAGCAGTGCCCGCGCCCTCGTGGCGGCGGGCGCGGGCGCGGCGGTCGCCCTCACCTCGCTGTGGCGACTCGAAGACCGCACGGTCCGTACGGCCGCCACGTCCCGTGCGGAGCGGGGCGACCGGGTCCCGGTCGGCCGCATCCTGCGCGCCCGGGGCGTCCCGGCGGGCATGCTCGTCAGCCTCTCCGTGCTGTCCGCCACGGACATCCTCACCGCCTACCTCCCGGTCGTCGGCGAACACCGGGGCATCACACCGGCGGTCGTCGGCGTACTGCTGGGCCTGCGCGCCGGGGCGACGATCGCCTGCCGTCTGGTCCTCACCCCGCTGCTGCGGCTGCTGGGCCGGCCCGCGCTGCTCACCGTGACCTGCTTCCTGGCGGCGGTGCTGTGCGCGGGTGTCGCCCTGCCGCTGCCGGTGTGGACGCTCGGCCTGCTCCTGGCGCTGCTCGGCTTCTGTCTGGGGGTGGGCCAGCCGCTGTCGATGACCACGGTGGTGCAGGCCGCGCCCGACGAGGCCCGCTCCACCGCGCTCGCCCTGCGCCTGACCGGCAACCGGCTCGGCCAGGTCGCCGCCCCGGCCGCCGCCGGTCTGGTCGCCGGGGTCACGGGCGCGGCGGCGCCGTTCGTGATGCTCGGGGCGTTGCTGCTGCTGTCGGCGGGGGTGGCGGTGCGCTCACCGGGGCGCAAGGGGGCCGGACGGGTGGCGGGGAAGCGGGCGGGGCGTACGGGATTGCGCCGCACGAGCGATCTCTGACGGCGCGTCGGAGGTCGGTGCCGTGGGATGAGGCGGCCATCGCGCAGAGTCCAGACGAAAGATGGATTTGTATGAAAATCGTCTGACTCGGAGGAACGTGCATGCCCACTCAGACCTCACCACGTGTTCTCGGCCCCCGTGCGGGCGCCACTGTCGTCATCGCCGCCCTGGCCGCAGTGGGTGCGTCGTGGGTGGCGGCGCCGCACGCGGCTGCCCAAGGGGAGAACGGCGACATCAGGGTGCACAGCGTGGGCGTGCCCTACGGTGTGACGAAGGATGAGCCGACGGTCTGCAAGTTCTACCTCGACGCCGTCAACTTCGACATCCTGCCCAATATCCCCTACATCATCCAGGCACAGCCCCCGCTGCCCAGTGCCGCCACCGTCACCGGGGTCATCCAGCTCGCCGGCGGCGCCGGACACACCGACGCGATCGGCCTGACCGACGGGCAGTACAAGCTCACCTGGGTCGCGGCGGGTGCCGTGAAGGAGAAGCTCTTCCGCGTCAACTGCCACGACGCCCGGCACGACGAGGGGCACGACGAGGGGCACGGTGCGAACGGACAGATCGAGGACCACCGGGACCACCATCAGCAGGACGGTCCGGGCTGGGACGGGAGAGACCACAACGATCCGCCGCGGGGCGGTGTGCACGCGGGCGGGGGCGGTCTCATCGACACGGCCGCGGCGTACTCGCCGGTGGCCGCCGCGGGTGTCGTGGGTCTGAGTGCGGTCGGCGGTGTGATGTACCTCCGCCGCAGCCGCCGGCGGCCTCATGGCGCCGCGTAGACGCCGACGCAGGCCCTGGCACCGGACCCGCGCCTACCGCCTCACCAGGACGGCCTTCCTGGTGACCGTCCTGGTGGCGGCGGGGCGCCGGTGCGCGGGCGGGTACGCCGGGCCGGGGGACCAGGGCGGGATGACGGCCGCCCATGGAGCGGGGGCGGCCGGGGCACGATCCTGCGAGGCGCCTTCCGGACGCCCGCCCGACCCGCTGTCGCGGTCCCGGCCGGTGTCCTTCCGCATCCCCTCGCTGGGCATCGACGGCCAGATCACGGGCCTCCGGCTCGACAGGGCAGGGCAGTTGGAGACCCCGCCCATGGACAGGCCCAAACTGGTCGGCTGGTACGAGGGCGGCCCCACACCGGGCGAGTCCGGCACCGCGATCGCCGTCGGCCACCGGGACACGTCGACCGGCCCGGCCGTCTTCGCCGGGCTCGCCCAGGTCAAACCCTGCAAGCTCATCGAGGTGAGCCGCGCCGACGGTCGCACCGCCGTCTACACGGTGGACCGGATGACGGTGTACGACAAGGCGGGCTTCCCGGACAAGGAGGTCTACGCCCCGGCCTGGCGCCCGGAGCTCCGCGTGCTGACCTGCGGCGGCTACTACAGCCGGCGGACGGGCTACACCAGCAACGTGGTCGTCTTCGCCCACCTCACCGCCGTACGCGAACCGGGCACGTCGGCGGCAGCCCGCTGAACCACGGCGGCCCGCCGATCCGCGGCCGGCCCGGCAGGGCAGGGGGTGGGCGAGTGAAGGCCGCCCGGCCCGGCGATGATGTCCGGGAGCGTCCGGTGGAGCCGGTGGTGTCTGGCGCAGAAAAACTAACGCCGCTAGTTTGTGTGCCGGACGATGCCGACCCGCCGGGAGGAAGCAGCATCATGAGGGCACATGACGGCCTGTACATCGACGGCGCCTGGCGCCCCGCCGTGAGCGCGGACGCGATCGACGTCGTGAACCCGGCCGACGAGCAGGTCATCGGCCGCGTCCCGGCCGGTGGCGCAGCGGACGTCGACACGGCCGTCCGGGCGGCCCGGGCCGCCCTGCCCGGCTGGGCCGCCACGCCCCCCGCCGAGCGCGCCGCACGCCTCGCGGCGCTCCGGGACGTCCTCGTGGCCCGCAAGGATGAGATCGCCGAGACGGTCACCGCCGAACTGGGCTCCCCGCTCCCGTTCTCCCAGGCCGTGCACGCGGCGGTGCCGATCGCGGTCGCCGGCTCCTACGCCGAACTGGCGGCCGCCCACTCCTTCGAGGAAAAGGTCGGCAACTCCACCGTCCTCGCCGAGCCGGTCGGTGTCGTCGGCGCGATCACCCCCTGGAACTACCCCCTGCACCAGATCGTCGCCAAGGTCGCCCCGGCCCTGGCCGCCGGCTGCACGGTCGTCCTCAAGCCCGCCGAGGACACCCCGCTCACCGCCCAGCTGTTCGCCGAGGCCGTCCACGAGGCGGGTGTTCCGGCCGGTGTGTTCAACCTGGTCACCGGCCTCGGCCCGGTCGCCGGCCAGGCCCTCGCCGAGCATCCGGGCGTGGACCTGGTCTCCTTCACCGGCTCCACGGCCGTCGGCCGGCAGATCGGCGCCGTCGCCGGAGCGGCCGTGAAGAGGGTCGCCCTCGAACTCGGCGGCAAGTCCGCCAACGTCATCCTGCCGAGCGCCGACCTCGCCAGGGCGGTGAACGTCGGCGTCGCCAACGTGATGTCCAACTCCGGCCAGACGTGCAGCGCCTGGACCCGCATGCTGGTCCACCGCGACCGGTACGACGAGGCCGTCGAGCTGGCCCGCACCGCCGCCGCCAAGTACGGCGACCGCATCGGCCCGGTGGTCAGCGCCAAGCAGCAGGCGCGGGTGCGCGGTTACATCGAGAAGGGCGTCGCCGAGGGCGCCCGCCTCGTCGTCGGCGGCCCCGAATCGCCGCACGAGAAGGGCTACTTCGTCAGCCCGACGGTCTTCGCCGACGTGACGCCGGAGATGACCGTCGCCCAGGAGGAGATCTTCGGACCGGTCCTCGCGATCCTGCCGTACGACGACGAGGACGACGCCCTGCGCATCGCCAACGGCACGGTGTACGGCCTCGCGGGCGCCGTGTGGGCCGCCGATGAGGCCGAGGCGGTCGCCTTCGCCCGCCGCATGGACACCGGCCAGGTCGACATCAACGGCGGCCGGTTCAACCCCCTCGCCCCCTTCGGCGGGTACAAGCAGTCCGGGGTCGGCCGGGAACTCGGCACGCACGGACTCGCCGAGTACCTCCAGACCAAGTCCCTCCAGTTCTAAGGAAGTACGCGACCCATGGCCGTACGAGCCGCCGTCCTGCCCGCCGTCGGCGCGCAGTTGGAGATCACCGACGTCGAGCTGCCCGACCCCGGACCCGGACAGGTCCGCGTCCGCCTCGCGGCCGCGGGCGTCTGCCACTCCGACCTGTCCCTGTCCAACGGCACCATGCGGGTGCCGGTCCCGGCCGTCCTCGGCCACGAGGGCGCGGGCACGGTCGTGTCGGTGGGCGAGGGCGTCACACACGTGTCCCCGGGTGCCCCCGTGGTCCTCAACTGGGCGCCCTCCTGCGGCAGTTGCCACACCTGCTCGCTCGGCGAGGTCTGGCTGTGCGCCAACGCGCTGAACGGCGCCGCCGACGTCTACGCCCGCAGCGCCGACGGCACCGACCTCCACCCCGGCCTCAACGTGGCCGCGTTCGCCGAGGAGACGGTCGTCGCCGCGTCCTGCGTGCTCCCCCTGCCCGAGGGCGTGCCCCTCGTGGACGCCGCCCTCCTCGGCTGCGCCGTCCTGACCGGGTACGGCGCCGTGCACCACTCGGCGAAGGTCCGCCCCGGCGAGACGGTCGCGGTCTTCGGTGTGGGCGGCGTGGGCCTCGCCACCCTCCAGTCGGCGCGCATCGCGGGCGCGTCCCGCATCATCGCCGTGGACGTCTCCCCGGCGAAGGAGGAACTGGCCCGCGCGGCCGGCGCGACGGACTTCGTCCTCGCCTCCGACACCACCGCCCGCGAGATCCGCGCCCTCACCGGCAAACAGGGCGTGGACGTGGCCGTGGAGTGCGCGGGCCGCGCGGTCAGCATCCGCGCCGCCTGGGACTCGACCCGCCGGGGCGGCCGTACGACGGTGGTCGGCATCGGCGGCAAGGAGGAGCAGGTCACCTTCAACGCCCTGGAGATCTTCCACTGGGGCCGCACCTTGTCCGGCTGCGTCTACGGCAACACCGATCCGGCCCGCGACCTGCCGGTCCTCGCCGCGCACGTACGCGCGGGCCGCCTGGACCTGTCCGCCCTGGTCACCGAACGCATCGTCCTGGAGGGCATCCCGGCGGCCTTCGAGAACATGCTCGCGGGCAAGGGCGGCCGGGCGCTGGTGGTGTTCTGAGGCTCGCGCCCCGAAGACGCCCGGGGGAGCCGGAATTCAGCGCAACGCTTCCGCAGGAATGCCGAGCAGCTCCGACAACTCCCGCTCCCCCGACGCGGTCACCTTCACCGCCCGCTCCGACCCGATCCGCGCACACCACCCCGCCTCCAGCGCGTGCCGGCACAGCGCGGCCCCGGCCGCCCCCGCGAGATGGGGCCGCCGCTCGGTCCAGTCCAGGCAGGCACGGGCCAGCGGACGCCGGCCCGAGACCTCCAGCCCCATACCCATCTCCCGGAACCACTGCACCCCCGCGTCCGTCAGCGCGAACCCGGTGTCCTGCCGCAGCAGCCCCCGGACGGTCAGCGCGTCGGTGAGCGCGATCCCGAGCCGCCCCGCGAGATGGTCGTAACACGTGCGCCCCCGCGCCATCGCGGACCCGGCACCCGACTCCCGCAGGGTACGAGGGGCCCGGCGCGCCGCCGCAGGCACCTGCGCGGCGAGATCCTCCACGAGCCCCGCGACCCGCGCGTCGGCCAGCCGCACATACCGGTGCCGCCCCTGCCTCTCCTGCGCGAGCAGGCCGCCGGCCACCAGTCTGTCCAGGTGCTCGCTGAGCGTGGACGCGGCGACCCGGGCGTGCCGGGCCAGCTCACCCGCCGTCCAGGCCCGCCCGTCGAGCAGCGCCAGCAGACACGTGGCCCGGGTCTCGTCGGCGAGCAACGCGGCGAGCGCGGCCAGTGCGGCGGCCCGCGGATCCTTGACGGTCATGCCTCCCAGCATGCGGCACCGACATTTCGGCGCCCGCCGAACTATTGCTGCCCTCCCTGTTTGGCCTGCTCGTACTGCCGCTCCAGCCCGTCCAGCAGCGCCGTCAGCCCCGTCTCGAAGGCCCGCTCGTCGATCTTCTCCTGCTGCTCGGCGAGGAGGTGGGCCTGGCCGAGGTGGGGGTAGTCGGCCGGGTCGTACGCGCTCGCGTCGTCCACGAAGCCCCCGGCGAACGAACCGAGCGCGGAGCCCATGATGAAGTACCGCATCAGCGCGCCGATGGAGGTCGCCTGGGCCGGCGGCCAGCCCGCGTCGACCATCGCGCCGTAGACCGCGTCGGCCAGGCGGAGCGCGGCCGGACGGCGGCCCGGGCCGCGGGCCAGCACCGGGACGATGTTGGGGTGGTCGCGCAGGGCGGCCCGGTAGGAGACGGCCCAGTCGTGCAGCGCGGTGCGCCAGTCGCGGCCGTCCTCGAACATGGCCAGGTCCACCAGGGCGCTCACCGAGTCCGCGACCGCCTCCAGGATCTGGTCCTTGGTGCGGAAGTGGTTGTACAGCGAAGGCCCGCTCACGCCCAGCTCGGCGGCGAGCCGGCGGGTGGAGACGGCCGCCAGTCCCTCGCGGTCCACGAGTTCCCGGGCCGTCTCGACGATCCGTTCGGTGCTGAGGAGGGGCTTGCGCGGTCGGGCCATGGCGCACATAGTAGGGCTGCGAGCCAGAAACTAGCAGTGCTAATTTAAATGTCCGGCTTTCAAGATCTGCCGCTCGTGCCGTCGTCTGCCGTGCCGTCTTCTGTGGGGTGATCTCGTGGTGAACCTGGAGCTGAGCGAGGAGCAGGCCGCCGTACGGCAGCTCGCCCGGGACTTCGTGGCGCGCGAGATCGCCCCGCACGTCGTGGCCTGGGACCGGGCCGAGGAGGTCGACCGGGGCATCGTGCGGAAACTCGGCGACGTCGGCTTCCTCGGGCTGACCGTCCCCGAGGAGTACGGCGGCTCCGGCGGCGACCATCTCGCGTACTGCCTCGTCACCGAGGAACTGGGCCGCGGCGACTCCTCCGTGCGCGGGATCGTCTCCGTCTCCCTCGGGCTCGTCGCCAAGACCATTGCCGCCTGGGGTGACGAGGAGCACAAGCGCCGCTGGCTGCCGGGTCTGACCTCGGGGGAGTACGTCGGCTGCTTCGGCCTCACCGAGCCCGGCACCGGCTCCGACGCGGGCAACCTCACCACCCGCGCCGTACGCGACGGCGACCACTACGTCGTCAACGGCGCGAAGATGTTCATCACCAACGGCACCTGGGCGGACGTCGTGCTGCTCTTCGCCCGCTCCACCGACGCCCCCGGCCACAAGGGAGTCTCCGCCTTCCTCGTGCCCACCGACGCCCCCGGCCTGACCCGCCGTACCATCCACGGCAAGCTCGGCCTGCGCGGCCAGACCACCGCCGAACTCGCCTTCGAGGACGTCCGGGTGCCCGCCTCGGCGATGCTGGGGGAGGAGGGCAAGGGCTTCTCCGTCGCCATGTCGGCGCTCGCCAAGGGACGGATGTCGGTGGCGGCCGGGTGCGTCGGCATCGCCCAGGCGGCGCTGGACGCGGCCGTGCGGTACGCCGGTGAGCGCGAGCAGTTCGGCAAGCCGATCGCCCGGCACCAGCTGGTGCAGGAGCTGATCAGCGACATCGCCGTCGACGTGGACGCGGCCCGGCTGCTGACCTGGCGGGTCGCCGATCTGATCGACCGCGGGCAGCCGTTCGCCGTCGAGTCCTCCAAGGCCAAGCTGTTCGCCTCCGAGGCCGCCGTGCGCGCCGCGAACAACGCCCTCCAGGTCTTCGGCGGCTACGGCTACATCGACGAGTACCCGGCCGGCAAACTCCTGCGCGACGCCCGTGTGATGACCCTCTACGAGGGCACCAGCCAGATCCAGAAGCTCCTCATCGGCCGTTCCCTGACCGGGGTTTCGGCGTTCTGAGTAACCGATCTGAGTATGTGTGCGGATGTGGCGCGGGCCACGTGCGTCGATGCTCTTCCCCATGAGTGACACACCGGTCAAGCAGCAGAGCACGACCGCCTTCTACGGCCAGTCCGTCGCGTCCTTCGCCATCGCCATGGCGGCCACCGCCATCGGCATCTACCAGCTCGACACCAACGCCTGGGTCCGGGCCTTCCTCGCGATCGCGGTCCTGTACCTCGTCACCTCCGCCTTCACCCTCGCCAAGGTGATCCGGGACCGGCAGGAGGCCGGGCAGATCGTCAGCCGGGTCGACCAGGCCCGCCTGGAGAAGCTCCTCGCCGAGCACGATCCTTTCGAGAAGATCTGAACCGCGAAGATCTGAACCGCGAAGATCTGAACCGCGAAGATCCGGGCAGGCGCGCTAAGCGAGCGCTCACCTTCGGCGGTATGGTGGTGCTCCTGTCATCGAGAGGGGCGAGCGAGCGATGAGTGCGGCGCAGGAGACGACCGGCGGCGAGATCGAGCCGTGGGAAGAGGTCACCCCTGACGCGGCCCGGCGGCTGCTGGTCGCCGCCGTGGAGGCCTTCGCCGAGCGCGGCTACCACGCGACGACGACCCGGGACATCGCGGGCCGCGCCGGCATGAGCCCGGCCGCGCTCTACATCCACTACAAGACCAAGGAAGAGCTGCTCCACCGGATCAGCCGGATCGGCCACGACAAGGCCCTCGACATCCTGCGCACGGCGGCGCGGCGCGAGGGCACCGCGGCCGAGCGACTGGCCGACGCGGTCAGTTCCTTCGTGCGCTGGCACGCCGGGCGGCGCACCACCGCGCGGGTCGTGCAGTACGAACTCGACGCCCTCGGCCCCGAGGCCCGCGCGGAGATCGTGGCGCTGCGCCGCCAGGTCGACGCCGAGGTGCGCGGGATCATCGAGGACGGCGTGGCCGCGGGTGAGTTCGACGTGCTGGACGTCCAGGGCACCACGCTCGCCGTGCTCTCGCTCTGCATCGACGTGGCCCGCTGGTTCACCGTGAACGGCCCGCGCACGCCCGAGGAGGTCGGCGCGCTCTACGCCGACCTCGTCCTGCGGATGGTGGGCGCCCGGTAGGGCGCCCGCTCCGTCACAGGTAGTACCGGGACACCGACTCCGCCACGCACACCGGCTTGTCGCCGCCCTCGCGCTCCACGGTGAACGCGACCGTCACCTGGACACCGCCGGTGACGTCCTCGACGCCGGTGATCTTCGCGGTGGCGCGCACCCGCGAGCCCACGGGGACGGGGGCGGGGAAGCGGACCTTGTTCGTGCCGTAGTTCACGCCCATCGTCACGCCCTCGACCCGGATCAGCTGCGGGCCGAACAGCGGCAGCAGCGAGAGCGTGAGGTAGCCGTGGGCGATGGTGGTCTTGAACGGCCCCTTCGCGGCCTTCTCCGGGTCCACGTGGATCCACTGGTGGTCGCCCGTGGCGTCGGCGAACAGGTCGATCCGCTTCTGGTCGACCTCCAGCCAGTCGGTGTACCCCAGCTGCTCGCCCACGGCCGCCCTCAGCTCGTCGGGGGAGGTGAAGGTCCTCGGTTCTGCCATGTTCCCGGCCTCTCGCTCGATTCTCTAAGCGACTGCTTAGCATGGTCGGGCGCGGGGCGCCTGTCAACGGACCGCGACGGGGATCGGGTCGCTAGGCTGTGAGGAGTGCCCCAGATTCCCGAGAAGATCCATGAGCTGACCGTCGGCCAGCTGTCCGCGCGCAGTGGCGCCGCGGTGTCCGCGCTGCACTTCTACGAGGCCAAGGGCTTGATCAGCAGCCGGCGCACCACCGGCAACCAGCGGCGCTACAGCCGGGACACCCTGCGCCGGGTCGCCTTCGTCCGCGCGGCCCAGCGGGTCGGCATCCCGCTGGCCATGATCCGGGACGCCCTGGCGGAGCTGCCCGAGGAGCGCACACCGAACCGTGAGGACTGGGCGCGGCTGTCGCAGCGGTGGCGCTCGGAGCTGGACGAGCGCATCAGGCAGCTGAACCGGTTGCGGGATCACCTGACCGACTGCATCGGGTGCGGCTGCCTGTCGCTGGAGAACTGCGTGCTGTCGAACCCGGACGACGTGTTCGGCGAGCGGCTGACTGGGTCGCGGCTGTTCGCGGAGGGGCGCTGATCGCCGCGCGGTGTCGACCGTCGGGGGTCCGGTGCCCCGCCGGGTGTGCCCCCTACTCGTACTCGGTGCCGCCCTTCCTCGTCAGATACGCCGGGCTCACCGCCTTCGCGATGGCCCGGCCCCCCGTCACCGCGCTGTACCGCTCCACCGTGGGCCGTATGACCACGCCCTCCCGCAGGTGCAGTCCCCGTCCGGACACGGTCTCCCGGCCGCTCGCGAACTCCCGTACCCGATCGATGTCGTACGGCCCCGCGTACAGCCGGGGCACCAGCGGCAGTTCCCCCGTCAGCAGCTCGGCGGCGTCCAGCCAGCGGACGACGCCGTCGATCTCGGCCGACACGTCGAACGCCGCGTACCCCAGCGTCTCCCGCCGGCCGTCCGCGCCGTAGGCCAGGTCCTGCACCCCCGCGCCGTACACCTCCCCGAAGACGCCGATCCGGGTGGCGCCCAGCCGTTCGCAGAGCCGTGCGGCGGCCTCGGCGACGCCGTGTCCGCGCACCGCCCGCCAGTACAGGTTCCGCGGATCCTCCTTCAGCGCCAGGGACTTGGCGCCGAAGCCCTTGGAGGACACGTACGCCCGGCCCTCACCGGCGACGTACGTCAGCAGGCAGGCCGAGCCGTGCAGCTTCTCCGTGAGGACGACCGGCTCGCCCGGCGTGAAGATGTCCGGGTAGCGCTGGATGTTCTCGATGTCGACCCAGGGCAGCAGCGCGGCCGCCTGCTCGACCTCGCCGTTCATGGTCGGCGGAACCGGCGGCACCCACTTGGTGATGCCCAGCAGCTCGGCGAAGTCCGTGCCTTCGGCCGCCGCGTGCGCCAGGTCGAGGCCGGCCAGCGCCGTCGGCCGGCACACGATGCCCTGCGACAGCTCGCCGCGCAGCCGCACCGCCCTGACCCGGTTGGCCTCGCCGCCCGCCAGCCGGCCGGTCAGCCCCAGCTCCTCGACCAGCCCGGGCGGCAGCACGGCCTGCTCGGGGATGTAGACGGCGGCATCACCGGTGCGGTACGCGCCCTTGGCGACGACCGCGCGGTACAGGCCCACCTGGGCCAGTTCGAGCGCGTCGGCGTTCGGATGCTCGTGGACGGTCAGCACTTCGGCGGTGACGCGCAGCGTCGACATCGCAACTCCTCGGGGAGAAGGGCACGTTGACGGCCCTCAGACGTGTTTCATCACGCCCTACTCTGCGAGCCGTAAACGGCTGGAGCGAGTGGATTGGCGGCTGCTACCGTCGTGATCCTCGGCTCCTGCCCGGCCCCGGGAGCGCGCGTACTGGACCAGGCCCTCCGCGACCAGCTCGGCGTTGCCGGATGCGCGGCGGCCGTCCGGGAGGAACAGCGTGTCCTCCAGGCCGATCCGGGTCGCGAGGCCCGACCGGGCGGCCAGGCGCAGCACCGGCCAGGTGCCGCCCTCCTCGCCGTGCAGCAGCACCGGGCGGCCGTACGTCTCGCCGAGCGCGGACAGCAGGGTCCGTGCCGAGGACTCGGCGCTCGCCGGGTCCGGATCCGTCACCTCGGCCAGCACGCGCAGCACCCTCGGCCCGAGCGGGGAGCGCGCGAACCGGGCCGCGCCGTCCGTGCCGGACCACAGGCCCGCCTCGACGCCCACGCCCCTGTCCAGCAACTGCCGGGCGACCGCTTCGGCGCCCGGCTCGTGCCAGTTGACCGAGGCGAAGTCGGGAAGCGCCGACCAGCTGCGCACCCGCGCGAGCCGGGCCGCGGGGTCGGGCTCCGCCCACGCGCCCGTGGTCACCCCGACCGGAACCGCCACCCGTGCCCGGATCGCCTCCAGCGTGGGTGCGAGGACGCGCGGGGAGAGACTGTCGTGGCCGCACGGCGTCCTGGGGTGGACATGGATCTCGGTGGCCCCGGCTGCCACGGCTTCCGCCGCGCTGCGGGCCAGCTCTTGTGGTGACATCGGCACGCTCGCGCCGTCGACGGCGGAGCGGCGCCCGTTCAGACAGACCTGCACCATGCCCCCGATGGTGGCAGTGGCCACTGACAACGGGCTCGGTCCCGGGCAGGGGTGCGGCATCCCCCTTCGCACCCCCCGAGGGAAGACCCCCCGTTCTCAGGCCGACATCAGCAGCCGTTCGCGCCGGGCGTACTCCAGCACGCGCGCGGTGAGCAGCGGACGCGGGACGAGGATCCCGCAGTCCGTGCAGACAGGGCCGGAGGACGGCTCGTGGTCCAGGCCGTAGCGCCAGACCAGGCGGTCCGCGCCGCAGACCGGGCAGCACGAACCCGGTGTGCGCTCCAGCGCGGTGATCAGGCGGCGCAGCACTTCCGCCAGCGGCTCGTGCGGGTGCACCCGGGGGTCTTCGCACCAGGCGACCCCGAAGCCCCCCCAGGTCATCCGGTGCCAGTCGTCCACGCTGCCCGGCCGGCGCAGCCCGTCGTGCTTCTCCTTCCTGCGCCGCTCGGTGAAGTCGGTCTCATAGGCGAGCCAGACGGACCGGGCCTCCTCCAGCTCCTCCAGCGCGGCCACGAGCCGCACCGGGTCGGGGGAGCGGTCCTCCGGGCCGAAGCCCGCCCGGGAGCAGAGATGGTCCCAGGTCGCCCGATGCCCGTAAGGGGCGAACTTCTCAAGGCACTTGCGCAGTGAGTACCGCCGCAGTGCCAGATCGCAGCCCGGATCGCGTACCTGTCTCGCCAGACTCCGGAAACCCGCCATCGCCCTGCACCTCCGTCACACCTGCACCTGTACTTCGGTCACTTCGGCGTTGCCTCGCGAACCGCGCGCGGCGTCGACGAGTAGACGTATCGACAGGCGATTCGGCTCCATCTCGTCCTGTGGTTCTGCTTGCCGACTCCCAAAACTGACGCATGTTCATCTTTAAAGCTGGGGATACCGGCGGTAACGTTCGGCCACCCCAGTCGCTTGGAGCTGCCATGCCACGGCGAACCCCACGCACCGCCCTTGTCAGACTGAGAACGTCCCGCCGCTTCACCAGGTTCCTGAAGACCGCCTCGATCTGCGTCCTCGTCGGCGGCCTGCTCTCCCCTCTCACGCAGACGGCGGCCTCCGCCGCCACGGCCACCGCCTCGAACGACTACTGCGGCGGCCAGTGCTCCGACATCCTGCCGCCCGGCGAGAACGGCAACGCCACCCTCGCGCAGATCCTGCTCAACCAGGCCTTCGGCACCCAGCCTTCGCACGCCGAGGACCAACTCGGCCCGTACGCGAACCTGGCGAGCGGCTACAAGGGCCTGACCGACGCGACGATCAACAACTTCTTCAACGACTCGTCGTTCGGCGTCCCGTCCGACCAGGTCGCCTCCACCGAGAACCCGGCCGGCCGCAGTGACGTGACGATCGTCCGCGACAAGAAGACCGGCGTGCCGCACATCACAGGCAGTACGCGGTACGGCACCGAGTTCGGCGCCGGATACGCGGCGGCCGAGGACCGGTTGTGGCTGATGGACGTCTTCCGGCACGTCGGCCGCGGCCAGCTGACCTCCTTCGCCGGCGGCGCGGCCGCCAACCAGGGCCTGGAGCAGGAGTTCTACCGCAACGCGCCCTACACCGAGGCCGACCTCCAGGCCCAGATCGACAACGCGGTGGCCAGGAACGGCGCCCGCGGCCAGCAGGCCCTCGCCGACGCCGACGCCTACCTCGCGGGCATCAACTCGTACATCGACGCCTCCGACAGCGGCCGCTACTTCCCCGGCGAGTACGACCTCACCGGCCACAAGGACCCGATCACCAACGCCGGCACCATAGACCACTTCAAGATCACCGACCTGGTGGCGCTGGCCTCCGTCATCGGCACGCTGTTCGGCTCCGGCGGCGGCGGCGAGGTCAACAACGCCGTCTCCCTGCTCGCCGCCCAGCAGAAGTACGGGGTCGAGGAGGGCACCAAGGTCTGGGAGTCCTTCCGTGAACGCAACGACCCCGAGGCCGTGCTGACCGTCCACGACGGATCGAGCTTCCCCTACGGCGGCAAGCCGGACACCGCCCAGGGCGAGGCCCTGCCCGACGCCGGCTCGGTCACCCAGGAGCCGCTCGTCTACGACCGTACGGGCAGCGCGGCCACCACGGCCGCCAGGAGCACCTCCGCCGCCGCGGCGAAGACCACGCTCAGCTCGTCCCACCGCGGGATGTCCAACGCCCTCGTCGTGAGCGGCAAGTACACCGCCGGCGGGCATCCGATCGCCGTCTTCGGGCCGCAGACCGGCTACTTCGCCCCGCAGTTGCTCATGCTCCAGGAGATCCAGGGCCCCGGCATCAGCGCGCGCGGCGCCTCCTTCGCGGGCCTGAGCATGTACGTCGAACTCGGCCGCGGCCAGGACTACTCGTGGTCCGCGACCACCTCGGGCCAGGACATCATCGACACCTACGCCGTCGAGCTGTGCCAGGACGACCACCACTACCTGTACCACGGCACCTGTACGGCCATGGACGAGGTCGAGCAGAAGAACTCCTGGTCACCGACCACGGCCGACAGCACGCCGGCCGGGTCGTACACGATGAAGGTCTGGCGCACGAAGTACGGGCCGGTGGAGTACCGCGCGAGCGTCGGCGGCAAGAAGGTCGCCTACACCACGCTGCGCTCGTCGTACCTGCACGAGGCCGACTCGATCATCGGCTTCCAGATGCTGAACGACCCGGACTACGTCAAGGGTCCCCAGGACTTCCAGAGCGCGGCCCAGCACATCAACTTCACGTTCAACTGGTTCTACGCCGACTCCCGGCACACCGCGTACTACAACAGCGGTGACAACCCGGTCCGGGCCGCCGGTGTCGACGCCGAGTTCCCCGTCTGGGCGCAGCCCGCGTACGAGTGGCGGAACTGGGACCCGGACACCAACACGGCCGACTACACCCCGGCCTCCGCGCATCCCAACTCGATCGACCAGGACTACTACGTCTCCTGGAACAACAAGCAGGCCAAGGACTACACGACCGCGTCCTGGGGCGACGGCTCGGTGCACCGCGGCAATCTGCTGGACGACCGGGTGAAGAAGCTGGTCGCGGCCGGCGGCGTGACCCGGACCCAGCTGGTGCAGGCCATGGCGGACGCGGCCCTCGCCGACCTGCGCGCCGAGGACGTGCTGCCGAAGCTGCTGAAGGTGATCAACTCCTCGGCGGTGACCGACCCCACGGCCGTCGCCGCGGTGAACAAGCTCCAGGCCTGGAGCACCGCGGGCGCGCGGCGCACCGAGACCTCGGCGGGTTCCAAGACGTACGCCGACGCCGACGCGATCCGCATCCTGGACGCGTGGTGGCCGCTGCTGGTCAAGGCGGAGTTCGAACCCGGCCTCGGCAGCGACCTGTACACCGACCTGACCGGCAACCTGTCGATCGACGAGGCCCCGTCCGCCGGACACGGCCCGACCGGCTCGCACGCCGGCAGCTCCTTCCAGTACGGCTGGTGGAGCTATGTCGACAAGGACATCCGGGCGGTGCTCGGGGAGAACGTGCAGGGCGGACTCGCCGAGACGTACTGCGGCGGCGGTGACCTCGGCTCCTGCCGGAACATCCTGATCAGCACCCTGGACCAGGCCGCGGGCATGACCGCCGCCCAGGTCTACCCCGGAGACTCGCTGTGCTCCGCGGGCGACCAGTGGTGCGCCGACTCGATCGTGCAGCGCACCCTGGGCGGCATCAAGCACGGCAACATCAGCTGGCAGAACCGGCCGACCTTCCAGCAGGTGGTGGAGTACACCTCGCACCGATGAGGTGACGCGGACGAGGTGACGCCCCGGCGGCGGGCCGGCTCAGCCGATACGGCCCGCCGCCAGGACCACCCGCGCCAGCTCGGCGTGCACGATGTCGCTGTGCGCCCCGGCCGGCGGGCCGCCCCGGCGGACGACCGACGCCGCGTCCACGCTCACGCACCCCGCCGCCGGCAGCCCCGACGCCAGCGCCGTCGCGAGGTCCAGCCGCGCGGCCCCCGGCACCGCCTGCACCCCGTCGTGCCCCATGGCACCCCACTCCGGCCCGAGCAGGGCCGCGATCTCGCTGCCCACGCACGAGCGGTCGTCCCCCGACAGCCGGGAGGCCAGCGGATAGAACGTGCCGAGCGCGGAGTCGAAGTGCGAGTAGCAGGCCACCAGCGGGCCGTCGATCCGCCGCTGCTGGTCCTTCAACGCCCCCGCCCGGTCCGGGGCCTGCGGCACCCGCTCCGCGAACGCGTAGTGCGAGAAGGCGCCTTGCAGCAGCGTCACCGACTTCACCGCCCGCACCCCGTCGGGCAGCCCGCGCAGCGCGAACGACACCAGCCGCCCGCCGAAGCTGTGCCCCATCAGATGCACCCGCACCCCGGGCACCGCCTCCGCCAGCTTCCCGATCGCCGGGCCGAGTCCGCGCTCGCCGACGGTCCCGGCGCGCCGCTTCATCGTGTAGTACGCCGCCTGCCGCAGCAGCTCCTTGGCGCCCTCCCAGGGGTTCGGGATGCTGAACCCCTCGGCGGGGGCTGCCGCGGGCCGGACCGACGCGAGCGCCTCGGCGAACTCCGCGCACGCGGTCGCCGGGTCCTCGGCGAACACCCGCGGCTCGCCCTCCTCCTCCGTGTCGGCGACGCCGGGCAGCCGCTCCCCGTCGATCAGCCGCCGCACCAGCCGCCCGAACTCGGCCAGCCCCTCGGCGCCGTCCGGCCGTTCGTCCAGCATCCGGGCCAACCGGCCGATCAGCGCCGCCCGGTCCGGGAAGACCGCCACCAACGCCCGTTGGGTGTCCGCGTCCAGCCCCGCCGGCTGCGCCGCCGCGACCGCCGTCGACCTCGGGAAGTCGGGGATCGGCTCGTCGCTGAAGCGCATCGACGGCCAGATCACGCCCACGTAGCCGAGCCGGGCGCGCGGGGCGAGCCCGGGGATCGGGGCGAAGAAACGGCGGTACAGGGCGGTCGCGCCCGAACGGTCGTCGTTCCAGCCGTGGGCGAAGACGATCAGGTCACGGACGCCGCGCTGCGCGACCTGTGCCAGCAACCGGTCGCGCTCGGGGCCGTCCACGTCCCCGTCCGCGTCGAAGGTCAGCTCCCAGTAGGGAGACACGATCGTTCCAGGATCCGCCATGCCGGGCTCCCTCGGCCGTCCATCGGGCCTCACTCGTACAGGAGATACCCCTTTCGCGTACGCCGGAACGCGGCCAGCTCGTCCTGCCAGGCGCCCGTCACCTCGTCCGTGCCCGCGCCCGCGTCGATCATCGTGCGCACCCGGTCCGAACCGGTGAGCTTGTCGATCCAGTCGTCCGGCCGCCAGGCGAAGTCCGCCCAGACCCGCTTCGCGGTCACCAGGAGCGCGATCCCGGTGCGTACCGGGTCGTAGGCGGTCCGGTCCGTCACGTGGATCTGCACCCCGCCGACCGTCCTGCCCGCGAACTTGGAGAACGTGGGCGCGAAGTACGCCTCCCTGAACCGGACGCCGGGCAGGGCGAGTTGGTTCGCGGCGGCGGCCCAGCGGCCGTCGACGCCCTCGGCGCCGAGCAGTTCGAAGGGCCTCGTCGTGCCCCTGCCCTCCGAGAGGTTGGTGCCCTCCATCATGCAGGTGCCGGAGTAGACGAGCGCCGTGTCGGGGGTCGGCATGTTCGGGCTCGGCGGCACCCACGGCAGGGCGGCGGCGTCGTACCAGTCCGAGCGCCGCCAGCCGCTCACCGGGACGGTGTCCAGCGCGACCGGCCGGTCCAGGAACTCCCCGTTGAACAGCCGCGCCAGCTCCGCGACGGTCATGCCGTGGGCCTGCGCGATCGGCTGCCGGCCGACGAAGGTCGCGAACTCCTTGTGCAGGACCGGTCCGCGGGCCTCGCGGCCGGTCACCGGATTGGGCCGGTCGAGGACCACGAACCGCTTCCCTGCGAGCCGGGCCGCCTCCATGCAGTCGTAGAGCGTCCAGATGTACGTGTAGAAGCGCGCGCCGACGTCCTGGATGTCGAAGACGACCGTGTCGACGCCGGCGGCGGTGAAGATGTCGGCGAGGGCCCGGCCGCTCCTGAGGTACGTGTCGTAGACTGGCAGGCCCGTCGCCGGGTCGGTGGAGCGGCCCTCGGAGCCGCCGGCCTGCGCGGTGCCCCGGAAGCCGTGCTCGGGGCCGAAGACCGCCGTCAGCCTCACCCGGGGGTCCCGGTGCATCACGTCGACGATGTGCAGGGCGTCCCGGGTGATGCCGGTGGGGTTGGTGACGACGCCGACGCGCTGGTCCGCCAGCAGGGAGTAGCCGTCGGCCGCGAGCCTTTCGAAGCCGGTTCGCACGCGTTCGCGGTGCATCGGCGGGCGTGGGGCGGCGGCCAGCGTGGCCGATGCGAGGAGGTTCCGTCGGGACAGAGGCATGCCTTGAGGGTGGTGCGGTCGCTCTTCCTTTTACACATACCGACTGGTTAGTCTGGCGAGCGCTGAGCCGAGTCGCGTCGTGTCGAAGGAGACCGATGGTGGAAGCCGTGCAGGATGCGGGAGTGGTTGTCACGGGGGCGGGCGGAGGGATCGGGGCCGCGCTGGCCCGGCGGTTCGCCGCCGAGGGGGCGCGGGTCGTCGTGAACGACCTGGACGCCGAGAAGGCGAAGGCGGTGGCCGCGGAGATCGGCGGGACCGCCGTGCCCGGCGACGCCTCCGCGATCGTCGCCGACGCCCGGGACGCACTCGGCGGCACCGTCGACGTCTACTGCGCGAACGCCGGGGTCGCCTTCGAGGACGGCGGTGCGGGCGGGCCGCTCGACGAGCGGTCCTGGGCGCTGTCCTGGGACGTGAACGTCATGGCGCACGTCCGCGCGGCCCATGAGCTGCTGCCCGACTGGCTGGAGCGCGGCCGCGGCCGGTTCGTGTCCACCGTGTCGGCCGCCGGGCTGCTCACCATGATCGGCGCCCCCTCCTACAGCGTCACCAAGCACGGCGCCTACGCCTTCGCCGAGTGGCTGGCGCTGACGTACCGGCACCGGGGCGTCAAGGTGCACGCGATCTGTCCGCAGGGCGTGCGCACGGACATGCTGGCCGCGACCGGCAGCGCCGGGGAGCTGGTGCTCCAGTCGACCGCGATCGAGCCGCAGGCCGTCGCGGACGACCTGTTCCGGGGGATCGAGGAGGATCGCTTCCTGATCCTGCCGCACCCCGAGGTGGCCGGTTTCTACCAGGCGCGCGCCGCCGAGCCCGACCGCTGGCTGCGCGGCATGAACCGCATCCAGCGCACGTGGGAGGAGGCCCGGTGAGCCGCCCTTCCCGGTACGCCGACCGGCCCTGGCTCGCCCTGCTCGACGAGGCCCAGCGCGGTCCCGTCGACCCCGCCGACTCGCTGGTGCACGCGCTCGCCGCCGCCGTCGCCGAGGCCCCCGACCGCAGCTTCCTCGCCTACTTCGACGCCCGGCTGAGCTACCGCGAGGTGGACGCGCTGAGCGACTCCGTCGCCGCCCACCTCGCCGCGCGCGGGCTGGAGCGCGGTGACCGCGTGGCCGTGCTGCTCCAGAACTCCCCGCACTTCGTGCTCGCCCTCCTCGGCGCCTGGAAGGCGGGCGCGGTCGTCGTCCCCGTCAACCCGATGTACAAGTCGGCCGAGGTGGGGCACGTCCTGCGGGACGGCGAGGTGACCGCGCTGGTCTGCTCCGACCGGGCCTGGGAGTCGTATCTGCGCGAGCCGGCGGCCGGCTCGCCGGTGCGGATCGTGCTCACCGCGTCCGAGCTGGACTTCCAGACGCGTGACGACGCGCGCGTGCTCGGGTTCGAGCGGCCGTCGCGGGCCGCCGACGCCGACGATCTCGTGGCCGTCGCCCGGCAGGGCGGTACGGCGCCCGAGGGCCGCGCTCCGCGTCCGGACGACATCGCCCTGATCAGCTACACCTCCGGCACCAGCGGCACGCCCAAGGGCGCCACCAACACGCACGCCAACATCATGCACAACGCCGAGCGGCAGAGCACCGGGCTCGGGCTGCCCGAGGCGCCCGTGTACTACGCGCTCGCGCCGCTGTTCCACATCACCGGCATGGTCTGCCAGTTCGGCGCCTGTCTGAACAGCGCGGGCACCCTGGTGCTCACCTACCGCTTCGAGCCCGGGGTCGTCCTGGAGGCGTTCGCCGAGCACCGCCCGCACTACACGGTCGGCCCCGCCACCGCCTTCATGGCGCTGGCCGCCCGACCGGACGCGACGCGCGAGCACTTCGCCTCCTTCGTCAACATCTCCTCCGGCGGCGCCCCCGTGCCGCCCGCCCTCGTCGAGGGGTTCCGGGAGCGCTTCGGGCCCTACATCCGGGTCGGCTACGGCCTCACCGAGTGCACCGCCCCCTGCGCCTCCGTCCCGCCCGGCCTGGAGGCGCCGGTGGACCCCGTCTCCGGGACGCTGTCGGTCGGCGTGCCCGGCGCCGACACGCTCGTGCGCATCCTGGACGAGCGGGGCGAGGAGGTGCCGTTCGGGGAACAGGGTGAGATCGTCGTGCGCGGCCCGCAGGTCATACCCGGCTACTGGCGGCGCCCGGAGGCCACCGCCGAGACCTTCCCGGACGGCGAGCTGCGCACCGGCGACATCGGCTTCATGGACGAGCAGGGCTGGCTTTACGTCGTCGACCGCAAGAAGGACATGATCAACGCGTCCGGCTTCAAGGTGTGGCCGCGCGAGGTCGAGGACGTGCTCTACACCCACCCGGCGGTGCGCGAGGCGGCCGTCGTCGGGGTGCCCGACGGCTATCGTGGCGAGACCGTCAAGGCGTATATCAGCCTGCGTCCGGGCGCCGAGACGGACCCGGACGAACTCGCGGTGTACTGCAAGGAGAGACTTGCGGCTTACAAGTACCCGCGTCAGGTGGAGATCCTGCCCGAGCTGCCGAAGACGGCGAGTGGGAAGATCCTCCGCCGGGAACTGCGTTCCCGCGCGCACGACGAACACTGAGCACCATCGAGCGACACGGAAAGGCAGGTGGCCGGCAGTGCCCAGGACGACGGACGGGGACGGGACACCCGTCCCGCAGCGGCTGCTGGCCGCCGCCACCCGGCTCTTCGCCGAGCAGGGTTACGACCGCACCTCGGTGCAGGAGATCGTGGAGGCGGCAGGCGTCACCAAGGGCGCGCTGTACCACTACTTCGGCTCCAAGGACGACCTCCTGCACGAGGTGTACGCGCGCGTGCTGCGCCTCCAGATGGAGCGGCTCGACCACTTCGCCGACATGGCCGCACCGGTCGAGCAGCGCCTGCGGGGCGCCGCGGCGGACGTGGTCGTCACGACGATCGAGAACCTCGACGACGCGATGATCTTCTTCCGCTCGATGCACCATCTGAGCCCGGAGAAGAGCAAGCAGGTCCGCGCCGAGCGCAGGCGCTACCACGAACGGTTCCGCGCGCTGATCGAGGAGGGCCAGAAGGAGGGCGTCTTCTCCACGGCGACCCCGGCCGATCTCGTCGTGGACTACCACTTCGGCTCGGTCCACCACCTGTCGACCTGGTACCGCCCGAACGGCCCGCTCACCCCGCAGCAGGTCGCCGACCACCTGGCGGACCTGCTGCTGCGGGCGCTGCGGCCGTAGCGACGCACGGGTAAGGGGCGCCCGTCCGGCGGACGCCCCTTACCCGTGCTCCCTGCGCCGCCTTACAGGTACTTCTTCAACTCCCGCCGCGCCAGCGACCGCTGGTGCACTTCGTCCGGGCCGTCCGCCAGCATCAGGGTGCGGGCGCTCGCGTACAGCTCGGCCAGCGGGAAGTCCTGGCTCACGCCGCCCGCGCCGTGCAGCTGGATCGCCCGGTCCAGGATGCCGACCACCGCGCGCGGGGTGGCGATCTTGATCGCCTGGATCTCCGTGTGGGCGCCCCTGTTGCCGACGGTGTCCATCAGCCAGGCCGTCTTCAGCACCAGCAGCCGCAGCTGCTCCACCGTCACCCGGGCATCGGCGATCCAGTTCTGGACGACCCCCTGCTGGGCCAGCGCCTTGCCGAACGCCGTACGGGACACCGCGCGGCGGCACATCAGCTCGATCGCGCGCTCGGCCATGCCGATCAGCCGCATGCAGTGGTGGATCCGGCCGGGGCCGAGCCGGGCCTGGGCGATGGCGAAGCCGCCGCCCTCCTCGCCGACGAGGTTCGTGACCGGCACGCGCGCGTGGTCGAAGATCACCTCGGCGTGGCCGCCGTGCGAGTGGTCCTCGTAGCCGAAGACCTGCATCGCCCGCTTGACGATGACGCCCGGGGTGTCGCGCGGGACCAGGACCATCGACTGCTGGCGGCGGATGTCGGCGCCGTCCGGGTCCGTCTTGCCCATCACGATGAAGATCTTGCAGTCCGGGTTCATCGCTCCGGAGATGTACCACTTGCGGCCGGTGATGACGTAGTCGTCGCCGTCCCGTTCTATGTGGGTGGTGATGTTGGTGGCGTCGGACGAGGCCACCTCCGGCTCGGTCATCGCGAACGCCGAGCGGATCTCGCCGGCCAGCAGCGGCTCCAGCCACTGCTTCTTCTGCCGCTCGTCGGCGAACTGCGCCAGCACTTCCATGTTGCCGGTGTCGGGCGCGGCGCAGTTCGTCGCCGTGGGCGCGAGATGCGGGGAGCGGCCGGTGATCTCGGCCAGGGGCGCGTACTGGAGGTTCGTGAGGCCCGCGCCGTACTCGGCGTCCGGGAGGAAGAGGTTCCACAGGCCCTGCCTGCGGGCCTCGGCCTTGAGCTCGTGGACCACGGCCGGGGTGTCCCAGGGGGAGGCCAGCGCGGCCCGCTGCTCCTCGGCGACCGCTTCGGCGGGGTAGACGTACTCGTCCATGAAGGCGAGCAGCTTGGCGCGCAGTTCCTCGGTGCGCGCGTCGAACGCGAAGTCCATTTCTGGATCAGCCTTCCTGAAGAGTGGTCAGTCCGTGGTCGATGAAGACGGGTACGAGATCGCCGATCCGGTCGAAGCCGCGCCCCACCGTCTGGCCCAGCGTGTACCGGTAGTGGATGCCCTCCAGGATCACGGCGAGCTTGAACCAGGCGAACGCCGTGTACCAGGAGACGGCGGACACGTCGCGCCCCGAGCGCGCGGCGTACCGCTCGACGAGCTCCTCGGGGGAGGGGTGCCCGACGGCCGTCGCGGTCGTGGAGATGGGGGAGTCCGGCAGCTCCAGCGGGCGGCTGTACATCACCAGCAGGCCCAGGTCGGTCAGCGGGTCGCCGAGGGTGGACATCTCCCAGTCGAGGATCGCCTTGATCCGGTCGTCCTCACCGATGAGGACGTTGTCGAGGCGGTAGTCGCCGTGCACGACGGCCGGGGCGGGGGAGACGGGCAGCTCCCGGCCGAGGGCCGCGTGCAGTTCGTCGATGCCCGCCAGTTCGCGGTTGCGGGAGGCGTCGAGCTGCTTGCCCCAGCGGCGCAGCTGGCGGTCCAGGAAGCCCTCGGGGCGGCCGAAGTCGGCGAGGCCCACCTCGGCGGGGTCCACCGCGTGCAGCTCGACCAGCGTGTCCACCAGGGACAGCAGCGCGTTCCGGGTGCGCTCGGCGCCCAGCGGGGCGAGCTGCTCCGCCGTGCGGTACGGAGTGCCCTCCACGAACTCCATGACGTAGAACGGCGCCCCGAGCACCTCCGTGGCCTCGGGGTTCTCGCACAGCAGCACCGGACGCGGCACCGGCACCTGCGTCGGGTGGAGGGCGCTGATCACGCGGTGCTCGCGCTTCATGTCGTGCGCGGTGGCCAGCACATGGCCGAGCGGGGGCCGCCGCACGACCCACTTCGAGGTGCCGTCGGAGAGCGCGTAGGTGAGGTTCGACCGGCCGCCCTCGATCAGCCGGCCGGTCAGCGGGCCGGCGACGAGACCGGGGCGCTCGCGGTCGAGCAGGGCGCGCAGCCGGTCCAGGTCGAGTCCGGGCGGGTGGTCGGCGCTCATACATCACTCCTACGAACGGGTGAACAGGACCCGTTCATGATGCCGACCGGTCGGTATGTCGTCCAGTGCGCGTGCCGAAGACGCGTCCGAACGTGACCGGAGCCACGTCGGGCCGACGGCTCCCCGGCGCGCCGCCCGGAGAGCCGTCGGCCCTGGTTCCGCCCGGGTCAGTGGTCGTCCCAGTGGTCCCCGTGCTCCGCGTGCCGGTGTCCGTCGTGCAGATAGTCGACGTGGTCGCCGTGGCGCACCTGCGCGTGCCCGCACTCGTCGTGGTGCACGTGCTCATGGCCCTGGTGCGGGGCGTGCCCTGCCGGTTCGCACTCGTCCCAGTGGCCCTCGTGCTCGCGGTGCAGATGTCCGTCGTGGGCGTAGTCCGTGTGGTCGCCGTGCGGCACGGCGCTGTGCCCGCAGTCCGGACCGTGGCGGTGTGTGCCGTGCTCGGTGTGTTCCTGGTGAAGGGTGGTCATGCTGCTCACCTTCGGGGGCGGGATCTCGCCCGCAGGGGGCGGTCGTGGCGGGATGCGACGCCGCACAGGCTACGCGCGGATGGTAAATATCCGAACATATGGGACGCGTGGCGCGGCCTTCGCGGTGAGTACGGCGGCCACGGCGGCGGAGAGAGTCGTACGACGCCGGGCCGGCCGGCGCGCACCGCAGCCGGGCGTTCCGCACGAAGTCGCTTACGCGGCCGACCCCGCCGGCCGCTCACCTGCCGGCACGGAACGCCCGCAGCCGCTCGTACGCCGCGCGCCCGTCCGGCACCCACTCCCACTCGGTGAGCCGCCGCTCGACCTCCTCGTCGGGCAGGAAGGCGTGCCACTCGACCTCCTCGGCCTGCGGGCGCACGGGCAGCTCGCAGCGCACCTCGTACACCGCCGACCACCAGCTGTTCCCGGCCCCGTCGTCGTACAGGAACTTGAACAGGAACTCCGGCCGGGGCAGCCCGCTCACCCCCAGCTCCTCCTCGGCCTCCCGCAGCGCGGCCTCGTCGTAGGACTCGCCCGCGCCGACGACCCCGCCGACGAACAGGTCGTACAGCGAGGGGAAGACCAGCTTGGTGGCCGTGCGCCGGTGCACGAAGAGCCGGCCGGCCGCGTCCCGGACCTCGATGAACGCACAGCGGTGGCGCAGGCCCCGGGCGTAGGCCTCGCCGCGCGGGTACCGGCCGACGACCCGGTCGTCCTCGTCGACGATGTCGAGGATCTCGTCGGCGGGGTTCACGTCGGAGGAGTTCACGTCAGCAGGGTTCATGCCCTCATCCAAGCAGGACCCGGTGACAGCCCCGGGGTTCAGCGGCGCTGGAGGTCGAGGGCCGGGGGCTGCGCCTGCGCCGGGCCGCACGGCATCGCCGGGTGCAGCCCGAGCAGCACGATGCCCGCGACCACGGCCGCGAGCCCCGCCGCCTCCCAGGCCAGCGCCCCGGTGTCGGTGCGCAGCCGGTCGCCCAGGAAGCCCACCCCGCACAGGATCCCGGCCAGCGGCTCCGCGGCGGTGAGCGCGGGCAGCGACATGCGCAGCGGGGCCGTCTCGAACGCGCTCTGCACCAGGACCAGCCCGGTGACCCCGCACACCAGCACGCCGTACGGCTGCCAGCCGGTGAGTAGTTCCGGGAAGCCGCCGGCGGCGAAGCGGGTGCCGCTGACCCGGGTCAGCGCGTCCTGCACGCCGTACAGCAGCCCGGCCGCCGTGGCCAGCAGGACCGGGCCCCAGCTGAGCCGGGAGCGCTTGCCGTACGTCGTGAGCACCAGGGCGGCGCCGACCGTCAGGCCGATGATCAGCCAGTGCCGCAGCGGATCGGTGACGGCATGCCCGGCGCGCGGTTCACCCGCCGTGATGAACGCGCTCACCCCGCCCGCGAGCAGCAGCAGACCCGCCCAGCCCTGCCGGCCCAGGGGCTGTTTCGTCTGGTACCGGGAGAGGGCGAGCGCGAACAGCAGGTTGGTCGCGAGCAGCGGTTCCACCAGGGAGATCTCGCCCTCGCCGAGCGCGACGGCGCCCAGCACCATGCCGGACACCATCAGGGCGAGCCCGCCCAGCCAGCGCGGCACCCGCATCAGGTCGAGCAGCAGCCGGAACGACAGGAAGTCGCCGAGCGGTGCCTGCTGGGCGGCGTTCTGCTGGAGCACGAAACCGAAGCCCAGACAGCAGGCCGCGCTCACGGCGACAAGGAGAACCAGAACGGACACGCTGCGTACCTCGATCATCGGGCCGGACCACGGGCGTGTAAGGGCCGACTGTAGCGTCCCGGGGGCGGTGTCGACCCGGAAGCGCCCGCACCCGGAGCAGTCGGCGGGCGGTCGGCTCGCCATGTTCCGTGGCCGCGTCCGTCCGCGCCATGGCGTACGCCACAACCGCTCGCCGACCGCCCCGCCCGCCTCCCGGCCCACCTGCGCGTAGTTCGTCAAGTTCCGCTTCGAAAGCGGAAGTTGAAGCTCGTAACGCCGCGTTCCGCTTGACGCGATCCTTGGGTGAGGGTTTGCTGTGCGTGATCGGTCGATGGCAGCCCGAGAAACAGGAAGTTCCGCGGTGCCCCCTCCTCTCCCTCTGCTCGGCGCGGGCCGGGCCCCCACGGACCAGTCCGGCGACACCGCCCCGGACGGCTCCGGCCCGCACGGTCCGGGGGTCCACGGGGTCTACGACGACGCCCTGGACGACGGCGAACTGCTCACCGCGCGCGCCGCGTTGGCCCAGGGACGCCGGCAGGCCGCCCGCTCCCTGCTGCTGCACACGGGCGACGACTGGGACCGCCGGGGCCACCGCCTCACCGCGCTCGCCGCCGAGCCGTACGCCCTCGCCTGGGCCCGGGACTGGCAGCTCGCCGAGCCCGAGTCCGCCGACGCCGCCGCGCTGACCGCCCTCGCCCAGGTCCACCGCGCCCTGCGCGGCAAGGAGGACCCCGACCGGGCCCGCGAGGCCTGCGCCGCGGCCGCCGCCCTCGCCCCCGTCGACCCCACCCCCTGGCTCGGCCTGCTCCGGCTCGCCCGCACCCTCGGCCCGGAGCGCGAGGTGCTCGGCGTCTTCGCCGAGCTGCGCCGCCGCCACCCCGAGCACCACCACGCCCACCACCTGCTCCTCGCCCGGCTCGCCGAGCGGCCCGCGGGCGGCCGGGGCGCCGAGATGCACGAGGCGTACGACCTGGCCGAGCTGGCCGCCGCCGAGGCCCCGGCCGACTCCCCGCTCGCCGTCCTGCCGGTCGTCGCGTACGCCGAGCGCTACCGGGTCCTCGCCGCCACCGGCCTGGCCTCCGCCGACCCGGCCGCCTCCGGGCACTGGTCCGGCCCCCGGGCCCGCCGGATCCTCAGCGCCTGCTTCGACTGGTGGCTGGAGTGGGAGCACGACGAACACCCCCGCCGCCACGTCGACCTCAACCACCTCGCCTTCGCGCTGTCCTGCGCCGGCCGCCCCGCCGAGGCGGCGGCCCTGTTCCAGCGCATCGGCCGGCACGCCACCCGGGCGCCCTGGTGCTACGCACACCGCGACCCGCGCGCCTCCTTCCGCGAGGCCCGCGCCCGCGCGCTGAACGGCACGGTGGGCTGAACGGCACGGCCCGCTGAGCCGTACGGCTCTCCGAGGCGTATGTAAGAAGTCATTACGGAAGTCTGACCGGTGCCCCGATTCCCTGGCTCCCCACAGCCCCGAGTGCTCGAATGAAAACGTGAACTCTGAACAATCCGAGGAACGGCACGGTGAGCGGGGCGGCACGCCCGTCGGCCGCCGCGTGCTCCTCGGCACCCTCGGCCTGGGCGCGCTCGGCGTGGTCGCCGCGCCCACGCTCCAGCGCGGCATGGAGGGCTTCCTCGGCACCGTCGCCGGCAAGGACCCCACGGGCCTGACCGGCCTGCTGCCCAACGGCGGCGGCTTCCGCTACTACTCCGTCGCCGCGTCGGTGCCGGACAGGACGGCCGCGAACTACCAGCTGACGATCGACGGCCTGGTCGACCACCCGCGCACCTACACCCTGGCCGACCTGCGCGCCCTGCCGCAGACCCGGCTGGTCAAGGACGTCCAGTGCGTCACCGGCTGGCGGGTGCCGGGCACCCCCTTCGAGGGGGTCCGCCTCGCCGACCTGCTGGACGCGGCGGGGGTCCGCTCCGCCGCGAAGGCGATCCGCTTCACCTGCTTCGACGGCACCTACACCGAGAGCCTCACCCTCGACCAGGCCCGCCGCCCCGACATCCTGGTCGCGCTGCGCATGCAGGACAAGGACATCGGCCACGACCACGGCGGCCCGGTCCGCCTCTACGTCGCCCCCATGTACTTCTACAAGTCCGCCAAGTGGCTCTCCGGCATCACGGTCACCGACCATGTCCAGCCCGGCTACTGGGAGCACCTCGGCTACGACGTCGACGCCTGGGTCGGCAAGTCGAACGGACGGACCGATGCCCCTACGAGCTGACACCCCGGCCCCGCCGGACGCCCGGGTCCGCCGCTTCAGCCCGGCCGAACGCTGGGTGCACCGCGTCACCGCCGCCCTGATGGGCGTGTGCGTGGCGACGGCGGCGATCCTCTACGTCCCGCAGCTGGCGATCCTGGTCGGCCGCCGGGAACTGGTCGTCCGGGTCCACGAGTGCGCGGGCCTCGCCCTGCCGGTGCCGGTCCTGCTCGGCCTCGCCTCCCGCGCCTTCCGCACCGACCTGCGCTTCCTCAACCGCTTCGGCCCGCACGACCGGATGTGGCTGCGCGCCGCGCTGCTGCGCGACAAGCGCCGGTCCTCCCGCCCGGCTGGCAAGTTCAACGCCGGCCAGAAGGTCTACGCCGCCTGGATCGCCGGCGCCACCCTGGTCATGCTCGGCACCGGGCTGCTGATGTGGTTCACCCACCTCGCCCCGCTGATGTGGCGCACCTCGGCGACCTTCGTCCACGACTGGCTGGCCCTGACGATCGGCGTGGTCCTGGCGGGCCACATCGGCATGGCCCTGGGCGACCCGGAGGCGCGACGGGGCCTGCGCACGGGGACGGTGAGCAGGGACTGGGCGAAGCGGGAACACCCGCTGTGGCGCCCGTGAGTCCGCTCAGAACTCCAGCAGCACCTTGCAGGAGCGGCTGCGGTCGGCGGCCAGCGCGAACGCCTCCTCGGCGTCCCCCACGGGAACCACGCGACTGATCAGTCCGTCGAACTCCCCGCGCGCGGCGAGCAGTTCCAGCGCGTCGTCGAACTCCGCACCGAAGCGGAACGCGCCCCGCAGCTCGATCTCCCGGCTCACCAGGAGGTTCCCGGCGAACGGGCTCCGGCCCGGCGGCAGCATCCCGAGCTGGACGACCACGCCCCCGCGCCGCACGCGCCGCAGACAGGTGTCGAGCCCGCCCACGGCCCCCGACGCCTCGACGGCTGTGTCCGCCTCGTCCGCCTCGTCCGGCCATCCGGCGTCGTCCGGGTCGTCGGCCCGCACGAGCGCGTCGGCTCCGGCGACGGCCGCGTACCGCAGTGCCTCCGGCAGCAGGTCGGTCACCGTCACCCGCGCCGCGCCGGCCGCCTTCGCCGCCGCGACCACCAGGCACCCGATCGGCCCGGCCCCGGTCACCAGCACATGCCGGCCCGTGACGTCCCCGGCCCGCCGCACCGCGTGCAGCGCCACCGACAACGGCTCCGCGAGCGCGGCCCGCCGCAGCCCGAGCCCGTCCGGAAGTTCCCTCAACTGATCGGCGGGAACGGCCACGTGGGCCGCGAACCCGCCCTGCACATGCGGGAAGCGGGCCGCGCTGCCCAGGTACCGGGTGTCCCGGCAGACGTTCGCCCGCCCGTCCGCGCACTCCGGGCAGTGTCCGCACGGCGTGGCGGGGTGCACGGCGACCGCCGTACCCGGCGCGGGACCCGTGGCCCCGGCGCCGTAGGACACCACGGTGCCCACCACCTCGTGCCCGAGCACCATCGGCTCCCGGAGCCGGAAGTCACCGACCCCGCCGTGCCGCCAGTAGTGCAGATCGGAGCCGCAGATGCCGCCGTAGCGCACGGCGACCAGGGCCTCGCCGGGCCCGGGGACCGGCATCGGCAGCTCGGCGACCCGCAGGTCGCCCGCGCCGTGGATGACACAACCCGGCATGGCCACCGCTCCTTTCTACAGGACGCTCGTCATGCCGCCGTCGACGTACAGGATCTGCCCGCTCACGAAGTCGGCCGCGGGCGAGGCCAGGAAGAGCACGCCGCCCACCAGGTCCTCCGTGCGGCCCCAGCGGCCGGCCGGGGTGCGCCGGCGCACCCATGCGTCGAACTCCTCGTCGTCCACCAGGGGCCGGGTCAGCTCGGTCTCGATGTAGCCCGGGCCGAGCCCGTTGACCTGGACGCCGTACGGCCCCCAGTCCGCGCACATGCCCTTGGTGAGCATCTTCAGCGCGCCCTTGGTCGCCGCGTACGGCGCGATGCCGGGGCGGACGACCTCGCTCTGCAGCGAGCAGATGTTGATGATCTTGCCGTGGCCGCGTTCCGTCATCCGTCGGGCGGCCTCGCGCCCGACGAGGAACGGGCCGGTGAGGTTGGTGTCCAGGATCCGGTGCCAGTCGGCGTCCGCGAACTCCAGCAAGGGGGCGCGCAGTTGCATGCCCGCGTTGTTCACCAGGATGTCGAGCGGGCCCACCCGCTCCTCGACGTCCGCGATCCCGGCGGCCACCGAGGCGCCGTCGGTCACGTCGAACACGGCCGTGTGGATCCGGTCCCGGTCCCCGGGCAGCTGTGCCGCCGCTGTCGCGAGGCGGCCGGCGTCGCGTCCGTTGAGGACGACCGCGCAGCCGGCCTCGGCCAGGCCCCGGGCGAGGGCGAGTCCGATGCCCCGGCCGGCGCCGGTGACCAGGGCCGTGCGGCCGCTGATGTCGAAGAGCGGGTGAGCCGTCATCGCCGTACCCCTAGATGATCAGTGAGAGCAGCAGGACCAGACCGCCGGCCACCACCGAGAGGATCGTCTCCATGGCCGACCAGGTCTTGACGGTCTGCCCGACGTCCAGCCCGAAGTACTCCTTCACCAGCCAGAAGCCGGCGTCGTTGACATGGCTGAAGAAGAGCGAGCCGGCGCCGATGGCGAGGACCAGCAGGGCGGTGTGGGTGGTCGACATGCCGGCCGCCAGCGGAGCCGCGAGTCCCGCCGCCGACACGGTCGCGACCGTCGCCGAACCCGTCGCCAGCCGGATCACGACCGCGATCAGCCAGGCCAGCAGGAGCGCCGGGATCGACCAGTTCCTGGAGATGTCCAGGATCATCTGGCCCACCCCGGAGTCGATCAGCGTCTGCTTGAAGCCGCCGCCCGCGCCGACGATCAGCAGGATGCCGGCGATCGGCATCAGGCCCTTCTCGACCGTCTGCTGGAGCCGGTCCTTGCCGAACCCGGCGGCCCGGCCCAGCGTGAAGAAGCCGGTGATCACGGCGGCGAGCAGGGCGATCAGGGGAGAGCCGATGACGTCGAAGACCCGCTGGGTCCGGTTCGCCGGGTCGTCCACGACGATGTCCACCAGCGCCTTGGCCAGCATCAGCACGACGGGCAGCAGCACGGTGGCGAGCGTCGCGCCGAAGCCGGGACGGTTCTCCAGCTCCTCCGAGGGGCGCTGCGGCAGCATCCGGTCGGGCGCCTGGACGTCCACCCAGCGGGCCGCGACCCTGGAGAACAGCGGACCGGCGATGATCACCGTCGGGATCGCGACCACGATGCCGAGCGCCAGGGTCACGCCCAGGTTGGCCTTGACCGCGGCGATCGCGACCAGCGGCCCGGGGTGCGGCGGGATCAGGCCGTGCATCACGGACAGACCGGCCAGGGCCGGGATGCCGATGCGCATCAGGGAGTAGTTGCCGCGCTTGGCGACCATCAGCACGACCGGGATCAGCAGCACGATGCCGATCTCGAAGAACAGCGGCAGGCCGACCACGGAGGCGATGAGCACCATCGCCCACGGCATGGCGCGCCCGCCCGCCTTGGCGAGGATCGTGTCGACGATCTGGTCGGCACCGCCGGAGTCGGCCAGCAGCTTGCCCAGGATCGCCCCGAGCGCGATCAGGACACCCACACTGGCCACCGTGGAGCCGAGCCCGGTGGTGAAGCTGGTGATCGTCTTGTCGAGCGGTGCCCCGGCAGCGGCCCCGAGCGCCAGCGACCCGACGGTCAGCGCCAGGAAGGCGTGGAGCTTGAACTTGGTGATGAGCAGGACGATCACGGCGATGCCCACGAGGACGGCGATGCCCAGCTGGGCGTGTCCTGCGGAGGTGATCGGCGCAGGCGCGTCCGCTGCCAGCATCTCGACGCTGAGTCTGGTCACGGGGGTTCCCTTGCGGTTACGGGGACTTTTCGGGGGTGTCCCGCCGGGGCGGGGGTTGCACGGATGCGGGGGTCACGCGAAGGCGTGGGTAACGCGGGCCTCACGCGGCGGCGGGGAGGGCGGCCAGCGCCCGTACGGCGCGCTCGGTGATCTCCTCGGGGCCGCCGCTGACGTCCACGGCGACACCGGCCTCGTCCGGCTCCAGGGGCTGGAGCGTGGCGAACTGGGAGTCCAGCAGCGCGGTCGGCATGAAATGGCCCTGGCGGTGGCCCATCCGGTCCTCGATCAGCTTCCGGTCGCCCGTGAGGTGCACGAACACGATCCCGGGGGCGGCGGCCCGAAGCCGGTCGCGGTACGACCGCTTCAGCGCCGAGCTGCTGACCACCCCGCCCAGTCCGGCCCGCCCGTGCGCCCAGTGCCCGATGGCGTCCAGCCACGGCCACCGGTCGGCGTCCTCCAGCGGGGTCCCGGCCGACATCTTGGCGATGTTGGCCGGCGGATGGAAGTCGTCGCCCTCGGCGTACGGAACGCCCAGCCGCGCGGCGAGCAAGGGACCGATGGTGGTCTTGCCCGTCCCCGCGACGCCCATCACGACGACGACCTGGGGGCTACGCATTTCTGCCTCGCTGTCTTCCTCGACATCCGACGCCACATCGGCGTCGCCACACTGAAACTCATTAGGTACGACGAATTCAAGAGTGTGTGACATATAAGTCTGACTTTTTCGGTCGGTGATCCAGGCCGTACGCTGAGTGCATGAGCACACCGGGCCGGGGGCTGCACGGCCATGTACTGGACTCCCTCGGACCCGCCATCACCGGGGGCGAGTACCCCCCGGGCAGCGTCCTGCGGACGGACGAACTCGCCCAGCACTTCGAGGTGTCACGCTCCGTGATGCGCGAGGCGGTCCGCGTGCTCGAATCGATGCACCTGGTCGAGTCCCGCCGCCGGGTGGGTGTGACCGTCCGCCCCAAGTGCGAGTGGAACGTCTACGACCCGCAGGTCATCCGCTGGCGCCTCGCGGGCGCCGACCGCCCCCACCAGCTGCGCTCGCTGACCGTGCTGCGCTCCGCGGTCGAACCCGTCGCGGCGGGCCTCGCCGCGCGGCACGCGACGGCCGGGCAGTGCGCCGAACTCACCGAGTGCGCCCTCGGCATGGTCGCCAACTCACGCGGCCACCAGCTGGAGGGCTACCTGATCCACGACATGGCCTTCCACCGCGTGATCCTCACGGCCTCGGGCAACGAGATGTTCGCCCGCCTCGGCGACGTCGTCGCGGAGGTGCTGGCCGGGCGCACCCATCACGAGGTCATGTTCGAGGACCCCGACCCGGCGGCCGTCACCCTGCACGTACAGGTCGCGGAGGCCGTCCGCGAGGGCGACGCGGCCCGCGCGGAGGAACTGACCCGGCAGATCACCGTGGGCGCCCTCCAGGAACTGGACATCCTGGCGCCCTGACCGCGTCAGTCGAGGAAGTCCCCGTCGACGTACACCCACGCCCCGTCGACCCGCTCGAAACGGCTGCGCTCGTGCAGCGAACCGCCCCGGTAGGAGGCGCGGAACGTCACCGTGCCCGTCGTGTGGAACGCGGACCCGTCGGTGCTGTCCAGGATCTCCAGCCCCGTCCACCGCATCCGCGGATCCAGCTCCAGCCGCTCCGGCCGGGTCCGGGGATGCCAGGTGCGCAGCAGGTACCCCGCGTCCCCCCGCACGAACGCGCTGTACCGCGACCGCATCAGCGACTCGGCCGTCGGCGCGCCGGCGGTTCCCCGATGGAGGCGGCCGCAGCAGTCGTCGTAGGTCCCGGGGAGTCCGCAGGGGCACGTGCGCGAGGTCATGGGCCATATTCTGCCCGGCCGAGGAGAGGCGGCCACTGCGGGTCGGGTGCACAGTGGAAGGGCGACGCGCGGTGCAGGGAGGCGAGGCGGGCGATGACCGATTCCATGCGGGGCCGTCCCCCGGCCGTCAAGGAGTGGCGGCTGAACCTGTATCTGTCCGAGCACGACCCGGACACCACGGCCCGGATCGTGCTGGACACCGGGGACAACGTTCTGGAGAGCCGGGCGGAGGCCCGCCGCAGCCCGTACGACCCCGACGTGCCGGAGATCGGCGACGAACTCGCCGCCGGGCGGGCGCTGATCGCCATGGGCCGGATCCTGCTGCGCGCGGCCGACGGGGACATGAAGGCCGTGGGAGCGGCCGACATGGAGGAACTGTCGCCGCTGTGGATGGACCGGAAATGGGAATGAGCCTCCTCAGCGCCCCTTGCGCAGGAACTTCCGCAGCTTCGCCAGCGGCCACGTGTTGATCACGTCCTCACCGGTCAGCCAGCCGCGCTGCGCGGTGCCGATGCCGTAGCGCAACGCGGCGAGATGCGGGACGGCGTGCGCGTCGGTGTTCACGGCGAACCGCACCCCGTGCTCGCGGGCGCGCAGGATGTCCTCGTCCCGCAGGTCCAGCCGGTCCGGCTGGGAGTTGACCTCCAGCGCCGTGCCGGTGCGCGCGCACGCCGCGAACACCTCGTCCCAGTCGGCGTCGACCCCGCGCCTCCGGCCGATCAGCCGGGTCGTGGGGTGCCCGAGGATGTTCACGTACGGGTTCTCGACGGCCCGCACCAGCCGCTTCGTCATCGCCCCGCTGCCCAGGTCGAAGTGCGAGTGCAGCGAGGCCACGCACAGGTCGAAGCCCGCCAGGAACTCGTCCGGCCAGTCCACCGCACCGTCCGGGCCGATGTTCAGCTCCGTGCCGTGCAGCAGCCGCATCCTCCGCCGGCCGCCGTCCAGCTCCCGCAGCCGCTCCCGCTGGGCGAGGATCTTCTCGTCGGTCATGCGCTGCATGTACAGGTCGGGCGCGTGATCGGTGACCGCGTAGTACGCGTAGCCGCGCGCCGCGGCCGCCGCCACCATCTCCTCCAGCGGGGCCAGCCCGTCGGTGAGGTCGGTGTGGGTGTGCAGATCACCGCGGATGTCCTTCTCCGTCACCACCTCGGGCAGCTCGCCGTGCAGGCCCGCCTCGATCTCCCCGCGGTCCTCCCGCAGCGTCGGCGGGATCCACGGCAGCCCGAGCCGGGCGTACACCTCCTCCTCGGTACGGGAGGCCAGCGACTCACCGCTGTCCGCGTCGAACAGGCCGTACTCCGACAGCTTCAGCCCCTGGTGCACGGCGATGGTCCGGGTGCGGATGTTGTGCGCCTTGGAACCGGTGAAGTACTGCAGCGCGGCACCCCACGACTCCGGCGGCACCACCCGCAGGTCCACCTGGAGCCCCTTCGCGGTGCGCACCGACGTCTTCTTCGTGCCCCGCGCGATCACCTCGGCCGTGGCCGGCAGCTCGCACAGCGCCGCCATGAACGCCTCCGACCGCTTCGCCGCGACCAGGACGTCCAGGTCGCCGACGGTCTCCCGCATCCGGCGCAGCGAACCTGCGTACGCACAGCGCCTGCACCCGCTCACCCCGGACAGCTCGCCGACGATCTCCTCGGCCGTCTCCAGGGCCAGCGACAGCGGGACCCTGGCGCCCGCCTGCTGGAGCAGCTCGATGCCGTGCCGGATGTTGTCCTGCGTCTTCTCGCCGAAGCCCTTCAGATCGGCCAGCGCGTCCGCCTCGATCGCCGAGGCCAGCTCGCTCACCGACGCGATGTGCAGGTCCTCGTAGAGCCGCAGCGCCTTCTTCGGGCCGAGGCCGGGGATCGCGGTCAGCTCCCGGACCCCGGCCGGGATCTTCGCCCGCCGCTCCTCGACCACGGCCATCTTCCCCGTGCGCAGGTACTCGGCGACCTTCTCGGCGATCGACCGGCCCACGTTCGGGATCTCCCGCAGACCGGCGAGGTCCAGCGTGGCGATGTCCGTCGGATACCCGCCGATGGCACGCGCCGCCTTCTCGTAGGCGCGCGCCTTGAAGGCGTCGCCTCCCGTGATCGAGACGAGGTCCGCGTACTCCCGCAGGAGCGCCTCGACCTCCTCGTTGGGCCGGGCCACCCCTCAAGTCTAGGGAGCTTGCCCGGGCAGCGGCCTGGCGAGCACCGGCAGCGGCGGCAGCTTCGCCCCGTACACCCACGCCTCGAACAGTCCGGCCGTCGGCTCGTCCGCGAACCGGGCCACGTGCTCGGCGAACGCGGCCGTCGTCACCGTGCCGCTGCGGTGCAGCCGCACCCAGTCGCGCAGCATGCGGAAGAACGCCTCGTCGCCCAGCGCGCAGCGCACCGCGTGCAGGGTCAGACCGCCGCGCTCGTAGACCCGGTCGTCGAACAGCGACCGGCGCCCCGGATCGGCCAGCCGCAGATCCTGCGGCAGCGTGGTCAGCAACTGGTGTGCGGTGGCGGCCAGTTGCTGGGCGCTGCGGCCGCCCGAACGCTCGGACCACAGCCATTCCGCGTACTTGGCGAAACCCTCGTTCAGCCAGATGTGCCGCCAGTCCGCCACCGACACGCAGTTGCCGAACCACTGGTGCGCCAGCTCGTGCGCCACCAGCCGCTCCGAACCCCGGGCGCCGTCCACGTGGTTGGCGCCGAACAGCGACAACCCCTGTGCCTCGACGGGCACATCGAGCTCCTCCTCGGTCACCGCGACCGCGTACTCGTCGAACGGGTACGGCCCGAACAGCTCCTGGAACATCTCCATCATCGCGGGCTGCCGCGCGAAGTCCCGGGAGAACTCCGGGAGCAGGTGCGCCGGGATGTGCCCGTGCTGCGGCACCCCGCCCGGACCCGGATCGCCCAGCAGCACCGTCTGGAACTTGCCGATCGCGAGACCCACGAGATAGCTGGACGTGGGCGCGGACTGCTCGTACACCCACGTGGTCGTGGACGCCTTCGTCGTCCGGGTCAGCAGCCGCCCGCCCGCGACCACCGCGTACGCCGACGGCGTCGTCACCGAGATCTGGTACGACGCCTTGTCGGCGGGCCGGTCGTTGCACGGGTACCAGGACGGCGCGCCGGTCGGCTGGCTCGCCACCAGCGCCCCGTCCGCCAGCTCCTCCCAGCCGAGCCCGCCCCAGGGGCTGGCCACCGGCTTCGGGTTGCCGGACCAGTGCACCTCGACGGTGAACGCGGCCCCGGCCCGGACCGGCTTGGCGGGCTTGATCCGCAGCCGGCCGCCGCGATGCGTCCAGTGCGGCTGGCGGCCGTCCACCCGGAGCCGGCCGATCCTGAAGTCGGCCAGGTTGAGCTGGAACTCGGTCAGTGGCGACCGGCCCGCGATGGCGTTGATCCGGGCCGTGCCGGCCAGCCGGTTGGGGCCGGGCCGGTAGTCCAGCGCGAGCTCGTAGCGATGCACCCGGTACCGTGCGTCACCGTTGTCCGGGAAGTAGGGGTCCGGGCCGGCCGACTGCTGAACTGCCACTGCTGTGTCCGCTCCCTGCGCTGTGCCACCACTCCGCTGCGCCGGCGCACCGTTCACCGACGCCGAGAGGCCCGCGGTCACGGACGCCATGCCTCGATCGGGTTGCCGAGCCAGCGGGTGTCGTCCGGGACGGACTCCGCGGCCATGACGAGCGACGCGGGACCCAGGGTCGTACGGGCCCCGACCGTGCTGCCGGGCAGCACGATCCCGCCAGGACCCAGTGTGGCGCCCTCACGGAGTACCACAGTATCCGTCCGCAAGATCCGGTCATGGAAGAGGTGTGTCTGGAGCACACAGCCGCGGTTCACGGTGGCCGCGTCCTCCAGCGTCACCAGGTCCGCCTCCGGCAGCCAGTAGCTCTCCACCCACACCCCCCGGCCGATACGCGCCCCGAGCCCGCGCAGCCACGCCGTCATCACCGGCGTCCCCGGCACGGAACCGGCCAGCCACGGCACCGCCAGCACCTCGACGAACGTGTCCGCCAGCTCGTCGCGCCACACGAAGGAGCTCCACAGCGGATGCTCACCGGTGCGGTGCCGCCCCACCAGCGCCCACTTCGCGACGACCGACCCGAGGGCCGCGACGCCACCGGCCAGCAGCAGCACCGCACCCGACAGCGCCCACGCCCACACGCCGAGCGCGCACAGCGCCGCCACCGTCGCCGCGGCCAGCGCCGCCGAGCACAGCACCGGCACGATCCGGCACAGCTCCACCAGAGCCCGCGCCCACAGCAGCCGGGCGGGCGGCTCGTACGTACGGCTCTGGTCCCCGTCGGCGGCGCTGCGCGGCAGCTTCACCGGCGGCAGCCCCAGGTACGAGGTGCCCTTCTTCGCCTTCTTCGGCGTCGCCGACAGCACCCCGACCAGCCCGCCGTCCGGCACGCTGCGCCCCGGCGCCGTCATCCCGGAGTTCCCGAGGAACGCCCGCCGCCCGATCTCCGCGCGCCCGATCCGCACCCAGCCGCCGCCCAGCTCGTACGGCGCGGTCAGCGTGTCGTCGGCGAGGAACGCCCCGTCGCCGACAGTGGTCAGGCTCGGCAGCGCCAGCACGGTCGACACCTCGGCGCCCCGCCCGATCCGCATCCCCAGCAGGCGCAGCCACACCGGCGTGACCAGCCCGGCGTACAGCGGGAACAGCGTCTCGCGCGCGCGGTCCATCAGCTGCGTCACGGTCCACGCCTGCCAGCCGATCCGGCTGTGCGTCGGATGCGTGCCCTCGCGCAGGCCGAGGCTCAGCGCCCGTACGGCGACCAGGATCAGCAGCGCGTACGCCAGCCCGTAGGCCAGCGTGGCCGGGACCAGGGCTTCCGCGGCCCCGCGCAGGGCCCGGCCCGCGGAGTCGCCCGACGCCACGAAGAGCCCGGCGACCAGCAGCGCGGCCACGCCCGCGACCAGCGGCAGCGCGCTCAGCGCGAGCCCGGTCAGGCCGTACATCACCCGCCAGTACGTGCCCCGCTGCGGGCGCTCCTTCGGCCAGTTGCGCTTGGCCTTGCCCAGCTTCACCGCCGGCGCGCCCGCCCAGCGCTGGCCGGTCGGGACCTGCCCGTTCACCGCCGAGCCGGGGGCCACCTCGGCGCGCTTGCCGACGCGGGCGCCCGGGAAGAGCATGCTGCGGGTGCCGACGGTGGCGTGCGCGCCGACCCTGACCGGGCCGACCTCCAGCCGGTCGCCGTCCAGCCAGTACCCGGACAGGTCGACCTCGGACTCCACGGCCGCGCCCCGGCCCAGCCTGAGCATGCCGGTGACCGGCGGCAGCGAGTGCAGGTCCACGTCCGGCCCGATCCTGGCGCCCAGCGCCCGCGCGTACCGCTCCAGCCAGGAACCGGTGAGCGTGGTCGCCCCGCTGAACTCGGCCAGCCGCTCGGCCGCCCACAGCCGCAGATGCACGCTCCCGCCGCGCGGATACCGCCCGGGTGCGAGCCCGCGCAGCAGCAGCCGCGCCCCGCCCGCCGCGAGCGCGATCCGGCCGGGCGGCGTGAAGAACAGCAGCGCGCCGGCGCCGAGGAGCCACCAGGGGGCGGTCGGCAGCCAGGCGTACCCCGGCAGCACGTTGCCGACGGCGGCCAGCACGAGCGTCCAGCGCAGCCCGAGCAGCGTGAACAGCGGAAGGAGCAGCAGCAGCTGGACGACCTGGGCGCGGACGGGAACCGGAGCCACGGTCCGCGTGCCGCCGTCGTCCTGCACCGACTGCTCCAGCCGCCGGGCCAGCTTGCGCAGGGTCGGCTGCTGGTAGATGTCGAGGACGGCCGCGCTCGGGTAGCGGGTGCGCAGCCGGGTGGTGAGCTGGGCGGCGGCGAGGCTGCCGCCGCCGATCGCGAAGAAGTCGTCGCCGGCGCCGGTCACCGGGATGCCCAGCACCTCGGTCCACTGCTCGGCGAGCCAGGCCTCGGTGCCGTACAGATCGGCCTTGGGCGTCTCGACGCCCTCCAGCGGCCAGGGCAGGGCGCCCCGGTCCACCTTCCCGGACGTCCGGGTCGGCAGCTCGGCGACGGGCGCGAGCAGCGGTACGAGCGCGGCGGGCAGCTCGGCGCGCAGCTTCTCGACGGCGGCCGCGTGGTCCCAGCCGTCCTGCGTGACGACGTAGCCGACGAGCAGCTGATTGCCGCTGCGGGCGGTGCGCACGGCGGCGGCGGCCCCCGCGACGCCCGGCAGCGCCTGGAGCGCGGCATCCACCTCGCCCAGCTCGATCCGCCGCCCGCCGAGCTTGATCTGCTCGTCCGCCCGCCCGAGGAAGACCAGCCCCCCGGGCTCGGCCTTGACCAGGTCCCCGCTCCGGTAGGCCCGCTCCCAGCCCAGCGACTGGAGCGGCGCGTACTTCTCCGCGTCCTTCTCGGCGTCGAGATACCGCGCGAGCCCGACCCCGCCGATCACGAGCTGCCCGCTGTCGCCCATGGCCACGGGCTCACCGCCGTCGTCGACGACGGCGAGCTCCCAGCCGTTCAGCGGCAGCCCGATCCGGATCGGCTCCTCGCCGGTCAGCAGGGCGGCACAGGCCACGACGGTCGCCTCGGTCGGCCCGTAGGTGTTCCACACCTCGCGCCCCTCGGTGACCAGCCGCTGCGCCAGCTCGGGCGGGCAGGCCTCACCGCCGAAGATCAGCAGCCGTACGTCGTTCAGGGTCTCGGGCTCCCACAGCGCGGCCAGCGTCGGCACGGTGGACACGACCGTGATCTCCTGCTCGACCAGCCACGGGCCCAGATCGGCACCGCTCCTGACCTGCGACCGGGGCACCGGCACCAGACAGGCGCCGTACCGCCACGCCAGCCACATCTCCTCGCAGGACGCGTCGAAGGCGACGGACAGCCCGGCCATGACCCGGTCCCCGGGCCCGATCGGCTCCTCGGCCAGGAACAGGGCGGCCTCCGCGTCCACGAACGCGGCGGCGCTGCGGTGCGAGACGGCGACGCCCTTGGGCCTTCCGGTCGACCCGGAGGTGAAGATGATCCACGCGTCGTGCCCGGTCCCGGGCCGCGCGGCAGCGGAGCCGCCGGCGTCGCCCCGCACGCTGATGGCGCACCCGGCCCCGACGACCGCCCGTACGTCCGCCTCCCCGAACACCAACTCCGCCCGCTCGTCCGGGTCCTCGGCGTCGACGGGGACGTAGGCGGCACCGGCGGCGAGCACGGCGAGGATCGCGACGTACAGCTCGTTGGTCCCCGACGGCACCCGCACCCCGACCCGGTCCCCGAGCCCGACCCCGGCCTCGGCCAGCCGCCGCCGCACCCGCTCGACCTCACCGGCCAGCGCCCGGTAGCTGAGACACGTCGTACCGTCGTCCAGCGCGGGCTCGTCCGGGTGGGCCCGCACGGTCGCGTCGAAGACGTCCACCAGCGTGCGCGGCGACCCGGCGGGCCCCGCCGAGAAGCGGGCCCGGTCGCCGAACTCCGTGCGGATCTCTTCGTCGAGCAGGCCGAGAGCACTGCTCTCGTCTATGGCTGCCATCGGGTCCTCACGTCGGTCCGGCTGAAGTCACAAACCGAAGATTTTACTCCGACGCTAGGAGCAGGCTCCGGGTCCGGCCACTCGGGAGGGCCGTACCGGTGGCCGGGAGGAAGCCGGCCCGAGGGCGCTGAGCTGGGAATCCTCGCGCCGTACGAGACATGCCCCACACACCGCCAATGAGCGGACAATCAGGGGCGGTTGGGGCGCCGGACGGCGGGCGGAACCACTCGGGGCGCATGCGAAAGGGCCCCTGATCAACAGGGGCCCTCACTGGTGTCCGAGGGGGGACTTGAACCCCCACGCCCGATAAAGGGCACTAGCACCTCAAGCTAGCGCGTCTGCCATTCCGCCACCCGGACAAGGTGTCTGTCGTGCGAAGGATCCCTTTCGGCGGGGTTTCCCTCGCGGCGACGAAGGAAACATTACCAGGCTTTCGGGGATGGCTGATCACCCCCGGTCCCGGGGCCGTGCCGCATGAACGGCGTGTGACGGGCCATGCCCCGTCTTGGGCCGGGGGCGGGGCCGGAGAGAGGATGAGGGGACCCAGCAGCAGTGACAGCGGGAGGAAGCACGTGAGCGAGACGGACACGGCCAGGAGCGTCACCGGCGAGGACGAGGTCGTGGACCTCTGCCGCGAGCTGATCCGGTTCGACACCAGCAACTACGGCGACCACTCGGGCCCCGGTGAGCGGGCGTCCGCCGAGTGGGTCGCCGAGAAGCTGGCCGAGGTCGGGCTGGAGCCGAAGATCTACGAGTCGCACCCGGGCCGCGCCTCCACGGTCGCCCGTATCGCGGGCGAGGACCCGTCGCGGCCGGCGCTGCTGATCCACGGCCACCTCGACGTCGTACCGGCCAACGCCGACGACTGGACCCACCACCCGTTCTCGGGCGAGGTCGCCGACGGCTGCGTGTGGGGGCGCGGGGCCGTCGACATGAAGGACATGGACGCCATGACCCTGGCGGTCGTCCGGGACCGGCTCAGGAGCGGGCGCCGGCCGCCGCGCGACATCGTCGTCGCGTTCCTCGCGGACGAGGAGGCGGGCGGTACGTACGGCGCCCGGTACCTGGTCGACAACCACCCGGACCTCTTCGAGGGCGTCACCGAGGCCATCAGCGAGGTCGGCGGCTTCTCCTTCACCGTGAACGAGCAGCGGCGGCTCTATCTGATCCAGACGGCCGAGAAGGGCATGCACTGGATGAAGCTGACCGTGGCCGGCACCGCCGGGCACGGCTCGATGATCCACCGGGACAACGCCATCACCGAGCTGTCCGAGGCCGTGGCCCGGGTCGGCAGGCACAAGTTCCCCGTCCGGGTCACCAAGACCACCCGGGCCTTCCTCGACGAGCTGGGCGACGCGCTCGGCACCGAGCTGGACCCGGAGAACATGGAGGCCACCCTCGCCAAGCTCGGCGGCATCGCCAAGCTGATCGGCGCCACCCTCAGCAACACGGCCAACCCCACGCAGCTGAACGCCGGTTACAAGGTCAACGTCATCCCCGGCGAGGCCACCGCGCACATCGACGGACGGTTCCTGCCCGGCTACGAGGAGGAGTTCCTCGGCGACCTCGACCGGCTGCTCGGCCCGCACGTCCGGCGCGAGGACGTGCACGCCGACAAGGCCGTCGAGACCGGCTTCGACGGCGCGCTGGTGGAGGCCATGCAGTCCGCGCTGCTCGCCGAGGACCCCACCGCCAAGGCCATCCCCTACATGCTCTCCGGCGGCACCGACGCCAAGTCCTTCGACGACCTCGGCATCCGCGGCTTCGGCTTCGCCCCGCTGAAGCTGCCGCCGGAGCTGGACTTCGCCGGCATGTTCCACGGTGTGGACGAGCGGGTGCCGGTGGACGGCCTCCAGTTCGGCGTGCGGGTGCTGGACCGGTTCATCGACGCGTCGTGAAGCCTTGCCCTGGAGTAATCGGGCGCGCGTACGACACCGACTGAGAAGGGTGAATGCGACCATAAGCTCGTAGCTCCATTACTCCCTCCTCGTTACAAGTGACGTGATCCCAGCAGCTTGGGATCGCATTGCCAACGAGGAGGAAGTAATGATCAAGAAGGTCGTCGCTGCTGCGGCTGCCACCGGTGGGCTGGTTCTCGCGGGTGCGGGCCTGGCTGTCGCGGACTCCGGTGCTCAGGGTGCCGCCGTGCACTCCCCGGGTGTCGTCTCCGGCAACGTCGTTCAGGCGCCCATCCATGTCCCGGTGAACGTGTGCGGCAACACGATCAACGTGATCGGGCTCCTGAACCCCGCCTTCGGCAACACCTGCCTGAACAAGTGACGCAGGCTCCCTGAGGGGGCGTGCGCGACAAGCCGTCGGCCTCGGAGTGCGCCCCATGCGCTCCGGGGCCGACTGGCCTTTCCGTTCCGAAGTGAAGCGAAGGCAGGGGGGAATCAGCATGCGACAAAGCACGCGCAAAGGCCTGATGACGATGGCCGCCGCGACTGGGATGATCGCCGCCGCGAGCGGCTACGCCCACGCGGACTCCGGCGCCATGGGCGCCGCGGCCGGCTCGCCGGGCGTACTGTCCGGCAACACCGTGCAGGTGCCGGTGCACGCACCGGTGAACGTGTGCGGCAACACCGTGAACGTGGTCGGACTGCTCAACCCGGCCGCCGGCAACTCGTGCGCCAACCACGGCGGTGCGTCGGGGGGTCACGGCGGCTCGGGCGGCTCCGGTGGATCCGGGGGCTCGCACGCGGGCGGTCACACCGGCGGCTCGCCCGGCGTCGGCTCCGGCAACACCGTGCAGGTGCCGATCGACGCTCCGGTGAACGTCTGCGGAAACAGCGTGAACGTCATCGGCGTGGGCAACACCGCCACGGGCAACGACTGTGCCAACGGCGGCGGCGGTCACCAGACCCAGCCGCCGGGGGGTGGGAACGGCAACCCGCCGGGACACCCCGGCCATCCGGGACATCCGGGTCACCCTGGCCATCCGGGACACCCGGGACACCCCGGTCACCCCGGTAAGCCGACCCATCCGGGAGGTCCGACGACCCCGCCCGGTCAGGGGGGCCACACGCCCCACGGGCCCCAGGGGACGCAGCAGGCCCACAAGCCGCACGGGGCCTCCCAGGTCCGGACACAGGGCGACCGCGGCGAACAGCTCCCCACCACCGGTGAGCTGGCGCACACCGGCAGTGACGTGCCGCTCGGCCTCGCGCTGCCGGCCGGTGCGGGCGCGCTGCTCGCGGGCGCGGTGCTGTACCGCAAGGCACGCGCCTCCGCCTAGCGGCCGACGCGGCCCGGCAGCGGTCAACACCGGGTGAGGACAAGGGCGTACGGCACTGTGGGCCGTACGGCGCGGAAAACGGAGCGGGCCCTGCCATGCCGGCCGGGCCCGCTCCGTTCATGTGTCCGGCCTCACCACGTGGCGCGCACCTGGCGGATGATCCGCCGGCGCAACCGCACCCTGCGGCTGCCGTCGCGCATCAGGCTCAGTCGGTCCAACTCCCAGTGTCCGTACTCGGCATGGTCCGTCAGCAGACGCGTCGCCTCCTTGCGGGAGACCCCGCGAGGTACGTACACGTCGACAAATTCGTATTCCGGCATCGCATCTATTGTGCGGGCTGGGGCCCGGTACGGATAGCGTCTGCACTATGTCTGATGCTGCGCAGCCCACCGCTGCCGAGGTACGTGCCGCCGCCGAGGCGGTCAAGACCGCGCTCGACCGTCATCTGGCGGCGGTCGAACGCAGGTCGGGGGAGGACGACCCGGCCGTCTCCGAGGCGTTCAACCAGCTCGCCGCGGCCGCCGAGGTGTACGACGAGCTGCTCTACGACCGCTACGACGAGGTCACACCCTTCGAGATCCCCGGTGCGGAGGAGCTGCCGCCGTACGCGGGCCCCGAGGAACCCCACGCGATCAGCGTGCTGATCCGCCGCGACTACGCCGTCGCGGAACCCCAGCGGCTGCTCGCGCAGGCCCAGCGGGTCGAGGCGGCGGAGTACGACGAGTCGGGCGGCTCGGCCGACGGCGCCGCCGGCACGGTCCCCGGCGCGCTGGGCGTCCTCTTCGGCGAGTTCGAACCGGACGAGATCGCCTCCCGGCACAAGGAGTTCGGTCTGGAGGAGGGCGACTCCACGCTCTGGGTCACCGCGGCGGAGGAGCCCGCGGAACCCGGTGAGTGGCTGGAGACGCCGTTCGAGCACGTCGACCCGCTGGGTGTGGTGTGCCGGTTCGACGTGAGCGCGGTGTTCGACGACGAGGACGCCGACGACGAGGATCTCGAATTCGTCGAGGACGCGGACGAGGACACGGAAGCGGACGACGAGGTCGAGGGCGTCACGAGATGACGTCCGCCGGTGGTGCCGTGACGGCCTGAGGCCGCCGCGGCACCACCGCGATCCGCCGTCGCGGCCGATCCGCCGGCGCGGAGGTCAGCCGGCCGCCGTCGGCACCTGGGTGCGCAGCAGCGTCCGCAGGCGGGTCGTGCGGGGCTTGGCCAAGGTCTCCGCGACCGCCTTCGGCAGGGCCTGCTCCACCCCGTGGACCACGGACAGATGCCGCTCGGCCCGGCAGAACGCCGTGTACACCCACGGTCTGCTGAGCGTCTGCGCCGCGTCACCGGGCAGCACCACGACCGCCGCCGGCCAGCGGGCCCCGACCGCCTGATGCGCGGTCAGTGCCCAGCCGTGCCGTACGGCCCCCTCCACCCGCTCGCGCTGGACGACCACGGGGGCGCCCGCGCAGGACAGGTGCAGCCCGTCGGCGTCGGCCTTCACCACCACGCCCGGCACCGTACGACCCGGGGCGGGGGTGTAGGCGATCCGGTCGCCGGGGTCGAAGCCGCCGAAGCGGCCCGGGCCGGGGTTGAGGCGCTCCTTCAGGGCGGCGTTGAGCGCGCGGGTGCCGGCCGCGCCGCCGTGCCCCGGGGTGATCACCACGGTCTGGTCGGCCGGGATACCGATCGCCCGCGGCACCGAGTCCGCGACCAGCTGGACCGTGCGGTGCACGGCCTCGCCCGCGTCCCGCACCGGGACGATGACGATCTCCTTGCCGGGGGCGTCGACCTGATTCAGCTCGCCGATGCCGATGCCGGAGACCAGCTCGCCGATCGGGCCGGGGTCGGGCACGCGGGAGGCGACCTGCGGGCAGGCACGGGCGGCCAGCAGGTCCGCGAAGACCCGGCCCGGACCGGCCGACCACAGCACCGCCGGGTCGCCGCTGAGCACCAGCCGGGCCCCGTCCGGCAGGGACTCCACGAGCATCGCGGCGCTCTCCACGTCCAGCTGCGGGGCGTCGAGCACGATCAGCAGGTCCAGCTCCAGGGCGCCGTCCGCGCCCCGGCCCGGGCCCTCGGCACCGGACAGCAGCCCGGCCGCCGTACCCACGCCGCGTGTCGCCGCGTCCCCGCTGGTCCGGGGGCCCGGCACTGCGGCCAGGCGACGGCGGCCGTCGGCCGTGTGGCAGACGGCGAAGGCCCGCAGGCCGGCGGCGCGGGCGGCATCGAGCAGCGCGGCCGGTTCGGCGCGGGCCGCCTCCCCGCCGGTGTGCAGCACCAGGCCGTGCCCGGCGACCGCGCGGACCAGCTCGGCCGCGCCGCCGCGGGCCGCGTCGGCCGCCGCCCGCCAGGCCTCCTCGGTGTCCTTCGACAGGGAGTTGACGAGCCTCGCGAGGCCGTCGGCGAGGCTCTCCTCGGCCAGGGCGTAGCGCTCCAGACCGACGAGGACACGGACCGGCCGCTCCTCCTCCTCACCCTCGTCGTCACCCTCGTCCGCCCCCTGGGGGGCCGCGCCGGTGGTGTCCTCCAGGGCGTCCTGGAAGGCCAGCGCCTCGGCCTCGGCGAGTGTGCTCTGCACCGCCGCGTCCGGGTCGGGCACGCCCTGCCGGCCCAGCGCCGTGATGAGCGTGGGCAGCTCCAGCGCGGTGTGCCCGGCCAGCGCGGCCTGCTCCAGCAGCCAGACGGTCACCGCGCGGCCCCGCCGCTCGTCGTCGGGTCCGCAGGCGGCGCCGAGCAGGGCCCGGGCGAAGCCGTCGGCCTGCTCCGGCCGGACGCCGCCGACCCGCAGCAACTGCCAGGGGTCCTCGCGCAGCGCGGTGTCCGCGCCCTCGCCGAGCGCCGCCGCGACCTGGGGTGCCAGGGCCTCGGGGGCTCCGCCCTCGGTCAGCACGCGGCGGACGGCCTCGGCGGTCTCAGCGGCGGGAGCGCCCGGCGCGACGGACGGGGCCGGGGTCGGCTGCGGCCGGTGCACCGGCTCCGGGGCCAGACGGCGGGGGGACGGTGCGGGCTCGGCGAACACCGTCGCCGCGGGCTTCGCGCCGCCCTCCACGGCCCGGATCGCGGCGAGCAGGTCCGCCGCCGTGCCGCTGAGCTTGGCGCCGCTCTCGACCGGGGCCGTCTTCTCGGCCTTGCGGCGCGCGATCCGCTCCCGCTCGACCCGCTGCGCGGCCAACTCGGCCTCCGCCTCGGACACCTGGGCCCCGGCGCCCTCACCGCCGCCGGCCCCACCCGAGCCGCTCTCGCCTTCGGCGACGCCGGCGCTCGCACCGTCCTCGGTTTCGGTCTCGGCCCCGGCCTCGCTCGCGCCGTCGCTCCCGTCCTCACCCACGCCGCCCTGCGCACGGCTCTCCGCGGGCGCGGATTCGGCGCCCGGGGCCTCGGGGGTGTCCGGTGTCCCCGGCCCGGCTTTCTCCGTGGTCTCCGGCTCCGTGCTCACAGCGTGCTCCAGTCGTGATCGGGATAGCGGTGCAGGGGCGCCGACACATCGTCCAGCGCCCGGCAGATCTCGTCAGGAAGACTAAGCGCCTCCACTGACAATGCCGCCGTGAGCTGCTGCGCGTTGCGCGCGCCGACGATCGGGGCGGCCACGCCGGGCCGGTCCCGGACCCAGGCCAGGGCCACCTGGAGCGGGGTGACGGCGAGGCCGTCGGCGGCCGTCGTCACCGCGTCCACGATGTGCCTCGCCGTGTCGTCGAGGTACGGCTCTACGAACGGCGCCAGATGCTCGGAGGCGCCGCGCGAGTCCGGGGGAGTGGTCTGCCGGTACTTTCCGGTCAGCACGCCCCGGCCGAGCGGGGAGGAGGGCAGCAGGCCGACGCCGAGGTCGAGCGCGGCGGGCAGCACCTCGCGCTCGACGCCTCGCTGGAGCAGCGAGTACTCCATCTGCGTGCTGGCCAGGCGGGTCCGGGTGCCCGGCGCCGCGAGCTGCCAGGTGGCGGCCTTGGCGAGCTGCCAGCCGCAGAAGTTGGAGACGCCGGCGTAGCGGGCACGGCCGCTGCTCACCGCTATGTCGAGGGCCTGGAGCGTCTCCTCCAGGGGGGTGCCGGGGTCGTAGGCGTGCACGTGCCACAGGTCGACGTAGTCCGTGCCGAGGCGGGCCAGGGAGGCGTCGAGGGCGGCGAGCAGATGACCGCGGGAGCCGTCGAAGCGGCGGTCTGGATCGGGGACGCTGCCCGCCTTCGTGGAGATCACCAGGTCCCGGCGCGGCACCAGACCCTCCATCAGCTGGCCGAGCAGATACTCCGACTCCCCGTCGCCGTACACGTCCGCGGTGTCGACGAGTGTGCCGCCGGCTTCCCAGAACGTCTTCAGCAAGTCCGCGGCGTCGTGCTGGTCGGTGTCCCGGCCCCAGGTGAGGGTGCCGAGTCCGATCCGGGACACGCGCAGGCCGGTTCGGCCGAGATGCCTCTGCTCCATGACCGCGAGATTACTGGCCAGAACCCATGCGGTGGGTGGCCTGTGGATAACTCGGCGGACGGGTGCCGGACATACCCCGGGACCGGTGATCCCGGCCCCTGTCCCGGCCACGCCCTGCCTCGGACCCCCACCCCCGCGCTAAGGTCGCCCCCACAGGGACGTTACTCACGGGTAAGGGGAATGGGCCATGCAACTCGGGATCAATCTCGGCTACTGGGGCGCCGGAATGGACGGGGACAATCTGGCCGTGGCCCAGGAGGCCGACCGGCTGGGGTACGCCGTGTGCTGGGCCGCCGAGGCGTACGGGTCCGACGCGGCCACGGTGCTCAGCTGGGTCGCCGCGCAGACCGAGCGCATCGACGTCGGCTCGGCCATCTTCCAGATCCCGGCCCGGCAGCCCGCGATGACCGCGATGACCGCCGCGACGCTCGACTCGCTCTCCGGCGGGCGGTTCCGGCTCGGCCTCGGCGTCTCCGGTCCGCAGGTCTCCGAGGGCTGGTACGGCGTCACGTTCGACAAGCCGCTGACACGCACGCGTGAGTACGTCGAGATCGTGCGCAAGGCGATGACCCGGGAGCGGCTGACGTACGAGGGCGCGCACTGGACGCTGCCCCTGCCCGGCGGCCCCGGCAAGCCGATCAGGCTGACCGTGCACCCGCAGCGCGAGCACATCCCGCTGTACATCGCCGCGATCGGCCCGAAGAACCTGGAGCAGACCGGCGAGATCGCCGACGGCGCCCTGCTGATCTTCCCCTCCGCCGAGCACCTGGAGGAGACCACGATCACGCATCTGCGCGCGGGGCGCGAGAAGGCCGGCAAGACCCTTGAGGGGTTCGACGTCTGTCCCACCTTGCCGCTGGCCGTGGGCGACGACAAGGACGTGACCCGGCTCGCCGACACCTTCCGGCCCTACACCGCGCTGTACGTGGGCGGCATGGGCAGCGCCAAGCAGAACTTCTACAACCAGCTCGCGCGGCGCATGGGATACGAGAAGGAGGCCGCCGACATCCAGGAGAAGTACCTGTCCGGGGACAAGGCCGGTGCCGCGGCCGCCGTGCCGCACGACCTCATCGACAGGACCACGCTGTTGGGCTCCGTCGACCGGATCGCGGACCGGATGAAGGCCTACGCCGCCGCCGGGGTCACCACCCTCAGCCTCGCCCCGGCCGGCTTCACGCTGGACGAGCGGCTCGCCTCCCTGCGGGCCGGCAGCGAGGCGCTGGAGCGCGCCGGGCTCGCCTGACGGCCTCGGCCGAAGGGGTTCAGTAAAGGTTTCTGCGGCCGTGGTGGGGGCTCGGGGGTCTTCCCCGCCACGGCCGTCACCCGGAACAACGCGCCGGGCGCCGCGCGGTTACGACCCCGGCGTTCCTTCTTCCGGCCGAGTCGCCGGGCATCCGTGTTGCGGCTCCTCTCCACCCGCATTTGACTCGTTCTCTGCGGAATGTCGCGGATGATGCGAAATCATGCATCTTGCGGAGAGGGGACCTCGATGCTTTCGGCCAGGAGTCTGTTCCAGGAGATCCTCGACCACGACGAGTCCTTCCGGCTCTTCTGCTCCATCGCCGCCGGCGGGGAGTGCCAGGGCGGCTGGGAGAACGGGCGGATCGCCGCGCTCGTGCCGGACAGCGAACGCGCGCTCGCTCCGAAGATCGCCCGCCACGGCGCCGACGAGGACAAGCACGGCCGCATCTTCCACGCCCTGATGAGGAAGCGCGGGCTCACCCCCGTCGCCGTACCGCCCGAGACCGACTACACGATGCTCCTGGAGCGGCGCGGCATCGGCCTCGCGCACGACAGACTCCGGCGCGAGGCGCCGCTGTCCGTACGGGACATCGTCGTCTACCTCGCCCACAGCCGTGTCACCGAGCAGCGCGCCGCCGAGCAGATGACGATGCTCCGCCGGTACTTCGCCGACGACCCGGACGTCGGCAAGGCCGTACGCATGATCTCCACCGACGAGGACAACCACCTCGCCTACACCCATGAGGAACTGCTGCGCCTCGCCGCCGCCGGACACGGCCGGCTGATCCAGCGGACCCTGCGCGCGTACGCGCTCGCCGAGATCGCCGTCCACCGGGACGTCAGCCTCGCCGTGATGGCCCACATGGGGCGCATCCTCGGCTGGCCCCGGGCCACGTCCGCGCTGCTCGCCGCCGGCATCCACGCGCTGTACGGCTACGAACGCCTCGCCGGCTGGCACCGGATGGCCGCCCTGCGCATGCCCGAGCGCCGCGACGCCCTCGGCGGGCCCACCGCCCCGGCCCACGAGTTCGCCTGAGCCGAACCGGCCCCTTAAAGCCAGTCGCGGTGCCTCCTCCAGCCCGGCCATCAGCGGGATCACCGCCGGGTAGGACCACAGCCAGCGCAGCTCCGGCATGTGGTCGAAGTTCATGCCGCAGATCCCGGCGATCATCGTGGGCACCGCGGCCATGGCCGCCCACGCGGAGATCTTCCGCATGTCGTCGTTCTGCCGGACGCTCATCTGCGCCAGATGCGCCGAGAGGATGTCGGGCACCAGCCGGTCCCGCGCCTCCACGGACTCGTTCACCGGCAGCAGATGGTCGCCCACGTCCCGGAAGAAGGGCCGCGCCTATGTCGTGCACGAAAGGCTCCGCCGCGCCGTACGGGTCGCTCACAGGCAGCGGACTCGTCGAGCGCGGCGGAACGACGGCAATGCCGACCTGCCGCTCGAAGGTCTGGAGCTCTCTCCGGTGAGCCGGGAGACTCCCTGTGTCGCAGACGGCGTCTCCACGATGCCGTGTTCGTAACGCACCGCGGCTCCTTCATGGCGGACGGTCACCGCGAAGGAGTCGCCGACAAAGACCGTGATCCCGCCCGTCGTGACGGTGTCGCCCTCGGGCTCGTAGACGACCGGTTTCAGCACCATGAACAGCGAGTCGGCGTACACGTCCAGCTTCGGCCGCTGATGCGCCTTGAGGGCGTCCTCGACCGCCAGAGGATGCAGCCCGAACTCCTCGGTGACCTGGCCGAACTCGCGCTCCGACGGCTCGTACAGCCCGATCCGCACGAAACCGCCCGCCGCCCGCGCCTCCGCCGGCGCCTCGGACAGGTCCTCCGGGCCCTCGGCGCGGAGCCCGTGCCGGTAGACGGCGCGGTCCACGATCACGGAGCGCGTTCTCCCCTCGCCCGCCCAGCGGCGCACGCGCTGGTACGCCTACCCTGGGCCGCATGCCCACCCTGATCCTCGTAAGGCACGGACGGTCCACCGCCAACACCTCCGGTCTGCTCGCCGGGTGGACGCCCGGCGTCGCCCTGGACGAGCGGGGCGCCGCGCAGGCCGCCGCGCTGCCGGCCCGGCTCGCGGGCCTGCCGATCTCGGAGGTCGTCGCCAGCCCGCTGCAGCGCTGCCAGGAGACCGTGCGCCCGCTGCTGGAGGCCCGCCCGGGACTGCGCGTCCACACCGACGAGCGGATCGGGGAGTGCCACTACGGCGACTGGTCCGGCCGCAAGCTCGCCGAGCTGAAGGACGAGCCGCTGATGGAGGTCGTCCAGGCCCACCCGTCGGCCGCCGCCTTCCCGGGCGGCGAGTCCCTGCGCGCCATGCAGACCCGCGCCGCCGAGGCCGTACGCGAGTGGAACGCGCGCGTGGAGCGCGAGCACGGCGCCGACGCCGTCTACCTCATGTGCTCGCACGGCGACATCATCAAGTCCCTGGTCGCCGACGCCCTCGGGCTCCATCTCGACCTCTTCCAGCGGATCTCCGTGGAGCCCTGTTCCGTCACCGCGATCCGCTTCACCCGGCTGCGGCCGTTCCTGATCCGGCTCGGCGACACCGGGGACTTCGCCTCCCTCGCCCCGCGCGAACAACCGGGCGCCGAACCGGACGAGGGCACCGGTGAGGGCGACGCACCGGTCGGGGGTGGTGCGGGCGCACCGTGATCGTCGGCCGCAGTAGGGTGAAGCGATCCACCGCACTCGGATCCACCGCAGTCGCGTACCCGCGTGGCCAGCACCGCTGAAGCTCTCGAACCCAATGGAGATCAGGACGTGTCCCGTCAGGTGTTCCTCTACGACCCGCCGGACCGCTTCGTCGCCGGCACGGTCGGACTGCCCGGGCGCCGTACGTTCTTCCTCCAGGCCGTCGCAGGTTCCCGGGTGACCAGCGTGGCGCTGGAGAAGACGCAGGTGGCCGCGCTCGCCGAGCGCATGGACGAACTGCTCGACGAGGTCGTACGGCGCAGCGGCGGCAGCGCGGCCGTCCCCGCCATGGCGCCCACCGAGATCGCCGACACCGCCCCGCTGGAGACCCCCGTCGACGAGGAGTTCCGCGTCGGCACCATGGCGCTGGCGTGGGACGGCGAGGAACAGCGCATGATCGTCGAGGCGCAGGCCCTCGTGGAGCTGGACGCCGACACCGACGAGGACCTCGCCGAGGCCGAGGAGCGACTGCTCCAGGACGAGGAGAACGGGCCCCCGATGCTGCGGGTCCGGCTGACCGGCGCGCAGGCCAGGGCCTTCGCCAAGCGCGCCCTCGACGTCGTCAACGCCGGGCGGCCGCCGTGCCCGCTGTGCAGCCTCCCGCTCGATCCGGAAGGACATGTATGTCCGCGCCAGAACGGATACCGCCGCGGAGCGTGACGTCCGTCGACACGTCCGCCGACGCGGCCGCCGCCGAACTGCTCGCGCGCGGTGAGCTGACCGTACGCGGTCGCATCCGCGAGGCGTCGAACGCCGCGCTGTTCTGCACGGTCGCGTACGACGGCCGGGAAGCCTCCTGCATCTACAAGCCCGTGGCCGGGGAGCGCCCGCTGTGGGACTTCCCCGACGGCACCCTGGCCGGCCGCGAGGTGGCCGCCTACGCGGTCTCCGAGGCCACCGGCTGGGGCCTCGTCCCGCCGACCGTGCTGCGCGAGGGGCCCTACGGCGAGGGCATGTGCCAGCTGTGGATCGACGTCCAGGCCGAGGCGGAGCTGCTCGCCCTGGTGGACGCCGAGGAGCCGGAGCCGGGCTGGAAGGCGATCGGCCTCGCCGAGGTCGGCGAGGGCCGCACCGCGCTGCTCGTGCACGCCGACGACGAGCGGCTGCGCAGGCTCGCCGTCCTCGACGCCGTGATCAACAACGCCGACCGCAAGGGCGGCCATCTGCTGCCCACCACCGAGGGCAGGCTCTACGGCATCGACCACGGCGTCACCTTCAACGTCGAGAACAAGCTCCGCACCCTGCTGTGGGGCTGGGCCGGGGAGCCGCTGACCGCCGAGGCCGTCGAGGTCCTGGGCGGCCTGCGCGAGGGCCTGGGCGGACCGCTCGGCGAGCGGCTCGCCGGACTGATCACCCCGGCCGAGATCGACGCCACACGCGCGCGTACCGAGGAACTGCTCTCCTCGGGCGTGCATCCGGAACCGGGCGGTGAGTGGCCGGCGATCCCGTGGCCGCCCGTGTGAGCACAACGGCGGCAGATGTACAAGACCGTCTAACGGGCCATCCGGCCCGATCCCGTTCGTATACGCAGCTCCTGGCCGGTTAGGCTCATGTACATGCATGCCTGGCCCGCTTCCGAGGTCCCCGCCCTGCCTGGTCAGGGCCGCGACCTGAGGATCCACGACACCGCGACCGGCGGTCTGGTCACCCTCGACCCCGGTCCCGTCGCCCGTATCTACGTCTGCGGCATCACTCCGTACGACGCGACCCACATGGGTCACGCGGCGACCTACAACGCGTTCGACCTCGTTCAGCGCGTGTGGCTCGACACCAAGCGGCAGGTCCACTACGTCCAGAACGTCACCGACGTCGACGATCCGCTGCTGGAGCGCGCGGTGCGGGACAACGTCGACTGGGTCGCCCTCGCCGAGCAGCAGACGGCCCTCTTCCGTGAGGACATGACCGCCCTGCGGCTGCTCCCGCCCCGGCACTACATAGGCGCCGTCGAGGCGATACCCGGCATCGTCCCGCTCGTGGAGCGGCTGCGCGACCTCGGCGCGGCCTACGACCTGGACGGCGACATCTACTTCTCCGTCGAGTCCGACCCGAACTTCGGCAAGGTCTCGAACCTCGACGCGGCCGCGATGCGGCTGCTGTCCGCCGAGCGCGGCGGCGACCCGGAGCGCCCGGGCAAGAAGAACCCGCTCGACCCGATGCTGTGGATGGCGGCCCGCGAGGGCGAGCCCAGCTGGGACGGCGGGACGCTCGGCCGGGGCCGACCCGGCTGGCACATCGAGTGCGTGGCCATCGCCCTCGACCACCTCGGGATGGGCTTCGACGTCCAGGGAGGCGGCTCCGACCTGGCCTTCCCGCACCACGAGATGGGCGCCTCGCACGCCCAGGTACTCACCGGCGAGTTCCCGATGGCCAAGGCGTACGTCCACGCCGGCATGGTCGCCCTGCACGGCGAGAAGATGTCGAAGTCCAAGGGCAACCTGGTCTTCGTCTCGGCGCTGCGCCGCGACGGCGTCGACCCGGCCGCGATCCGGCTCGCCCTGCTGGCCCACCACTACCGCGCCGACTGGGAGTGGACCGACCAGGTCCTGGCGGACGCCGTGGCCCGCCTCGGCCGCTGGCGCGCCGCCGTCTCCCGCCCCGACGGCCCCTCCGCCGACGCCCTGGTCGAGGAGATCCGCGAGGCTCTGGCCCACGATCTGGACGCACCGGCCGCGCTCGCCGCGGTGGACCGCTGGGCGGAGCGCCAGGAGCAGCAGGGCGGCACCGACACGGGTGCCCCCGGCCTGGTGACCCGGGCGGTGGACGCCCTGCTGGGCGTGGCGGTCTAGCCCGGCCACTCCGGCACACGCGGAAGGGGCGGTACGCGCACGCGTACCGCCCCTTCCGTCACTGCCGGGTCAGTCCTCGGAGTCCTCGTCGTCGTCCGGGCCGCCGGAGGCGTCGGGCCGCGGCGGCAGGGGCGGCCGGGTCCGCCCGCTCGGGTTGTCGCGCAGCCACGGGCCGGTGTCCGTGCCGTCCGCCGTCGCGTGGCCGCCCGGCGGGCCCACGTCCCGGCGCCGCAGGTACCGCTCGAACTCGCGGGCGATGGCCTCGCCCGACGCCTCCGGCAGCTCGGCGGTGTCCCGAGCCTCCTCCAGTGTCTGCACGTACTCGGCGACCTCGCTGTCCTCCGCGGCCAACTGGTCCACGCCCACCTGCCAGGCGCGCGCGTCCTCGGGCAGCTCGCCCTGCGGGATGCGCAGGTCCAGCAGGTCCTCCAGCCGGTTGAGCAGCGCCAGTGTCGCCTTCGGGTTGGGCGGCTGGGAGACGTAGTGCGGTACGGCCGCCCACAGCGACACCGCCGGGACGCCCGCGTGCGTGCACGCCTCCTGGAGCACGCCGACGATGCCCGTCGGGCCCTCGTACTTGGTCTCCTCCAGGTCCATCCGCTGGGCCAGGTCCGGGTCGGACGTGACCCCGCTGACCGGCACCGGACGCGTGTGCGGGGTGTCACCGAGCAGGGCGCCCAGGACGACCACCAGCTCCACGCCCAGCTCGTGCGCGAAGCCCAGCAGCTCGTTGCAGAACGAGCGCCAGCGCATGGACGGTTCGATGCCGCGCACCAGCACGAGATCGCGTGGCTTCTCGCCGCCGACGCGGACCACCGACAGCCTGGTCGTCGGCCATGTGATCTTGCGCACCCCGCCGTCCATGAAGACCGTGGGGCGGTTCACCTGGAAGTCGTAGTAGTCCTCGGCGTCCAGCGCCGCGAACACCTCGCCCTTGAACTCGCGTTCCAGATGCGCGACCGCCGTGGAGGCGGCGTCACCGGCATCGTTCCAGCCCTCGAACGCGGCCACCATGACTGGGTCGATCAGCTCGGGAACCCCCTCCAGCTCGATCACCCAGTGCCTCCTTCCGACGTGCCCTCGCCTGACTCACCAACCTTACGGCGTCCGGCGGGGGCTCCCGCAGCCCCCTTGCACGGGGGAGTGAACGGATCACTGCCCCGTGCACCAGTGCGGAACACCCGGACTCACAGAGTGGACCGGAGCCACTGCTCCACGCTCGCGATGTGCACCGTCGCCCAGGAGCGGGCCGCCTCCGCGTCCCGGTCGCGCAGCGCGGCCAGGATCGCCCGGTGCTCGCGCAGGGTGCGGCCGACCGCGTCCTCCTGGGTCAGGCCCCGCCAGATCCGCGCCCGTGTGGTCGGCCCCGACAGGCCGTCCAGCAGCGAGCACAGCACCGAGTTGCCCGCGCCGCGCACGATGCCGCGATGGAACTCCAGGTCGGCGGCGACCAGCTCCTCCACCGAAGGCTCCGCGCCCAGCGCGTCCAACTGGGCGGACAGTGCGTCCAGTTGCTGCTCGCTGATCCGCAAGGCCGCCATCGCCGTCGCGGCCGGCTCCAGGATCCGGCGCACCGCCAGGAACTCCAGCACGGTGTCGTCGCGGTGGAAGTCCACCACGAAACTCATGGCCTCCAGCAGGAGTTGCGGGTCGAGGCTCGTGACGTACGTGCCGTCGCCCTGGCGCACGTCCAGGATCCGGATCAGCGACAGGGCCCGTACGGCCTCGCGCAGCGAGTTGCGGGACAGGCCCAGTTCGGCGGCGAGTTCGCTCTCCTTGGGCAGCCGGTCGCCGGGGCGCAGCGCACCCGAGACGATCATGTCCTTGATCTTCTCGATCGCCTCGTCGGTGACTGCCATGACCGGCCTCCTGTCGCCCGCACCCCGCGCGCATGCGCTCAGACATCGGATGTCTCAGCCACATTATGCGGGCCCTTCCCGGGGCCGTTCGGGTGAGCCATGGGAAAGGGGCGGCCCCACCGCAGCGGGACCACCCCTTCGCCGTGCCCGGTTACCTCTTGTCGAGCAGGTCCTGGACCTTGCCGCGGACCTCGTCCGTGGCAAGGCCCCGGATCGTCAGCGTCGTGCGGCGGCGCAGCACGTCGTCCGGCGTCTGGGCCCACTCGTGGTCGCGGGCCCAGACGACCTGCGCCCAGATCTCCGGGGCGTCGGGGTGGACGCGCTCGGCCAGCTCCGGGTCCTCGTTCGCCAGCCGGGCGATGTCGAAGGCCAGGGAGCCGTAGTGGGTGGCCAGGTGCTTCGCCGTGTCGGCCGCCATGCGCGGGCCGGGCGCCGGGTGGTCCACCAGCAGGCGGTGTGCGACGGCGCGCGGGTTGGCGACGCCGGGCAGCGGGAGCTTCTTCGGCAGCGAGGAGATCGGCTCGAAGTCGTCGCCGAGCGGGTGACCCGGCAGCGCCTCCAGCTTCTTCATGATCGTGCGGCCGATGTGGCGGAAGGTGGTCCACTTGCCGCCCGCGACGGACAGCATGCCGCCCTTGCCCTCGGTCACCACGGTCTCGCGCTTGGCCTTGGCGGTGTCGCCGGGGCCGCCCGGCAGCACGCGCAGACCGGCGAACGCGTACGTGATGAGCTCGCGCCGGAGCTGCTGGTCCCGGACGGAGAACGCGGCCTCGTCCAGGATCTGGGCTATGTCCTTCTCGGTGACGGAGACGTCCGCCGGGTCGCCCTCGAACTCCTCGTCGGTCGTGCCGAGCAGCAGCATGTCCTCCCAGGGGAGGGCGAAGGTGATGCGGTACTTGTCGATGGGGGTCGCGAGCGCGGCCTTCCAGGGAGAGGTGCGCTTGAGGACCAGGTGCGCGCCCTTGGACAGGCGGATGGAGGGGGCCGCGTTCGGGTCCTCCATCTTCCGCAGGTGGTCGACCCAGGGGCCGGTCGCGTTCAGCACCAGGCGGGCGCTCACGCCGAACTCCTCGCCGGAGACACGGTCCTTGAGCTCGGCGCCGGTGACCCGGCCCCGGGTGAAGCGCAGGCCGGTGACCTCGGCGTGGTTGAGGACGACCGCGCCCGCCTCGACGGCCGCGCGGACCGTCATCAGCGCCATGCGCGCGTCGTTCATCTGGTCGTCGCCGTAGACGGCCACGGCCTTGAGGTTCTCGGTGCGCAGCTCCGGCACGTCCTGCGCCGCCTTGGCGGGGGAGAGCAGGTGGCCGACGCCGTCGCCGAACGCGGAGAGCGCGGAGTAGGCGAAGACGCCCGCGCCGAGCTTCGCCGCGCCGTGCGGCCCGCCCTTGTACACGGGGAGGTAGAAGGTGAGCGGGTTCGCCAGGTGGGGGGCCACCTGACGGGAGACCGCACGGCGCTCGAAGTGGTTCTCCGCCACCAGCTTCACCGCGCCGGTCTGCAGGTAGCGCAGACCGCCGTGGAGCAGCTTGGAGGAGGCGGAGGAGGTGGCCCCGGCGAAGTCGCCGGAGTCGACCAGCGCCACCCTGAGTCCGGACTGCGCGGCGTGCCAGGCGGTGGAGATGCCCAGGATGCCGCCGCCGATCACAAGAAGGTCGTACGACGCCTTGGAGAGCTGCTCCCTGGTCTCGGCGCGGCTCGGGTTGGAGCCGGAGGCCGGGTGCGTCCCCAGGGCAGGCACGGACAGGGTGGACTGACTGGTCATGTCGGGTACTTACTCCTCGTCAGAGCCGAGCTGTGGGGCAGCTCAGCTCTCGTCCTCGATCCAGCCCATGGTCCGGTCGACGGCCTTGAGCCAGTTCTTGTACTCACGGTCGCGGGTCTCCGCGTCCATGCGGGGGGTCCATTCGGCGGCCCGGCGCCAGTTGGCGCGCAGTTCGTCGGTGCTGGACCAGAAGCCGACGGCCAGGCCGGCGGCGTAGGCGGCGCCGAGGCAGGTGGTCTCCGCGACCATCGGGCGCACCACGGGCGCGTCCAGGACGTCGGAGAGCGTCTGCATCAGCAGGTTGTTGGCGGTCATGCCACCGTCGACCTTGAGGGCCACCAGCTCGTCGCCGGAGTCCTTGACCATGGCGTCGGCGATCTCCCGGGTCTGCCAGGCGGTGGCCTCCAGGACGGCGCGCGCGAGGTGCGCCTTGGTGACGTACCGGGTCAGACCGGCGATCACACCGCGGGCGTCGGAGCGCCAGTGCGGGGCGAACAGACCGGAGAAGGCCGGCACGAAGTAGGCACCGCCGTTGTCCTCGACCGAGAGCGCGAGCGTCTCGATCTCGGCGGCGGTGGAGATGAGGCCCATCTGGTCGCGCATCCACTGCACCAGCGAGCCGGTGACGGCGATCGAGCCCTCCAGGGCGTACACCGTCGGCTGCTCGCCGATCTTGTAGCCGACCGTGGTCAGCAGACCGGCGTAGGAGTTGATGATCTTGTCACCGGTGTTCATCACCATGAAGGTGCCGGTGCCGTAGGTCGACTTGGTCTCGCCCTCGGCGAAGCAGCACTGGCCGAACAGGGCCGCCTGCTGGTCGCCAAGCGCGGAGGCGACCGGGATGCCGCCGAGCAGGTCGCCGAGCGTGCCGCCGGTGACCTCGCCGTAGACCTCGGCGGAGGAGCGGATCTCGGGCAGGATCTGCAGCGGCACGCCGATGGACTCGGCGATCTTCTCGTCCCACTCCATCGTGTGCAGGTTCATGAGAAGGGTGCGGGAGGCGTTGGTCACGTCGGTGACGTGCCGGCCACCGTTGACACCGCCGGTCAGGTTCCAGATGACCCACGTGTCCATGGTGCCGAAGAGGATGTCGCCGGCCTCGGCGCGCTCCTTCAGCCCCTCGACGTTGTCGAGCAGCCAGCGGGCCTTGGGCCCGGCGAAGTAGGAGGCCAGCGGCAGGCCGGTCTCGCGGCGGAAGCGGTCCTGGCCGACGTTGCGGCCCAGCTCGCGGCAGAGGGCGTCGGTGCGGGTGTCCTGCCAGACGATGGCGTTGTAGACGGGCTCACCGGTGTTCTTGTCCCACAGCACGGTGGTCTCGCGCTGGTTGGTGATGCCGATGGCCTTGATGTCGTCCCGGGTGATGCCGGCCTTGGCGATGGCACCGGCGACGACTTCCTGGACGTTGGTCCAGATCTCGTTGGCGTTGTGCTCGACCCAGCCCGGCTTCGGGAAGATCTGCTCGTGCTCCTTCTGATCGACGGAGACGATACGGCCGTCCCGGTCGAAGACGATGCAGCGGCTGGAGGTGGTGCCCTGGTCGATCGCGGCGATGAACGGGCCTGCGGTGTGGGCGTCGGTCACTGTGTGCTCCTGAAAGATCCGTGGTGAGGGGGCTGTCCGTGGGGCGCGTGCCGGAAGACGGCGGGCTTCTTATGCGAAGGCGACGTTGTAGATTCCGGCACCGATGGCGGCGCCGATCAGCGGACCGACCACCGGGATCCAGGCGTAGCTCCAGTCGGAACCACCCTTGTTGGGCAGCGGCAGCAGAGCGTGCACGATGCGCGGGCCGAGGTCACGGGCCGGGTTGATGGCGTAGCCCGTCGGGCCGCCCAGGGACAGACCGATCGACACCACCACGAGCGAGGTGACGAGGCCGCCGAGGACGCCGAGGCCGTTGCCCTTGTCGTTCAGGCCCTGGGTGAGGACCGCGAGGATGAGCACGACGGTGCCGATGATCTCCGTGGCGAGGTTCTGCGCCACGTTCCGGATCTCCGGACCGGTGGAGAAGATGCCGAGGACCGGGCCGGCACCCGTCTCCTGCGCCTCGACCGCCTTGGCGTCCGTGGCCTGTGCGCCCGGACCGCCGACGATCTCCTTGTCGGTCAGGTGCGCGAGGAACTGGCCGTAGTAGGCGACCCACACCAGGGCGGCACCGATCATCGCGCCGAGCAGCTGTCCGGCGAGGTAGACCGGGACGTTGGTCCAGTCGCTGTTCTTGATCGCGAGGGCGATGGTGACGGCCGGGTTGAGGTGTGCACCGGAGAGGGGTCCGGAGATGTACACGGCCGTCATGACGGCGAAGCCCCACCCGAAGGCGATGGCGAGCCAACCGGCGTTACGGGCCTTGGAGGCCTTCAGCGTGACGGCCGCGCAGACGCCGCCGCCGAGCAGGATGAGTATGGCGGTACCGATGGTCTCGCCGATGAAGATGTCGGAGCTGGACACCCGCGACTCCTTTGTCCTTCGTCCAGGGGACCGAACCCCGGGTCCCTCCGGGAGTTCGAGCTGCCCTCGGGGGTGAGAGCGATGTCGGCCCTTGGCGTTGTCACACTCTAACGCGTATTGCCGGTAGGTGTTCGACAATGCCGACCGATGGACGGGAGTCTTGCTTCGGCGTCACGCATGCGTCAAGGGTTCTGTTATTGAAAACAGGATCGTTATTGATCGCTGCGGGTTATCACTCATCGCGCACCTGACGTAGGCACTGACGTGGGATCTCAAAGGATCTAGCCCGATATGTCCACTTCAGGGTAGGGCGAGAACCGGAACGCCGCCCGGCGTCCCGGTCGCCCCTCGGCGAGAGGCAGGGGGCTCAGAACCGGCCCGCGCCCAGATCCCTGGAGACCGCGCGGGCGCAGTCGCGCACCGCCGCGATCAGCTCGGGCCGCAGCTCGCCGTCCCGGCACAGCCGCTCCACGGCTCCGGTGATGCCGACCGCGCCCACGGGCATCCGGCGCCGGTCGTGGATGGGCGCGGCGATGGACGCCACGCCCTCCCAGGTCTCTTCCACGTCGGCCGCGTAGCCGCGCGCACGCGTGATGTCGAGAAGGTGCTCGAAGGCGTCCCACTCGCACACCGTGCGGTCCGTGAAGGCCTTGCGCTCGGTGTCCAGCGCCTCGCTGTGCGCCACCGGGTCGTATGCCGAGAGCACCTTGCCCAGCGCGGTCGAGTGCAGCGGCTGCATGGCGCCGATCTCCAGCACCTGCCGGCTGTCGTCCGGCCGGAAGACGTGGTGCACGATCAGCACGCCCTGCTGGTGCAGGACCCCCAGGTGCACGCTCTCCCCGCTGGAGCGGGCCAGGTCGTCGGTCCACACCAGGGCCCGGGCGCGCAGCTCGTGCACGTCCAGGTACGTGGTGCCGAGGCGCAGCAGCTCCGCGCCCAGCTGATAGCGCCCCGAGGCGTCGTCCTGCTCCACGAACCCCTCCTGCTGGAGGGTGCGCAGGATGCCGTGGGCGGTGCCCTTGGCGAGGCCCAGCGACGAGGCGATGTCCGACAGGCCCAGTCTCCGCTCGCCGCCCGCGAGCAGCCGCAGCATCGCGGCCGCCCGTTCGAGCGACTGGATGTTCCGTGCCATCGCCGTCCTGCCTCCGTCCCCTTCGACCGCCGACGAACGCGGCGCGCGCGGTCGTCCCCGGTGCCGAGTGTCGTCACCCGTCGTCCATCGCACACCGTCGCATGGCGTGCTACCCAGCGTTCGGCAATGCCGAACACTACCGGTCCATGTCGACCTGCCGCCAATGGCCGGTCGACACCTGTTACATCACACGTGGCCGGAGCGTGACGCGGGGGCCACCCGGTCCGCCTCGTGGACGCCGCTGCCCATCCAAGCCCACTCCCGGTTACTCTGACGCCGTGCTCTTCCCCAGCCCGATCCGGGGAAGCCGCATAGCCGACAGCCGTCGCACCTAGGGAGCCCCTTCATGGCCTCGTTGCCAACGTCCCCGCATGCCGACAGCCGGACCCGGGTGTCCGCGCTCCGAGAGGCGCTCGCCACGCGTGTGGTGGTCGCGGACGGAGCCATGGGCACGATGCTCCAGGCCCAGGACCCGACCCTGGACGACTTCCAGCAGCTCGAGGGCTGCAACGAGATCCTCAACCTCACGCGCCCCGACATCGTCCGCTCCGTCCACGAGGCGTACTTCGCCGTGGGCGTGGACTGCGTCGAGACCAACACCTTCGGCGCCAACCACTCCGCCCTCGGCGAGTACGACATCTCCGAGCGCGTGTACGAGCTGTCCGAGGCCGGCGCCCGGGTGGCCCGCGAGGTCGCCGACGCGTTCCAGGCGCGGGACGGCCGGCAGCGCTGGGTCCTCGGCTCCATGGGCCCCGGCACCAAGCTGCCCACCCTCGGCCACGCCCCGTACCAGACCCTGCGCGACGCCTACCAGCGCAACGCCGAGGGCCTGGTCGGCGGGGGCGCCGACGCGCTGCTGGTGGAGACCACCCAGGACCTGCTCCAGACCAAGGCCGCCGTCCTCGGCGCCCGCCGCGGCCTCGCGGCCCTCGGGCTCGACCTGCCGGTGATCGTCTCGGTGACGGTCGAGACCACCGGCACCATGCTCCTCGGCTCCGAGATCGGCGCGGCCCTGACCGCCCTGGAGCCGCTCGGCATCGACATGATCGGCCTGAACTGCGCGACCGGCCCGGCCGAGATGAGCGAGCACCTGCGCCACCTCGCCCGCAACGCCCGCATCCCGCTCTCCTGCATGCCCAACGCGGGCCTGCCGGTCCTCACCAAGGACGGCGCCCACTACCCGCTGTCCGCGCCCGAGCTGGCGGACGCGCAGGAGACGTTCGTGCACGAGTACGGCCTGTCCCTGGTGGGCGGCTGCTGCGGTACGACGCCGGAGCATCTGCGCCAGGTGGTCGAGCGGGTGCGCGGCGTGACCCCGCCCGCGCGTGACCCGCGCCCGGAGCCGGGAGCGGCCTCCCTGTACCAGACGGTGCCGTTCCGGCAGGACACGTCGTACCTGGCGATCGGCGAGCGGACGAACGCGAACGGGTCGAAGAAGTTCCGCGAGGCGATGCTGGAGGCCCGCTGGGACGACTGCGTGGAGCTGGCGCGGGAGCAGATCCGCGAGGGCGCGCACCTGCTCGACCTGTGCGTGGACTACGTCGGCCGGGACGGTGTGGCCGACATGGAGGAACTGGCCGGGCGGTTCGCGACGGCCTCGACGCTGCCGATCGTGCTCGACTCCACCGAGGTCGACGTGATCCGGGCCGGCCTGGAGAAGCTGGGCGGCCGCGCGGTGATCAACTCGGTGAACTACGAGGACGGCGCGGGCCCCGATTCCCGCTTCGCCCGCGTCACCCGGCTGGCCCAGGAGCACGGTGCGGCCCTGATCGCGCTGACGATCGACGAGGAGGGGCAGGCCCGCACCCCCGAGAAGAAGGTGGAGATCGCCGAGCGGCTGATCGCCGACCTGACGGGCAACTGGGGCATCCGTGAGGAGGACATCCTCATCGACACCCTGACCTTCACCATCTGCACCGGTCAGGAGGAGTCCCGCAAGGACGGCCTGGCCACCATCGAGGCGATCCGCGAGCTCAAGCGCCGCCACCCCGATGTGCAGACCACCCTGGGCCTGTCGAACATCTCCTTCGGCCTGAACCCGGCCGCCCGCATCCTCCTCAACAGCGTCTTCCTCGACGAGTGCGTGAAGGCGGGGCTGGACTCGGCCATCGTGCACGCCTCCAAGATCCTGCCCATCGCCCGCTTCGACGACGAGCAGGTCACCACCGCCCTCGACCTGATCTACGACCGCCGCGCCGAGGGCTACGACCCGCTCCAGAAGCTGATGCGGCTCTTCGAAGGCGCCACCGCGAAGTCGCTGAAGGCCGGCAAGGCCGAGGAACTCGCCGCCCTCCCGCTGGAGGAGCGCCTGAAGCGCCGGATCATCGACGGCGAACGCAACGGCCTCGAAGCGGACCTGGACACGGCCCTGGCGGACCGGCCGGCCCTCGACATCGTCAACGACACCCTCCTGGACGGCATGAAGGTCGTCGGTGAGCTGTTCGGCTCGGGGCAGATGCAGCTGCCGTTCGTGCTCCAGTCCGCCGAGGTGATGAAGTCGGCGGTGGCCTACCTGGAGCCGCACATGGAGAAGTCGGACGCGGAGGGCAAGGGCACCATCGTGCTGGCCACGGTGCGCGGCGACGTCCATGACATCGGCAAGAACCTGGTCGACATCATCCTGTCCAACAACGGCTACAACGTGGTCAACCTGGGCATCAAGCAGCCCGTCTCCGCGATCCTGGAGGCCGCCGAGGAGCACCGGGCCGACGTGATCGGCATGTCCGGGCTGCTCGTGAAGTCCACGGTGATCATGAAGGAGAACCTGGAGGAGCTGAACCAGCGCAAGCTGGCCGCGACCTACCCGGTGATCCTGGGCGGAGCCGCCCTCACCCGCGCCTACGTCGAGCAGGACCTGCACGAGATCTACGAGGGCGAGGTCCGCTACGCCCGCGACGCCTTCGAGGGCCTGCGCCTGATGGACGCCCTCATCGGCGTCAAGCGCGGCGTCCCCGGAGCCAGGCTGCCCGAGCTGAAGCAGCGCCGGGTGCGGCCCGCGGTCGTCGCCCCGGCCGAGGAACGCCCGGAGGAGGGGCACGTCCGCTCCGACGTCACCACCGACAACCCGGTGCCGGCCCCGCCGTTCTGGGACACCCGGATCGTCAAGGGCATCCAGCTCAAGGAGTACGCGTCCTGGCTGGACGAGGGCGCCCTGTTCAAGGGCCAGTGGGGGCTGCGGCAGGCCCGCACCGGCGAGGGACCGTCGTACGAGGACCTGGTGGAGAGCGAGGGCCGGCCGCGGCTGCGCGGTCTGCTGGACCGGCTGCAGACGGAAAACCTCCTCGAAGCGGCCGTCGTCTACGGCTACTTCCCCTGCGTGTCCAAGGACGACGACCTGATCATCCTGGACGAGCAGGGCAACGAGCGCACCCGCTTCACCTTCCCGCGCCAGCGCCGGGGCCGCCGGCTGTGCCTGTCCGACTTCTTCCGCCCGGAGGAATCGGGCGAGACGGACGTGGTCGGCCTCCAGGTCGTCACCGTCGGCTCCCGCATCGGCGAGGAGACGGCCAAGCTCTTCGCGGCCAACTCCTACCGCGACTACCTCGAACTGCACGGCCTGTCCGTGCAGTTGGCCGAGGCGCTCGCCGAGTACTGGCACGCCCGCGTCCGCAGCGAGCTCGGCTTCGCCGGCGAGGACCCGGCCGACATCGAGGACATGTTCGCCCTGAAGTACCGGGGCGCCCGCTTCTCCCTCGGCTACGGCGCCTGCCCGAACCTGGAGGACCGCTCGAAGATCGCCGAGCTGCTCCGGCCCGAGCGGATCGGCGTCCACCTGTCCGAGGAGTTCCAGCTGCACCCCGAGCAGTCCACGGACGCGATCGTGATCCACCACCCGGAGGCGAAGTACTTCAACGCCCGGTGAGGCGCGTCTCACCCAGCGCGCTGATCGGATAAGTCGTACACTTGTCGGCCCATTGCAGGCCGGTTCCCGCGCGGGAACCGGCCTGCTCGTCCCGCAAGGAGGTGCGTGGATGACCAGCACGGTCCCCGCGCTCGGAGCTCGTACGGCCGAAGGCTCGGCGCTGCAAGCGGTGCTCCTGGACATGGACGGCACCCTGGTGGACACCGAGGGCTTCTGGTGGGACGTCGAGGTCGAGGTCTTCGCCGCGCTCGGCCACACCCTGGACGAGTCCTGGCGGCATGTCGTGGTGGGCGGCCCCATGACCCGCAGCGCCGGCTTCCTCATCGAGGCCACCGGCGCCGCCGTCACCCTCGCCGAACTCAGCGCGCTGCTCAACGAGGGCTTCGAGAGCCGCATCGGCCGCGCCCTGCCGCTGATGCCGGGCGCCGCGCGGCTCCTCGCCGAACTGCACGAACAGGCCGTGCCCACGGCCCTGGTCTCGGCCTCCCACCGGCGCATCATCGACCGTGTGCTGAGCGTCCTCGGCCCGCACCACTTCGCGCTGTCCATCGCGGGCGACGAGGTCTCGCGCACCAAGCCCTACCCCGACCCGTACCTGCTCGCCGCGGCGGGGCTCGGCGCCGACCCGGCCCGCTGCGCGGTCGTCGAGGACACCACGACCGGCGTCGCCGCCGCCGAGGCCGCGGGCTGCCGGGTGGTCGCCGTACCGTCCGTCGCCCCCATCGCCCCGGCCTTGGGACGCACCGTCGTGACCTCCCTGGAAGAGGTGGACCTGGCATTTCTGCGCGGTCTGATGACGGAAATGCCCTAGCCGTTCACCGGGGGTACCGGCGGTGCGAAGAGGCGCACTGGACAAATATCCCGGGAAGTACACCCGAGTGGAATTCGCACCCGGTCGCGCGGCCGAATTCCACTGACTCCCCGCACAGTTGAAGGTGTGATGTTCGCCACCCTCCAGGGTATCGACAATGTTACCCGAGTGTGCTGACCGGCCCCGTTCGAGGGGGATCGGCGGTTCCTTGTGTCCCGATTGGTGGGAAGCTGCACTAATCCTGCCGCTGTCGGGTTTTCTGTGCGTCCGCAGCCGGTTTCACTGCGTGATGACAGGTCAACTCGCAGGGCCGTGAAGCCCCCTGCGGGCGCGGACTAATCTCGTCGCGAGAACATCGCCGCATCCCCCGTGTTTCCGCCGCACCATCCCCGCGTGCCGGATACACGGACCCGAACAGCTCTGGAGAAACTTCCGCATGAACCGCAAGACTTTGGTGCTGCCGGCGCTGGCCGGCCTGCTCACCCCGGTTCTCGCCGCGTGCGGCGGATCCGGCGGCGGGGGCAAGAGCGGCTACGCCATCGTCGTCGGCACCACGGACCGGTTCACCGCCACGAAGGACGCCCCGGCGCCGCTCGACCCGGCCTACGCCTACGACGTCGGCACCTGGAACATCCTGCGCCAGACCCAGCAGACGCTGATGGCCCAGCCCAAGGGCGAGGGTGACCCCGTCCCGGACGCCGCCGAGAGCTGCGGCTTCACCGACAGCGGCAGCGAGCGCTACGCCTGCAAGCTGCGCGACGGACTGAAGTTCGCCAACGGCGACCCGGTGACCGCCGAGGACGTCAAGTACTCCATCGAGCGGGTGCTGCGCATCAAGTCGGACAGCGGTGTCTCCGCGCTGCTGAACACCATCGACACGATCGAGACGCAGGGCGACCGCGAGGTCATCTTCCACCTGAATGCGGCCGACGCCACCTTCCCGTACAAGCTGTCCACTCCTCCCGCGGGCATCGTCGACCCGAAGGACTACGAGAAGGACAAGCTGCGCGACGGCTTCTCGGTGGACGGCTCCGGGCCGTACAGCTTCCAGGCCGACGTCAAGGACAACGCGATCGTCAGCGCCACCTTCACCAAGAACCCTTCGTACAAGGGCAGCGTGACGGTGAACAACAGCAAGGTCGTGCTGCGCTCCTACGACTCCGCCGACGCCATGGGCACGGCGATCGACAAGGGCGACATCGACGTCATGACCCGCACGATGGATCCCGCGCAGATCCAGAAGCTGGACTCCGGCAGCGACAACAAGGTCGACCTGGTCGACATGCCGGGCCTGGAGATCCGCTACCTGGCCTTCGACACCAACGCGCCCAGCGTGAAGTCCAAGGCCGTCCGCCAGGCCATGGCCCAGCTGATCAACCGCGGCGAACTGGTCTCCAAGGTCTACGGCACCGAGGCCGAGCCGCTGTACTCGCTGGTCCCGGCCACCGTCACGGGCCACTCCAACTCGTTCTTCAACAAGTACGGCAACCCCAGTGCCGCCAAGGCCAAGGACCTGCTCACCAAGGCCGGCATCAGCACCCCGGTGAAGCTGACCCTGCACTACACGACCGACCACTACGGCTCGGCCACGAAGCAGGAGTTCGAGGTCCTGCAGCAGCAGCTCAACGGCAGCGGCCTGTTCGACGCCTCCATCCAGGGGCACCCCTGGGACCAGTTCCGGCCCGCCGAGAAGAAGGGCCAGTACGACGTCTACGGCATGGGCTGGTTCCCCGACTTCCCGGACGCCGACAACTTCCTCGCGCCCTTCCTCGACAAGGACAACTTCCTCGGCTCGCCGTACTCCAACCCCACCATCCAGAACACGCTGATCCCGGACTCCCGCCGCGAGGCCGACCGGCTCTCCGCCGCCAAGAGCCTGACCCAGATCCAGGACACCGTCGCCGAGGACGTCCCGGTCCTGCCGCTGTGGCAGGGCAAGCAGTACGTCGCCGCACGGGGCGACATCACGGGCGTCGCGTACGCCCTCAACTCCTCCTCGGCGCTTCAGCTGTGGGAGCTCGGCCGCGGTGTGAGCGGCTGACGGCTCTCCTCGTCCGGGGGCCGCAAACGGCTGACCCGGGACCCGGGGCCAGGACGGCGGCCCCGGGGTGACGGAACCGACGACAAGGCACATGCAGTGAACATGCGTTACCAGTGGCCGGTCCTGCCCATCGTGGCGGGGCTGGCCTCCGGCCTTTTGACCGGCTGTGGAACGGAGAGCGGCGACTTAGGAGGCACCGGCACCTCCGTGGTGATGGGGATGTCCGACGACGTCCTCGCCACGGACCCGGCGTCCGGCTACGACCCCGGCTCCTGGCTGTTGTTCGACAACGTCTTCCAGTCGCTGCTCAGTTTCCCCAAGGGTGGCACCGAACCCCAGCCCGAACTGGCCAAGAAGTGCACCTTCACCGACCCGCGGGCCACGGTCTACCAGTGCGAGCTGAGAGACGGCCTGAAGTTCAGCAACGATGACGCGCTCACCTCGCAGGACGTGAAGTTCTCCTTCGACCGCATGCTGAGGATCAACGACCCGTCGGGGCCCGCGATCATGTTCCCGACGCTCGGCTCGGTCGACACCCCGGACGCGAAGAAGGTCGTCTTCCACCTGAAGGTCCCCGACGCCACCTTCCCCAGCAAGCTCGCCTCCGGCGCCGGCTCCATCGTGGACCACCGGCAGTACGACGCGGACGGGCTCCGCAAGGACGGCAAGGCCGTCGGCTCCGGCCCCTACCGGCTGGACTCCTTCGACCAGGACAAGGCCGTCTTCTCGGTCAACGGCAACTACCGGGGCACCGCGAAGGTCAAGAACTCCGGCATCACCCTGAAGTTCTTCCACGGCGACCGGGCCGCCCTGAAGAAGGCCCTCCTCGACGGCGGCGTCGACCTCGCCTACCGCGGCCTGTCCGCCTCCGACGTCGCCGGCCTCGACCAGCAGGACGACAGCAAGGGCGTCGACGTCGTCGAGGGCAGCAGCGCCGAGGTCCAGCACCTGGTCTTCAACATGAAGGACCCGGTCGCCGGAAAGCTCGGCGTCCGCAAGGCCATGGCCTATCTCCTCGACCGCGACGCCCTGATCAAGAACGTCTACCGGGGCACCGCCACCCCGCTGTACTCGATCGTCCCGGCGGGCATCGCCGGCCACAACACGGCCTTCTTCGACACCTACGGCGCCCGCCCCTCACAGGCCAAGGCCGCCGCCGCACTGCGCGCCGACGGCATCACCGGCAAGGTGAAGCTCACCCTGTGGTCCACCCCGTCGCGCTACGGCCCGGCCACCGACCAGGAGTTGAAGGCCATCGCCGGACAGCTCGACGCCGGCGGCCTGTTCGACGCCGACGTCAAGTCGGTCACCTTCGACCAGTACGAGAAGGACATCGCCGCCGGCAAATACGGCGTCTACGTGAAGGGCTGGGTGCCGGACTACCCGGACCCCGACAACTTCACGGCCCCGTTCTTCGGCAAGGGCAACGTGCTGGACAACCACTACCGCAACAGCACCATCACCGGCACGCTCATCCCGCACACCGCCGCGCAGAGCGACCGCGGCGCCACCGACCAGGACTTCGGCCGGCTCCAGGACATCGTCGCCGCCGAACTGCCCGTCCTGCCCGTGTGGCAGGCCAAGCAGTACGCAGTCGCCCGCGACGGCGTCTACGGCCTGGAGTACTGCCTGGACGCCTCGACCGTGTTCCGGTTCTGGGAACTCAGCAAGGACTGAGCGATACAGACGCAGCGGCGCTGCTTCCCCCTACGGAGGAGGCAGCGCCCCTGCTGTGTACAGGGCTACTGCGCGCCCGGGCGGACGAGCCCGCTCTCGTACGCGTACACCGCCGCCTGCACCCGGTCCCGCAGGCCCAGCTTGGTCAGCACGTGCCCCACGTGCGTCTTCACCGTCGTCTCGCTGACGAACAGATCAGCGGCGATCTCCGCGTTGGACAGCCCGCGCGCCACCAGCTTCAGCACCTCCACCTCGCGGTCGGTGAGCGTGTGCAGGGTGTCCGGCACGGGCTCCTCGCCGGAGGGCAGATGCGTCGCGTACTTGTCCAGCAGACGACGCGTGATGCTCGGCGCCAGCATCGCCTCACCGGCCGCGACCACGCGGATCGCCTGCACCAGCTCGTTGGCGGGGGCGTCCTTCAGCAGGAAGCCGCTGGCCCCGGCGCGCAGCGCCTCCACCACGTACTCGTCGAGATCGAACGTGGTCAGCACGAGCACCTTGGCCGGGCCGGACCGGTCGGGCCCGGTGATCTGCCGGGTCGCCTCCACACCGTCCATCCGCGGCATACGGATGTCCATCAGCACGACGTCCGGCTGCAGGGCCCGCACCTGATCGAGGGCCTGCAGACCGTCACCGGCCTCGCCCACGACCGCGAGATCCTGCTCGGCCTCCAGGATCATCCGGAAACCCGTACGCAGCAGGGGCTGGTCGTCGACCAGTAGGACGCGGATGGCCACGTGACACTCCTTCGCTAGTCCGCGCCCATTCTGCCCTGCGACCCGGCCTCCGGCTCGGCCGCCCTCACCGGCAGCGGATACGGCGGGGGAGTGCCGCCGAACTCGGGGCAGTGCGCCTGATGGTCGCACCAGCCGCACAGCTTGGTCGGGCGCGGGCGCCACTCGCCGGTCTCCGTGGCCTGCCCGATGGCCTCCCACAGCGCGTGCAGCTTGCGCTCGACCCGCTCCAGATCGGCCAGATCCGGGTCGTACGTCAGCACGTCCCCGCTGCCGAGATAGACGAGCTGCAGACGGCGCGGCACGACCTGCTTCAGCCGCCAGACCACGAGGGCGTAGAACTTCATCTGGAAGAGCGCGCCCTCGGCGTACTCGGGCCGGGGCGCCTTGCCGGTCTTGTAGTCGACGATGCGGACCTCGCCCGTCGGCGCCACGTCGACCCGGTCGATGATCCCGCGCAGCCGCAGCCCGGACTCCAGCTCGGCCTCGACGAACAGCTCCCGCTCCGCGGGCTCCAGCCGCGTCGGATCCTCCAGCGTGAACCAGCGCTCCACCAGCCGCTCGGCCTCCGCGAGCCAGCCCGCCAGCCGCTCACCGTCCGGATCGTCGGCGAACAGCTCCGTCACCTCCGGCCGGCTCTCCCGCAGCCGGTCCCACTGGCCCGGGATCAACGCCTTGGCCCGCGGCGCGGTCCGCTCCCCGGCGGGCGCGTCGAACAGCCGCTCCAGCACGGCGTGCACCAGCGTGCCTCTCGTCGCCGCCGCGCTCGGCTTCTCCGGCAGCCGGTCGATCACCCGGAACCGGTACAGCAGCGGGCACTGCATGAAGTCGCCGGCCCGCGAGGGCGACAGGGAGGTGGGCGCCTTGGCGACGTGTTCGGCCGCCGCGCCCTCGAAGCTGCTGTCCATGCCCACAGACCTTACGGCCCGCCACTGACAGTGACCCACCCGCCGCCCGGACCGGCCGCGCGACCACGCGGCGAACACAACGGGTGCCGGGGCGAAACACGACACCACGGCCGCATACCATCGACCTCGGACCCTTCCGGCCGGCAGGTGCGGAAGACGCTTCGAACGAGGGGACACCGTGGACGTGAGCGGCGGGAGCGGGCAGCCACGGCCCGGCAACGACGAGCCGGCCGAGCACCCCGCGGTTCCTCCGGCCCCTGAGAACGCCGAGGACGACAGCGCTCGGCAGGCCGGCGCCCAGGACGCCGACGACCGGGCCGGCACCCCGCGACGTCCCGAGACCGACAGCACCGCCTCCGCCCCCGACGACCACCCCCACGACACCGCGGCCCCCTCGGAACACCGCTCCCTCGCGCACTCCGGCATCGCCAAGGGCGAACCGCCGCAGCCGCGGCCCAAGGAGCCGGGCGGCGGCATCCTCATGGGGCGCCCCTTCGGGGTGCCCGTGTACGTGGCGCCCAGCTGGTTCCTCGTCGCCGCGCTGATCACCTGGGTCTTCGGCGGCCAGCTCGACCGCGTGCTGCCCGAACTGGGTGCCGCGCGCTACCTGGTCTCGCTGTTCTTCGCCGTCGCCTTCTACGCCTCCGTGCTGGTCCACGAACTGGCCCACACGGTCGCCGCGATCCGCTTCAAGCTCCCGGTCCGCCGCATCCAGCTCCAGTTCTTCGGCGGCGTCTCCGAGATCGAGAAGGAGGCCGAGACCCCGGGCCGGGAATTCGTGCTGGCCTTCGTCGGCCCCCTGCTCTCCCTCGTCCTCGCCGGGGTCTTCTACCTCGCCATGCAGCCCGTCGAACCCCGCTCCGTGCCCGGCGTGCTGCTCGCGGGGCTGATGATCTCCAACCTGATCGTGGCGATCTTCAACCTCCTGCCCGGCCTGCCCCTCGACGGCGGCCGCATGCTCCGCGCCGTCGTCTGGAAGATCACCGGCAAGCCCATGAGCGGCACCGTCGCCGCCGCCTGGGTCGGCCGCGCGCTCGCCGTCGCCGTACTGATCGGCCTGCCGCTGATGAACCAGTCCGGCGCGCTCGGCGGCGACGGCACCGAGGTGAACGGCATGGACACCGTCACCGACGCCCTGCTCGCCGCCATCCTCGCCGCGATCATCTGGACCGGCGCCGGCAACAGCCTGCGCATGGCCCGGCTGCGCGAGCACCTCCCCGAGCTGCGCGCCCGCACCCTCACCCGGCGGGCCGTGCCGGTGCAGACCGACACCCCGCTCTCCGAGGCCCTGCGTCGCGCCAACGCCGCCGGTGCCCGCGCCCTGGTCGTGGTCGACGCCGACGGCAACCCCCTCTCCCTCGTCCGCGAGGCCGCCATCGTCGGCGTGCCCGAGCACCGCCGCCCCTGGGTCGCGGTCAGCGGCCTCGCCCAGGACCTCACCGACGGCATGCGCGTCTCCGCCGAACTGGCCGGCGAGGACCTCCTCGACGTCCTGCGCGCCACCCCGGCCACCGAGTACCTGGTCGTCGAGGAGACCGGCGAGATCTACGGCGTCCTGTCCGCGGCCGACGTCGAGCGCGCCTTCGTCAAGGCCATGGCCCGCCCCTCCGCCTAGCCCCGCCCCTCCGCCTGGTGGTCGGCGGCCCCCGCCGGGGCCGGTAGTCTGTTCACATGTCCGAACCGACCGGTGCCGCCCGCAGGCGCGGGCCCTTCAAGGTCGGGGACCAGGTTCAGCTGACCGACCCCAAGGGCCGCCACTACACGTTCACGCTCGAAGCAGGGAAGAACTTCCACACCCACAAGGGCTCCTTCCCGCACGACGAACTGATCGGTGCTCCCGAGGGCAGCGTTGTCCGCACCACCGGCAACGTGGCCTACCTCGCGCTGCGCCCCCTGCTCCCCGACTACGTCCTGTCCATGCCCCGCGGGGCAGCCGTCGTCTACCCGAAGGACGCGGGGCAGATCCTCGCCTTCGCCGACATCTTCCCCGGCGCGCGCGTCGTGGAGGCCGGCGTCGGCTCCGGCTCGCTCAGCAGTTTCCTGCTGCGCGCCATCGGCGACCAGGGCATGCTGCACTCCTACGAACGCCGCGAGGACTTCGCCGAGATCGCGCAGGCGAACGTGGAGCGCTACTTCGGCGGCCCGCACCCCGCCTGGCAGCTCACCGTCGGCGACCTCCAGGACAACCTGTCCGACACCGACGTCGACCGCGTCATCCTCGACATGCTCGCCCCCTGGGAGTGCCTGGAGGCCGTCTCCAAGGCACTCGTCCCCGGCGGCATCCTGTGCTGCTACGTGGCCACCACCACCCAGCTCGCCCGGACCGTGGAGTCCATCCGCGAGATCGGCTGCTTCAACGAGCCGACCGCCTGGGAGACCATGATCCGCAACTGGCACATCGAGGGCCTGGCCGTCCGCCCGGACCACCGGATGATCGGCCACACCGGCTTCCTGCTCACCGCCCGCCGCCTCGCGGACGGCGTCGAACCCCCCATGCGCCGCCGCCGCCCCGCCAAGGGCGCCTACGGCGAGGACTACGCCGGACCGAACGCCGACGGCGGCACCGGCCGCTGACCGGCCACACACGGCTCAACGTGAGGGCGCCGTGCCCGAGTTCCCACCGACCACCGGGAACTCCGGCACGGCGCCCCTTCGTTGACGGGATGCCAGGGTTCCCCGTCCCCCACGGTGCGTACACCCCGCACGCGCGCGGGCGTTGCGCCCCGCGGGAATCCCGGACCCCGCCGTTCCCCCGCACTGTGACGTATGGCACCATGCTGGCCACCCCACCGGCACAGCCCTCACAGGAGACACTCCTCGTGCAGCAATCCGCCGTCCCGGAGCTCGCCCACACCCAGACCAGGCCCATCCACTGGGTCGCCACGGCCACCGCCGTCGCCGGCGTCGTGGCCCTCTCCTCCGTCGTACAGCCCGGCTCCGCCACGGCCGCCACCGGCACACAGCCCAGAGCCGCCCGCACGGCCGTCGCCCCGCCGGGCACCACCGGCGTGGCCTTCCCGCTGAACTGCGGACCGGTCAAGGCAGTGGTGGTGAAGAAGGCCAGCGGGGACCTGGACGGGGACGGCAGACCGGAGACGGTCGCGGTCGTGCACTGCGACACCGCCATGGGCACCCCGCCGGACGGGGTCTACGTCATCACCCGACCGTCCGACGGCGGCACGCCGCGCGTGGTCGCCACCCTCGTGAAGCCCCAGGACCGGTTCACCGTCACCGGCTTCTCCCTACGCGCGGGCGCGGTCGCCGCCACCCTGCTCGGCTACTCCTCGGACGCGGTGCCCAACTGCTGCCCCGACCTGAAGACCCCCGTCACCTGGAAGTGGAGCGGCAGCGCGTTCGTCCGCACCACGCCCGCCGACACCCACAGCGTCTGACCCGGGGCGTGCGGCCCGGAGCCCGGCGGGGACTCAGTCCGCGTCGGGCCCGTACACCTCGACCCTGTCCGAAACACGTCGCACATGGATGCACTCACCGGGACACTCCCGGGCCGAGTCCACCACGTCCGCGAGCAGCGGCAGCGGCACCGGCGTCGTCGCCCCCGCGCTCTGCAACAGCTCGTCGCCCGCGCCCCTCACATACGCCAGCCCGTCGATGTCCAGCTCGAACACCTCAGGGGCGTACTGGGCACAGATCCCGTCGCCGGTACACAGGTCCTGGTCGATCCAGACCTCCAGCGCCTCGCCCCCCGGGGCCTCCTGCTGCACGGTCACCTCTCCTGCCGTATCGGTTCGCCGGGCGGCGGGGCGCCGGGAGCGCCAGCCGGGTCCGCTCCAGCGGCTGTTGAACACCCCTCGACCCTACCTCCGCCGCTTTCCGGCCCTCTTCCGCCGGTGACGGGGTTTCCACACGATCACCTACGGGTACGACGGCCCGACCGGGACAGGGGAGCCCCGGCCAGGGGAACGACCACTTCAGGCCGCGCCGACGGTCACACCGTCCGCCCGGACCGTCGCTCTGCGTGAGGACGTGCGAGCGCGCGGCAGGCTGCCCGCACACAGGCCGACCAGCCCTGAACGGACAACTCCGGCCAGCACCGAAGGAATTCGACCACGCGATGCCCGGAACAAGCTGCTTCCACATCACGTTGAGTGGGTATCCCCTCCGTGCGAGGGAGAGCGCATCGGGTGACCGACGACACACCTTGACAGTCTTGGTGATCTAGGGGTTTCAATCGACACCCACCCAGGTAGGGTCTGGAAGCGTCCAGCTCCCCTTGGAGGAGGTGAGGACCGTGGCAGCCCACGACGACGACATGAACCGCGGCATCCGCCCGGGACGAGGGTCCGACGACCCGGCCGGGCAGATCGCCTACCTTGAGCAGGAGATCGCCGTCCTGCGACGCAAGCTCGCCGACTCTCCGCGGCACACGAGGATTCTCGAAGAGCGGATCGTCGAGCTGCAGACGAACCTGGCCGGCGTGTCCGCCCAGAACGAACGACTGGCCAACACCCTCCGCGAGGCCCGCGACCAGATCGTGGCCCTCAAGGAAGAAGTCGACCGGCTCGCCCAGCCACCGGCCGGCTTCGGTGTCTTCCTGCAAGCGAACGAGGACGGCACCGCCGACATCTTCACCGGCGGCCGCAAACTCCGGGTGAACGTCAGCCCGAGCGTCGACCTCGACGACCTGCGGCGCGGCCAGGAAGTCATGCTCAACGAGGCGCTCAACGTGGTCGAGGCCATGGAATACGAGAGCGTCGGCGACATCGTCACCCTCAAGGAGATCCTGGAGGACGGCGAGCGCGCCCTCGTACTCGGGCACACCGACGAGGAGCGGGTGGTACGGCTCGCCGAGCCACTGCTGGACGTCACCATCCGCCCCGGCGACGCCCTCCTCCTCGAACCCCGCTCCGGCTACGTCTACGAAGTCGTGCCCAAGAGCGAGGTCGAAGAACTCGTCCTCGAAGAAGTCCCGGACATCGGTTACGACCAGATCGGCGGCCTCGGCAACCAGATCGAGGCCATCCGCGACGCCGTCGAGCTGCCGTACCTCTACCCCGACCTGTTCAAGGAGCACGAGCTGCGCCCGCCCAAGGGCGTACTGCTCTACGGCCCGCCCGGCTGCGGCAAGACACTCATCGCCAAAGCCGTCGCGAACTCCCTGGCCAAGAAGGTCGCCGAGGTCACCGGCCAAGCCGCCGGCAAGAGCTTCTTCCTCAACATCAAGGGCCCCGAACTGCTCAACAAGTACGTCGGCGAGACCGAGCGGCAAATCCGCCTCGTCTTCCAGCGTGCCCGCGAGAAGGCCAGCGAGGGCACCCCCGTCATCGTCTTCTTCGACGAGATGGAGTCCCTCTTCCGCACCCGCGGCTCCGGCGTCAGCTCGGACGTGGAGAACACCATCGTCCCCCAGCTGCTCGCCGAGATCGACGGCGTGGAAGGCCTGCAGAACGTGGTCGTCATCGGCGCCTCCAACCGCGAGGACATGATCGACCCCGCCATCCTGCGCCCCGGCCGGCTCGACGTGAAGATCAAGATCGAACGTCCCGACGCCGAGGCCGCCAAGGACATCTTCGGCAAGTACCTCACCGAACGCCTCCCGCTGCACGCCGACGACCTCGGCGAACACGGCGGCGACAAGACCACCACCGTCCAGAGCATGATCCAGACGGCGGTCGAGCAGATGTACGCCGAGTCCGAGGAAAACCGCTTCCTGGAAGTCACCTACGCCAACGGCGACAAGGAAGTCCTCTACTTCAAGGACTTCAACTCCGGCGCCATGATCGAGAACATCGTGGGCCGCGCCAAGAAAATGGCGATCAAGGACTTCCTCGAAAAGACACAGAAAGGCCTCCGCGTCTCCCACCTCCTCCAGGCCTGCGTGGACGAGTTCAAGGAGAACGAGGACCTGCCCAACACCACCAACCCGGACGACTGGGCCCGAATCTCCGGAAAGAAGGGCGAGCGGATCGTGTACATCCGCACGCTCATCACCGGAAAGCAGGGCGCGGACACCGGACGCTCCATCGACACGGTGGCGAACACCGGTCAATACCTGTAAAAGCAGGGCGGCTGCGGGTGCCCTCACCGGGTACCCGCAGCCCTCTGTTTTTCCGGCCACCACCCGCCACCACCGGCCACGACCGGAGCAGGCAATGACGCAAATGATCTCCCCACCAGCGCAAAGGCGTTCTAGGCTCGTTCCTGCCGCCGAGTCGCGCCGTGCGGGGACGGGCACCGCGCACGCACCGGAGCCCCGGTGGTACGTGAGCGGCGCCCACGACCGAGGGTGCCGCCGGGCAAGGAGGGCCGCATGACCGTACGGCGAGTAATGGGCATCGAGACGGAGTACGGAATCTCCGTCCCCGGCCACCCCAACGCCAATGCCATGCTCACCTCGTCCCAGATCGTCAACGCCTACGCGGCGGCGATGCACCGGGCCCGACGGGCCCGCTGGGACTTCGAGGAGGAGAACCCGCTGCGGGACGCACGAGGCTTCGACCTCGCCCGGGAGGCCGCCGACGCCAGCCAGCTCACCGACGAGGACATCGGCCTCGCCAACGTGATCCTCACCAACGGCGCCCGGCTGTACGTCGACCACGCCCACCCCGAGTACAGCGCCCCCGAGGTGACCAACCCGCGCGACGCCGTCCTGTGGGACAAGGCCGGCGAACGGATCATGGCCGAGGCCGCCGAGCGGGCCGCCCAGCTCCCCGGCGCCCAGCCGATCCACCTCTACAAGAACAACACCGACAACAAGGGCGCCTCCTACGGCACACACGAGAACTACCTGATGAAGCGGGAGACCCCCTTCTCGGACATCGTGCGCCACCTCACCCCCTTCTTCGTCTCCCGCCAGGTCTTCGCCGGAGCAGGCCGCGTCGGCATCGGCCAGGACGGCCACGAACACGGCTTCCAGCTCAGCCAGCGCGCCGACTACTTCGAGGTCGAGGTCGGCCTGGAGACGACCCTCAAACGCCCCATCATCAACACCCGCGACGAGCCGCACGCCGACGCCGAGAAGTACCGCCGACTGCACGTGATCATCGGCGACGCGAACCTGTCGGAGATCTCGACGTACCTGAAGCTCGGCACGACCGCCCTCGTGCTCTCCATGATCGAGGACGGCTTCATCGCCGTGGACCTCGCCGTCGACCAGCCCGTACGCACCCTCCACCAGGTCTCCCACGACCCCGGCCTGCAACGCCTGGTCACCCTCCGCAGCGGCCGCACACTCACCGCGGTCCAACTGCAGATGGAGTACTTCGAGCTGTCGCGCAAGTACGTCGAAGAGCGCTACGGCGCCGACGCCGACGAACAGACCAAGGACGTCCTGACCCGCTGGGAGGACACCCTCAACCGGCTCGAGAACGACCCGATGAGCCTCGCGGGCGAGCTGGACTGGGTCGCCAAGCGAGAGCTCATGGAGGGCTACCGCCGCCGCGACGGCCTCGACTGGGACGCGGCCCGGCTCCACCTGGTCGACCTCCAGTACGCCGACGTACGCGCCGAGAAGGGCCTCTACAACCGTCTGGCGGCCCGCGGCCGCATGAAGCGCCTGCTGGACGAGTCCGAGGTCGACAGGGCCCGCACGACACCCCCGGAGGACACCAGGGCCTACTTCCGCGGCCGCTGCCTGGAGCAGTACGCGGACGACGTCGCCGCCGCGAGCTGGGACTCGGTCATCTTCGACCTCCCCGGCCGCGACTCCCTCCAGCGCGTTCCAACCCTGGAACCGCTACGCGGAACGCGAAATCACGTCAAGGAGCTCCTGGACCGCTGCCGCACGGCAGAAGACCTGGTCAGGGTGTTGTCGGGCGGCTGAGCACAGCCGGCGGACAGCCGCGGCGCCCCGGGCGGACAGGGTGGAAAACCCGCCGTCCGGGAATCATCGAGGTGGCCCCCGCACGTTGTGGAAACTGCGGGGCCGATGTCGGACCCGGCTTGTAGGGTCTGATCATCACCGATCGGCAGGCGAACTGAGCGGGGTGAGGGTTATGGCGACGAAGGACACCGGCGGCGGCCAGCAGAAGGCCACACGGTCCACCGAGGAAGTCGAGGAGCAGGCGCAGGACGCGCAGGCTTCGGAGGACCTCAAGGAGCGGCACGAGAAGTTGTCGGATGACGTGGACTCCGTGCTGGACGAAATCGATGACGTCTTGGAGGAGAACGCCGAGGACTTCGTTCGATCATTCGTTCAAAAAGGCGGTCAGTAGCCTTCGAATCGAAGGCTATGGGGGCGGAGAAGTTGGCAAGCGACGAAGGTGTGAAGCGCTGCGTGCGGTGCGGCGAGTCGAAGCCGCACGCAGCCTTCGCTAAACGGCGATCGAACCTCGACGGTCTGCAGCGACATTGCCGGGAGTGCGCATCGGACTACCACCGGACGCGTCAGGAGAGCCTTGGCGAGAAGGTCAGGCCCAAGGTGGAAGTGCCTGATGGGTACAAGCTCTGCCTGAAGTGTGGGGAGGTCAAGCCGCGCAGCGAATGGCATCGCAATGCCACCGTGTCCGATGGCCTGTCGACCCGCTGCAAGGCGTGCCGCGCAGCCGCAGGGCGAGCACATCACTTGAAGCGCAACTACGGCCTCACCGAAGCCGAACGCGACGCGATGATCGCCTCCCAGCGAGGCCTGTGTGCGATCTGCCTGGATGCCCTGCCCGTGCATGTGGATCACTGCCACAACACGGGTAGGGTCCGAGGCGTACTGTGCTTCAACTGCAACTCGGCCATCGGCAAGTTGGGTGACGACCCCGACGCCGTACGCCGGGCCGCTGCCTATCTGGAAGGAATCTCGTGGAAGCCAATACTCGTGGCACCGGGCGTCTACCAGCTGCCTTCCTGACGCCGGGCTCTTCTTCGTTCATGGACTTCCTCTCGGAGCACCAGCCCGAGATGCTGCCGGGCAATCGGCAGCTGCCGCCCACCCAGGGGGTGCTGGAGGCGCCGCACGGTACGACCATCGTGGCCGTGACGTTCCCCGGAGGTGTCGTGCTGGCCGGTGACCGGCGGGCGACGATGGGCAATGTCATCGCTCAGCGGGACATCGAGAAGGTCTTCCCGTCGGACGAGTACTCGGCGGTGGGTATCGCCGGTACCGCCGGTCTGGCCGTCGAGATGGTCAAGCTCTTCCAGTTGGAGCTGGAGCACTTCGAGAAGGTCGAGGGTGCTCAGCTGTCCCTGGAGGGCAAGGCCAACCGGCTGTCGACGATGATCCGCTCCAACCTCGGCATGGCCATGCAGGGCCTGGCCGTGGTCCCCCTCTTCGCCGGGTACGACCTGGACCGTGAGAAGGGGCGCATCTTCTCCTATGACGTCACGGGCGGTCGCAGCGAGGAGCACAACTTCGCGGCGACGGGCTCCGGCTCGATCTTCGCGCGTGGTGCGATGAAGAAGCTGTTCCGTGGCGACCTGACCGAGGAGCAGGCCACCACCCTGGTGGTCCAGGCTCTCTACGACGCGGCAGACGACGACTCGGCGACCGGTGGTCCCGATGTCGCCCGCCGGATCTACCCGATCATCACCGTGATCACCGAGGACGGCTTCCGCCGGCTCACCGAGGACGAGGCCTCGGAGCTGTCCCGGGCGGTGCTCCAGCGCCGCCTGGAGGAGCCGGACGGCCCCAAGGCCGCCCTGCTCTGAGGCAGCGGGCCCCGGTTTCTTGTGAAGGTGATCCAGTGACCACGACAGAAAGGGACGGATAACCGGTGTCGACGCCGTTCTATGTCTCACCCCAGCAGGCCATGGCCGACCGGGCCGAGTACGCGCGCAAGGGCATCGCGCGCGGTCGCAGCCTCGTCGTGCTGCAGTACGCCGACGGCATCGTGTTCGTCGGCGAGAACCCGTCCCGTGCGCTGCACAAGTTCAGCGAGATCTACGACCGGATCGGTTTCGCGGCCGCCGGCAAGTACAACGAGTACGAGAACCTCCGCATCGGCGGTGTCCGCTACGCCGATCTGCGCGGTTACACGTACGACCGTGACGACGTCACGGCCCGTGGTCTGGCGAACGTGTACGCCCAGACGCTGGGCACGATCTTCTCGTCGGCGGCTGAGAAGCCGTACGAGGTGGAGCTGATCGTCGCCGAGGTGGGGGAGACCGCCGAGGGCGACCAGATCTACCGGCTGCCGCACGACGGGTCCATCGTGGACGAGCACGGCTCGGTCGCGGTCGGGGGCAATCCGGAGCAGATCACCACCTATCTGGAGCGTGAGCACCGCGACGGCATGAGCCTGGCCGAGGCGCTCAAGCTCGCGGTGCAGGCTCTGTCCCGCGAGTCCAACGGCACGCAGCGGGAGATTCCCGCCGACCGGCTGGAGGTCGCGGTGCTGGACCGTACGCGGCCGCAGAAGCGCAAGTTCAAGCGCATCGTCGGCCGTCAGCTCGCCCGTCTGCTGGAGGCGGACGGTGCGGCCACCGAGGCGGAGAGCGCCGAGGAGCCGGAGGAGTCGGGCGAGGAGTAGCCTGCGGCCCTGTTCCGCTCCGGTGTGCCCCGGCCGTTGTCCTGGCCGGGGCACACGTGTTTTCGTTCGTCGGGTCCGCTCAGTGGCGCGGTGGCGGCGCTGTCGAGCCGCGGACGACCAGGTGGACGGGGATGTCCCCGCTTTCGGGCACGGTGCCCTCCAGGACGGCCAGCAGGGCCTGCATGCCGCGTTCGCCGAACAGTTCGGCGTCGAGTCGTACGGTCGTCAGTTCGGGGTCGATGGCGGTGGCCAGGGCGAGGTCGTCGAGGCCGGTGACGGAGATGTCGTCCGGGATGCGCAGGCCGAGGCGGCGGATGGCCTTGTAGGCGCCGGCGGCGAGTTTGTCGTCGTCGCAGACGACCGCGGTGGGGCGTGGTCCGGGTGTGGTGAGTGCGGCCTCGGTGGCGGCCTGGGCGCCGTCGATGGAGATGGGGGCCCTGGCTGTACGGACCTCGGTGCCGGGTGCGGCTGCCATGCGTGTGGCCAGTTCCCGTGCGCGCAGTTCGAAGGTCCAGGACGGCACGTCGGCGGCGAGGTGCAGTACTCGGCGATGGCCGAGGGTCAGGAGATGGTCGGTGACCTGGCGGACTCCGTCGGCGATGTCCAGGTTGACGGTCGCCGCGCCCAGGCTGCCCGCGGGGTCGCTGTCGAGCATGACGAGGGGCAGTTGGTCGCCGCGGATCGCGGTGAGTGCGTCGGCGGCCATCGAGGAGGCGAGGACGCCGTCCAGGGCGGCCTGTGCGGAGGCGAAGGGGTCGCGGGCGGGGCCGATGCCTTCCGGGGAGGGGTACAGCACGACGCCGAAGCCGTGTTCGGCGGCGACGCGTGCGGCGCCCGTGTAGACGCCCGCGAAGAACTCCGTGGTCAGGGCGGGGACGACGAGCAGGACGGTGCGGGTGCGGCCGAGGCGGAGGTTGCGGGCGGCGAGGTTGGGCCGGTAGCCGAGTTCGCGTGCTGCTTCGCGGACTCGTTCGGCGGTGGTTTCGGAGACGCGTCCGCGCCATTTGTCGCCGAGGACGAGTGAGACGGCGGCCTGCGAGACCCCGGCTGCCTGGGCGACGTCACGGCTGGTCGGTCGCGTGCTGCTGCGTGCCACCGTGGTTGCGCTCCTTCACCTGGACGTCCGAACAGCGCACATGGTACGTATGAGGGAGGACGTTATACGTAACACGTGGGGCGGGCGAGGCGCCGCGTGCGAGCTGCTGAAGGGCAGGACATGGCCACCGGATACCTCGGGATACTCCGGGCGCGGCACGCGCTGCGGCTGCTCACCGGCACGCTGGTGGGCCGGTTGCCCAACGCGACCGCGGCCATCGCCCTGGTGCTCTTCGTGCGTGCCGAGGGCGGCACCTACAGCCTCGCCGGCGGTCTCGCGGCCGTCTACGGCGTCGCCAACGCGGTCGGCCAGCCGGTGCTGGGCCGGCTCGTGGACCTGCACGGACAGCCGCGCGTCCAGCTGCCCGCCGCGGTCCTCGCCGCCGCCTCCATGACCGTCTTCGCCTTCAGCGGCACCGATCCGCTGCCTCTGGCCTACGCCGCCGTCGCCGCGGCGGGGCTGTTCGCCCCGCCCCTGGAGGGCGGCCTGCGCGCGCTGTGGCCGTCCGTGCTGCGCGGCGAGGAGCAGGTGCACACCGCGTACGCCATGGACGCGATCGCGCAGGAGGTCATGTTCACCGTGGGGCCGCTGCTGGTGACCCTGTGCGTGTCCGTGTGGGACGAGCGTGCCGCCCTGCTCGTGCTGAACCTCCTGGGTGTCCTCGGCGCGCTCTCCGTGGTCGTCTCGCCGCCCTCGCGCGCGTGGCGCTCGGCCCCGCGCGAGGCCCACTGGCTCGGTGCCCTGCGTTCGCCCGGCCTGCTCGCCCTGCTCGGCGCCTTCCTGTTCATCGGCATCGCGCTCGGCTCCATCACGGTCGCGTCGGTCTCGTACGCCGACGGGCACGGCGGTGACGCGGTCTACGGCTGGATGATGGCGGGGCTGGGCCTCGGTGCGCTCGTCGGCGGCGCGGTGTACGGCGCCCGTCGGTGGTCCGGCGTGCCCGAGCGGCGACTGCGCCTGCTGGTGGCGCTTCTGGCGGTGTGTTACCTGCCGCTCATGCTGGTGCCGGGTGCGGTGCCCATGGTGTTGCTGACGGTGGTCTCCGGGGTGTTCCTCGCGCCGTGTATCGCCTGCGCGTTCATCATCGTCGACCGGCACGCGCCGAGGGGGACCGTCACCGAGGCGTTCTCCTGGCTTGTCACGACGTTCACGGTGGGTGCCTCGGTCGGTACGGGGCTCGCCGGTCCCGTGGTCCAGGCCGGGGGCACGGTGTGGGGCTTCGCGGTTCCCGGTGTCGCGGGTGCCGTGTCGTTGCTGGTCCTGCTCGCCACCGGGCGGGTCCTCGCAGCTCCCGCGCGGGGTGCGGTTGTTGCGGCTTCATCGGAAACTGATCCAAATCGTGCTGTCGAACCCCGTTTCAGCTCAGGGGATCGGGCGTAATGTTCAGTCATGGACCGCCGCATTTTCGGGCTGGAGAACGAGTACGGCGTCACGTGCACGTTCAGGGGACAGCGCCGCCTGTCGCCTGACGAGGTGGCGCGGTACCTCTTCCGCCGTGTCGTGTCATGGGGCCGCAGCAGCAATGTCTTTCTGCGAAACGGCGCCCGGCTCTATCTCGACGTGGGCTCACATCCGGAATACGCGACACCCGAATGTGACAACGTGACCGAACTGGTCACCCACGACAAGGCCGGCGAGCGCATTCTCGAAGGACTCCTGGTGGACGCGGAACGACGCCTGCACGAGGAGGGAATCGCGGGCGACGTCTACCTTTTCAAGAACAACACCGACTCGGCGGGCAACTCCTACGGCTGCCACGAGAACTATCTGGTGGCGCGGCACGGGGAGTTCTCCCGGCTCGCGGACATCCTCATCCCCTTCCTGGTCACCCGGCAGCTGCTGTGCGGCGCGGGCAAGGTGCTCCAGACGCCGCGCGGCGCCGTGTACTGCGTCAGCCAGCGCGCCGAGCACATCTGGGAGGGCGTCTCCTCGGCCACGACCCGCTCGCGGCCGATCATCAACACCCGCGACGAACCCCACGCGGACGCCGAGCGCTACCGCCGGCTGCACGTCATCGTGGGTGACTCGAACATGTCCGAGACGACCATGCTGCTCAAGGTCGGCGCGACCGACCTGGTGCTGCGCATGATCGAGGCGGGCACCGTGATGCGCGACCTGACCCTGGAGAACCCGATCCGGGCGATCCGCGAGGTCAGCCACGACATCACCGGCCGCCGCAAGGTGCGCCTGGCCAGCGGCCGGGAGGCCTCGGCGCTGGAGGTACAGCGGGAGTACTTCGACAAGGCTGTGGACTTCTGCGACCGCCGCGGCATCCGCACCGGCACGGTCGCCCAGGTGCTGGAGCTGTGGGGCCGTACCCTCGACGCGATCGAGAGCGAGGAACTCGACCGGATCGCCACCGAGATCGACTGGGTGATGAAGTACAAGCTCATCGAGCGGTACCGGGCCAAGCACAACATGACGATGTCGCATCCGCGGGTCGCGCAGATAGACCTCGCCTACCACGACATCCACCGTCGCCGCGGCCTGTACTACCTGCTGGAGCGCAAGGGCCAAGCCACGCGGATCTGCAACGACTTGAAGATCTTCGAGGGCAAGTCCGTTCCCCCGCAGACCACTCGGGCCCGGCTGCGCGGCGACTTCATCCGCCGGGCACAGGAGCAGCGCCGGGACTTCACGGTCGACTGGGTCCATCTGAAGCTCAACGACCAGGCACAACGCACCGTGTTGTGCAAGGACCCGTTCCGTTCGGTGGACGACCGGGTGGAGAAGCTCATCGCCGGAATGTGACGAAGGATTCCGAGTCGGGCGTTTCCGCGCCGTAATGCCGGAACGCCACACGGGCGCCGTACGTTTCCCGTACGGCGCCCTTCTCGCGTCGTAGAGTTGCGCGCACGCCAATCCACAAGATCGACCGATTACGAGGCCTTCCGTGCGCCGACGCTCACTCCTCCTCGCCGCCGTTCCCGCGGGACTGGTCACCCTCTCCGCGTGCGGTGACAACAAGTCCGCCTCCAGCAAGACGAGTGCCTCGCCGACGCCCTCGGTGTCCGCTCCACCGCCGCCGAAGATCGTGGCGGGACCGCTGCCGGCGATCACGGCGGGCACGAGGTTCGGCGAGAAGCCGACCGTCGCCAAGGGCACGGGCGCGCCGTCGAAGGACCTCGCGGTCAAGACGGTGATCGCGGGCAGTGGCCGCACGGTCGCCGAGAACGACTTCATCAAGGCGAACTACCTGGGCCAGATCTGGGACACGGCCAAGGTCTTCGACAACTCCTACGACCGCAAGCGCCCGCTGGTCATGCAGCTCGCGCAGGGCAGCATCATCGACGGCTGGCGGTACGGCCTGACGGGCAAGAAGGTCGGCAGCCGTGTCCAGATCGCCGTCCCGCCCACCTGGGGCTACGGCACGTCGGGCAACGCGCAGGCGGGCATCAAGGGCACCGACACCCTGGTGTTCGTCATCGACGTGATCGAGTCCTACAACTCCAAGAGCTCCGTCACGGGCAAGGCGGTCGCGCAGAGCGACGCGGCCCTGCCGAAGGTGGCCACCAACACCGACGGCGCCGTCCCGAAGGTCACGGTCCCGAAGACCGACCCGCCGAAGAAGCTCGTGTCGACGTATGTCCTGGAGGGCGACGGCGACGAGCTGAAGGCGGACCAGGCGGTGCTGTGCCAGTTCCAGGGCCTGGTCTGGGACGGCGGCAAGACCTTCCAGCGGACGTACGGCTCGGGCCGGCTCGCCCAGTTCTCGCTGGAACAGATGCAGCAGACGGTCAAGGGCCTGGCGCAGGGCCTGGTCGGAAAGAAGGTCGGCAGCCGCGTGCTGATCGTCGTCCCGCCGGAGCTCGGCTATGGCGACACCCCGCCGAGCGGCGGGCCCATCCAGAAGGGCTCCACCCTGGTGTTCACGGTGGACGTGCTCGCGGCGATGTAGCCCCCGGTCCCCGTGGCGGGCGGGGAGGCCACGGGGATGAAAGACTGTCCCTGATTCGTGTCGTACACAAGCAGGAGCTTTGACGTGAGCATCGAGAAGCCCGAGATCGACTTCCCGGGCGGCGAGCCCCCGAAGGACCTTGAGATCAAGGACATCTGGGAGGGTGACGGAGCGGAGGCCGTGGCCGGCCAGAACGTCACCGTGCACTACGTGGGCGTCACCTTCGAGACGGGTGAGGAGTTCGACGCCAGCTGGAACCGTAACTCGCCGTTCCGTTTCCCGCTCGGCGCCGGCCGGGTCATCAAGGGCTGGGACCAGGGCGTCCAGGGCATGAAGGTCGGCGGTCGTCGCCAGCTGACCATCCCCGCCCACCTCGCCTACGGCGACCAGAGCCCGAGCCCGCTCATCCCGGCGGGCTCGACCCTGATCTTCGTGGTCGACCTCCTCGCCGTCTGATCGGATCCGATCGGTCGGGGCCCATGCCTGTCCGGGCATGGGCCCTCGCTTTTGCCACCGCACCGAGGAGCGGTACGGTCATCGGTCGGAAGCATGAAAAGGGGAGGCGAAGGGCGTCGATGGCCATTGCCAAGGCCGAGCGGCTGATGAACCTCGCGCTGTGCCTGCTCGGGGCGCGCCGGCCGCTGAGCAAGCGTGAGCTGCGGGGGTCCATCGAGGCCTATCTGGAAGCGGGCTCGGACGACTCCTTCAACCGCATGTTCGAGCGGGACAAGGACGACCTGCGCGAGCTGGGCCTGGTCATCGACACGGTCGAGAACCTCGACGGCGAGGTCGGCTACCTCGCCCGCCGCGACAGCAACCGCCTGCCGCCCATCGTCCTGGACGCCGAGGAGGCCGCCGCGCTCGGCCTGGCCGCCAAGGTGTGGCAGCAGGCCCGGCTCGCCGGCGCCGCGAGCGGCGCCCTGCAGAAGCTGCGGGCCGCGGGGCTCCCGGAGGACGTCGACCCGTACGAGGCGCACGGCGCGCTCGAACCCCGTATCCCGGTGCACGAGGCCGCCTTCGAGCCGCTGATGCTGGCCTGCCGCGACCGCCGCCCGGTGCTCTTCGAGTACCGCAAGGCCTCCGCCGCCCACCCCGAGCCCCGGCACGTCGAGCCGTGGGCCCTGGAGTGCTGGCGCGGGCACTGGTACCTGGCCGGCTTCGACCGCGACCGGGGCGCTGAGCGTGTCTTCCGGCTGTCCCGGATCACCGGCCGGGTCCGCTCGCGCGGCACGGGCTTCACCGTGCCCGTGCCGGACGTGGTCACCGTGCGCGAGACCGTTGCGAGCTGGGCGGGCGAGATCGCCCACCGCTCGGCGCTGATCCGGCTGCGCTCCGGCTCCGGGTACCCCCTTCGGGCGAAGGCCACCGAGGTCCGGGAACTCGGCGACGGCTGGGACGAGTTGGAGATTCCGTACGGGCACGGCCTGGACGCCTGGCTGGTGGAGTTCGGGCCGGACGTGGTGGTGCTGGGGCCGGCCGAGCTGCGCGCGGACGTCGTGGACCGGCTGCGTGCCGTGGCCAAGGGCTGAGTGGGGGAGCGGAACTGTGGCAGGCAAACCGGTCAGGCCCGTGAACGCCATCGACCAGACCCGGCGGATGCTCTCTTTGGTCACGTATCTCCGGGAGCGCCCCGGCGCGCGGATCGCGGACGTCGCCCGCGCCTTCGGCATCACCGAGGACGAGCTGGTCTCCGACCTCGATCTGCTGCCCATGTGCGGCACCAGCTTCCGCGGCGGCGACCTGCTGGACATCGACACCGACGGCGAGCGCATCTGGTGGCACAACCCGGCGGCGCTCGGCGAGGAGGCCGCGGAGCCGCTCCGGCTCGCCGCCGACGAGGCCACCGCCCTGCTGGTGGCCGCCCGCGCGGTCGCCACGCTGCCCGGCCTGCGCGAGGGCGACCGCCAGGCCCTGCTGCGGGCCACCGCCAAGGTGGAGACCGCGGCCGGTGAGGCGGCCGGCGCCAGCTCCCGGCTGTCGGTGACCTTCGAGTCCGAGGGCGGGGTCTTCGCCGACGTCGACCGCGCGATCTCCGAGCGCCGCCGGCTGTGGATCCGCTACTACTCCCCGGCCCGCGACGAGGTCACCGAGCGCGAGATCGACCCCATCCGCCTGGTCAGCGTCGGCCACACGTACGTCGAGGCCTGGTGCCGGCGCTCCGAGGCCCGGCGCACCTTCCGGCTCGACCGGGTCGCCGAGATCCGGATCCTGGACGAGTCGTCCGCACCGCCCGAGATAGAGCTGCGGGACCTCTCCGAGGCCTTGGTGCAGCCGGCCGCCGAGGACCCGGAGGTGGTGGTCGAGGTCGGCCCCGGCGGCCGCTGGGTCGCCGAGTACTACCCGCACGACAGCGCCGATGAGCTTCCCGACGGCGGGCTGCGTATCACTCTGCGCACGCCCGACCCGGCCTCCCTGCGCCGCCTCGCCCTGCGGCTCGGCGCCGACGGCCGGATCGTGTCTCCACCGGAACTGGCGGAGAGCGCCCGAAGGGCGGCCGGAGAGGCCCTGGCGGCATACGCGGAGTGAGGGCAGCGCCCCTGAAGGGGTGCGGGGCGGTGCGCGACAGGCGGCTCCGCCGCGTTGGGGGTCTGCCCGGGTTCGAGCGAAGCCGAGCACGTGGGGGGCGGGGACGACCGGCCACGACGGCGCGGCGGACGCGGGACGGCACATCACGGCACGACGGCTGGCGAACGACCACAAGAAGGAGCAGGCCCATGACCGAGTCTCCGGTGACCACTGCTGGTGACATGACCGTGGCATCCGCCTTCGCCGGGATGCGAAGAGTCGCTCCCGTGCTGTTCAAGGCGGGCTGCCCGGACTGCCGGGGCCGCTTCGAGCTCGCCGCGAGCGCGCTGCGCCTCGCCATCGGCGCCTCCAGCCGTACGACGTTCTACTCCTTCACCTGCCCCGACTGCGGCGTTGCCGTCCGCAAACCGGCCGGTGAGCGCATCGTCGAGCTGCTCACCGGCGGCGGGGTCAGAACACTGCGGCTGCACTCCACCGTCTAGTCTCGACGTCATGTTCTGGCCGATGTTCGCGGTAGCGCTGGGTTTCCTGGGTCTCGTCGTGCTGGGGGTGCTCGCCGTCCGGGTCTTCCTGGCGGCGCGGCGCCTCGGACTGCAGGTCGCCGACTCCGGGCGCCGCATCAGCAGGGCGGCCGAGGACCTGGAGCGGGCGGCCGTCAGCGCGGCCCGTGCCGCCGATTCCCTGTGAGCCCGCCCGCGGGCCTCCGGTGAGTGCTGCGACGCACGCGCTTCGGGACCCTTCGCCCTGTCACGCTGCCCATCGGGACAGGTACGCTGCTTGTCGCGGTGCGGAGAACGAGGCCCGTTCCGTGGACCGGGAGTACGCAAGGGGATTGCTTCGTGTTTACCCCCCGGCGTTACGATCGCTGCCAGCACGACCATCGGACGCATGTCCGACTGATCGGACAGCATCCCACCCCAGCCGCCTCGGTGAGAAGGTAAAGACTTATGTTCGGAAGGCTCGGAGCCCCCGAGATCATTCTCATCCTCGTCGTCATCTTCCTGCTGTTCGGCGCGAAGAAGCTTCCGGACATGGCCCGCTCGCTCGGCAAGTCCGCGCGGATCCTCAAGAGCGAGGCCAAGGCGATGAAGGAGGAGGGCAACGCCTCCGCCCAGGCGCCCGCCCCCGACGAGCAGGCCCAGTCCCAGCGCACCATCCAGGCGGCCCCCGGCGACGTGACCAGCTCACGCCCGGTCAACGAGCCGACGGACACCACCCAGCGCTGACGCACGGCCGGAAGCCCCCGGCCTGCCGCACGAGATGAGGACGTTGGTTGCCCAAGCCCGCCCGCAAGAAGGAGAAGGATCCCGAGGGGCGGATGCCTCTCGCGGATCACCTCCGTGAGCTCCGCAACCGGCTCGCGAAGGCAATGCTGGCCATCGTCGTCGTGACGATCGTCGCCGCCTTCTTCTACAACGACATCATCAACTTCCTGACCAAGCCGATCCTCGACTCGGTCGGTTGCGCACAGAGCTTCGAGCAACTGGCGAAGACCAAGAGCGGTCACCAGTGTGCGGAGATCACCATCAACGGCCTGCTCGCGCCGTTCACCCTGGCCCTCCAGGTCTCGCTGATGGCCGGCGTCGTCACCGCCTCGCCGATCTGGCTGTACCAGCTGTGGGCCTTCGTCGCGCCCGGTCTGCACAGGCACGAGAAGAAGTACGCCTACGCCTTCGTCCTGATCGGCGCCCCGCTGTTCTTCGCCGGCGCCTTCTTCGCGTACGAGGTGCTGCCCACCACGGCGAAGGTGCTGATCGACTTCACGCCGAGCGGCAGCATCAAGAACCTGCTGCCGCTGGACGACCTGCTCCAGCTGGTCACGCGCATGGTGATCGTCTTCGGTCTCTCCTTCGAGCTGCCGCTGCTGTTGATCTTCCTCAACCTCACCGGCATCCTGAGCGGCCAGCGCATGCTCGGCTGGTGGCGCGGGATGATCCTCGGCATCACGATCTTCGCGGCCGTGGCCACGCCGAGCACCGACCCGCTGTCCATGCTGGCCCTGGCCGGCCCGATCTGGCTGCTGTACTTCGCCGCGACCGGCTTCTCGCTGATGAACGACAAGCGCAAGCGCCGTCGTGAGGAGGCGGGCCCCGCCGACGACGAGGCCTCCGAGCTGGACCTCACCCCCGAGGCCATCGGCGAGGTCGAGCCGGTCCCGGCCAGCCGGGCGCTGCCCGAGAATCCGGGCGCGGACCGGGTCAACGGCTACGACGACGTGACCTGATCCCCACCCTCACCGAGCCGCGCACGCTGCCCCCGCCCAGGTGGACGGGGGCGGCGTCGTGTCGAGGGGCACACGATCGGGATAATGATCGTCCGGTTGTCAGTGGGGCCCGGTACGCTCGAAAGCACGATGACAGAGGACCTCTCACCGGCCGAGCGGTACGCGGCAGCCCGCAGGCGGGCAGCCGAGCAGGCCACCGCGCTCGCGTCCTTCCGCGAGATGTACGACTTCGGCCTCGACCCCTTCCAGATCGAGGCCTGCGAGGCACTTGAGGCGGGGAAGGGCGTGCTGGTGGCCGCCCCCACCGGCTCGGGCAAGACGATCGTGGGCGAGTTCGCCGTCCACCTCGCTCTCCAGCAGGGCAAGAAGTGCTTCTACACGACACCCATCAAGGCGCTGTCGAACCAGAAGTACGCCGACCTGTGCCGCCGCTACGGCACCGACAAGGTCGGCCTCCTGACCGGCGACAACAGCGTGAACTCCGAGGCCCCGGTGGTCGTGATGACCACCGAGGTCCTGCGGAACATGCTGTACGCCGGCTCCCAGACCCTCCTCGGTCTCGGCCACGTGGTCATGGACGAGGTGCACTACCTCTCCGACCGCTTCCGCGGCGCCGTCTGGGAAGAGGTGATCATCCACCTGCCCGAGTCGGTGACCCTGGTGTCGCTGTCGGCGACCGTCTCCAACGCCGAGGAGTTCGGCGACTGGCTGGACACCGTCCGCGGCGACACCGAGGTGATCGTCTCCGAGCACCGGCCCGTCCCGCTGTTCCAGCACGTGCTCGCCGGACGCCGGATGTACGACCTCTTCGAGGAGGGCGAGGGCCACAAGAAGGCCGTCAACCCCGACCTCGTCCGGCTGGCCCGCATGGAGGCCACCAGACCGTCGTACCAGGACCGCAGGCGCGGCCGGGCGATGCGCGAGGCGGACCGGGAGCGCGAGCGCAGACAGCGTTCGCGCGTGTGGACGCCGGGCCGCCCCGAGGTCATCGAGCGCCTCGACTCCGAGGGCCTGCTCCCGGCCATCACCTTCATCTTCAGCCGCGCCGCCTGCGAGGCCGCCGTACAGCAGTGCCTGTACGCGGGCCTGCGGCTCAACGACGACGAGGCGCGCGCACAGGTGCGGGCCCTGGTCGAGGAGCGCACCGCCGCCATCCCGTCCGAGGACCTGCACGTCCTCGGGTACTACGAGTGGCTGGAGGGCCTGGAGCGGGGCATCGCCGCGCACCACGCGGGCATGCTGCCGACCTTCAAGGAGGTCGTGGAGGAGCTGTTCGTGCGCGGTCTGGTCAAGGCCGTCTTCGCGACCGAGACGCTCGCCCTCGGCATCAACATGCCCGCCCGCTCGGTGGTGCTGGAGAAGCTCGTCAAGTGGAACGGCGAGCAGCACGCGGACATCACGCCGGGCGAGTACACCCAGCTGACCGGCCGCGCGGGGCGCCGGGGCATCGACGTCGAGGGCCACGCCGTCGTGCTGTGGCAGCGCGGCATCAGCCCCGAGCACCTGGCCGGTCTCGCGGGCACCCGCACGTACCCGCTGCGCTCCAGCTTCAAGCCGTCGTACAACATGGCGGTCAACCTGGTCGAGCAGTTCGGCCGGTCCCGCTCGCGCGAGCTGCTGGAGACCTCCTTCGCGCAGTTCCAGGCCGACCGGTCGGTCGTCGGGATCTCCCGCCAGGTGCAGCGCAACGAAGAGGGACTCGCGGGCTACCAGGAGTCGATGACCTGCCACCTCGGCGACTTCGAGGAGTACGCGCGGCTGCGCCGCGAGCTGAAGGACCGTGAGACCGAGCTGGCCCGGCAGGGCGTCAACCAGCGGCGCGCCGAGGCCGCGAGCGCCCTGGAGAAGCTGAAGCCGGGCGACGTCATCCACGTGCCCACGGGCAAGTACGCCGGCCTCGCCCTCGTGCTCGACCCGGGGTTGCCCGCAGGCCGGGCCACCGGGCACCGCGGCTTCGACCACCACGACGGCCCGCGCCCGCTGGTCCTCACCGCCGAACGGCAGGTCAAGCGGCTGGCGTCGATGGACTTCCCGGTGCCGGTCGAGCCGCTGGACCGGATGCGGATCCCGAAGAGCTTCAACCCGCGCTCGCCGCAGTCCCGTCGGGACCTCGCCTCCGCGCTGCGCTCCAAGGCCGGGCACATCCCGCCGGAGCGGGCCCGCAAGAAGCGCTCGCAGGCCGCCGACGACCGCGAGATCGCCCGACTGCGCACGGCCATCCGCGCCCATCCCTGCCACGGCTGCAACGACCGTGAGGACCACGCCCGTTGGGCCGAGCGGTACCACCGGCTGCTGCGCGACACCTCGCAGCTGGAACGCCGCATCGAGGGGCGGACGAACACCATCGCGCGCACCTTCGACCGGATCGTTGCCCTGCTGACCGAGCTGGACTACCTGCGCGGCGACGAGGTCACCGAACACGGCAGGCGGCTCGCCCGGCTCTACGGCGAACTGGACCTGCTGGCCAGCGAATGCCTGCGCGCCGGCGTCTGGGAGGGCCTCGCCCCCGCGGAACTCGCCGCGTGCGTATCGGCGTTGGTGTACGAGGCACGGCTCAGCGACGACGCGATGGCGCCGAAGCTGCCGTCCGGCAAGGCGAAGGCCGCGCTGGGGGAGATGGTCCGGATCTGGGGCCGGCTGGATGCCCTGGAGGAGGACTTCCGGATCAACCAGACCGAGGGCGTCGGCCAGCGCGAGCCGGACCTCGGCTTCGCCTGGGCCGCGTACATGTGGGCCTCCGGGAAGGGGCTCGACGAGGTGCTGCGCGAGGCGGAGATGCCGGCCGGTGACTTCGTGCGGTGGTGCAAGCAGGTGATCGACGTGCTGGGGCAGATCTCGGCGGCGTCTCCCTCCGGGGGTTCGACCGTGGCGAAGGCCGCGCGGAAGGCCGTGGATCAGTTGCTGCGGGGTGTGGTCGCCTACTCGTCCGTGGGGTGACCCGACCCGCTCGGAGTCGCCGGAGTCTGAAGGGGCCGCATTCCGCGGCCCCTTCACTCGTTACGGTGAGTCGCTTTCGCATGCCCTGAAGCCGTTACCGCATGTGTTCGAATCGAAGCCGTGCGTATAAATGGGCTGAGCGTACTCCTGTTGCGAGGGCGATTTCAGGTGCTTGCTGAATATGACACGGCGATGATCCGGTCGGACTAAGCTCGCCCGCGGCGCACCGAGTTGAGGTAATTCGCGCGCTTGTTCCCAAACAGGTGATAGATCCCCACAGTTCCATGAACCTTCCCCCCACAAGCACCTCCGACACCCAGCCGATTCGTCTCAGAAGGCATCCATGGTGAGTGTTCAGAAGCCGCCCGGTCGCCGTGAACGTCCCTATGCGCGCGTGCTGTTGCCGCCGGCCATATTGATGGCCGCCGCGACCGGGGCGGCGGTAGCCCTGGCGCCACAGTCCGCCCGGCTCGTCGCCGGCGCGGTCGGGGCCCTGGCCCTGCTCCTGGTCCTCGCCCTGGGCGCGGAGGCCGCCCGGCGCGGCCGCAGGCTCCGCGCGGAACAGGCCGAGCACGCCCGTCACACCGCGTATCTGGAACATCGGATCGCCGCGCAGGACCAGTTGATCGAGAAGTTCGCCACGGACGTCATCCCCACCGGTCTGCTGCACCTGCGCGCGGGCGCCCCGCTGCGCACCGTGCTGGCCAACGTCTACGACGCCGACCCCGACCTGCGGGCGCTGCCTCCGATGTACCGCGAGATGTTCCGGGTCGGGCTGCGCGGCGCCGACCACGAGATCTCGATGCGTGACGCGACCGAGCGCTCCTTCGTGACCATCGCCCGCCGCGTCCAGGCCATCGTCCACCAGCAGTCCAAGGAACTCCGGGAGATGGAGGAGGACCACGGCCGCAGCGCCGAGGTCTTCGACGACCTGCTGCGCATCGACCACGGCACCTCGCTGATCGGCCGGCTCGCCGACACCATCTCCGTCCTCGGCGGCGGCCGGCCGGGCCGTCAGTGGCCGCTGCCGGTCTCCCTCTACAGCACGCTGCGCGGCGCCATGTCGCGCATCCTGGAGTACCGCCGCATCCAGCTGAACTCCATCGTCAACATCAACATCAAGGGCACCGCCGTCGAGCCGGTCATCCACGCCGCCGCGGAGCTCCTCGACAACGCCACCCGCTATTCGCCGCCCTCGACGAAGGTGCACGTCACCGCCACCGAGGTGCAGACCGGCATCGTCATCGAGATCGAGGACGCCGGCGTCAGCCTCAGCGAGGAAGGCCGCGTCCGTATCGAGCGGATGATCGAGGACGCCAAGAACGGCGACGACGCGCACAACCTCGGCGAGAACCCGCGCCTCGGCCTCGCCGTCGTGGGCCGGCTGTGCAAGATGTTCGACATGGAGGTCTCGCTGCGCGCCTCCGCCTACGGCGGCGTCCGGGCGATCCTCATCGTCCCGCGTGTCATGACGACCACCGAGCCCGGCGTGGGCGCCGCCCACGGCATCGGCGCCACCGGTATCCCCAAGCCCGAACTCGGCGCGGTGGAGGGCCCGAAGCGCCGGCCCAAGAAGCGCCGCCCGACCAGCCCCAAGATCCCCGCCGGGATCTCCATGGAGGACGACGTCCCCATCGTCACCGAGTGGACGGCCGGCGGTCTGCCGCAGCGCCGCAGCAAGGTGAAGACCCCGCTGAGCCAGCGGTACGCCGAACAGGCCGAGATCGAGCGCGCCGAGCGTGAGGGCAGGCCGACCATCTGGTCGCAGGCCAAGCGTGAACCGGAGCCCGAGCCCGAGCTGGACCCCGAGATCAAGAAGCTCCGGGAGCGGCCGATCGGCCAGGGGATCGAGGACTTCTGGAACGGCCTGCGCCAGGGCATGCCCGAGGACGCCACCGGCCCCGAACTCACCGACTTCACGAGGCACCCGGAAAAGTACGTGCACCTGCTCAACGACTACGCGGACGAGCCCGCCGAGGGCGCCACCGAGGCCTATGACGAGGGGGACCTCAAGTGATCCAGCAGCGAGGCAACATCGACTGGATGCTCAAGCAGCTCAACGACGGCGTGCCGGGCATCGAGATGATCGTGGTCCTCTCCGCAGACGGACTGCGCATCGCCCGCTACGGCGGCGACCCCGACGCCGCCGACCGGGTGGCCGCCGCCTGCGCGGGCGTGCAGAGCCTGGCGGGCGCCATCATCCAGGAGCTGCCCGGCGCCGGTGACATGAAGGTCGTCGTCTTCGAGATCGAGGGCGGCTACTTCTACCTCATGAACGCCGGCGACAACGCCTACCTCGCCGTACTCGCCGACGTGACCTGCGAACCCGGCCGGATGAGCGGCATGATGCGTGACCTCGTCGTCCGGATCGGCGCCCACCTCACCAGTCCGCCCCGGCGGAACGGGCAGACCGTATGACTCCTCCACGACGCAAACGGCGCCGGCCGCAACCGCCGCCACCCCCGCAACCGACGCCGCCCGCCCCCGGTGCGCCGGACGGCCAGGCCGAGCCCAGGAACCCCGAACGGCTGTACGCCTTCGCCGAAGCCGAGGACGGCGCACGCGCCGAACTCGACCTCGTGACGTTGATCGTGGCGCGCTCCGCACCGCAGCCGGGCGCCTCGCCGGAGCACACGGCGGTGTTGCGGCTGTGCGTCGCCCCCCTGTCCGTGGCCGAGCTGTCGGCCTATCTGAACCTGCCGTTCAGCGCGATGACCGTACTGATCACCGAGCTGATCACGGCCGAACTGGTGCAGGCGCGCGCCCCGATCGTCCGCCAGGCGCTCCCCGACCGTTCACTCCTCGAAGCGGTGATGCATGGACTTCAACGGCTCTGACACCATCCCCGGCCCACGCACCGAGGATCATCTGCCGCACACCACCCAGGCGGCGGTGAAGATCGTGATCGTGGGCGGCTTCGGCGTCGGCAAGACCACCATGGTCGGTTCCGTCAGCGAGATCAGACCGCTGACCACCGAGGAGACCATGACCCAGGCCGGCATCGGCGTGGACGACAACTACGGCTCCGACTCGAAGACGGCCACCACCGTGGCCATGGACTTCGGCCGCATCGGCATCACCGACCAACTGGTGCTCTACCTGTTCGGCACCCCCGGCCAGGAGCGCTTCTGGTTCCTGTGGAACGGCCTGTTCGAGGGTGCGCTCGGCGCCGTCGTCCTGGTCGACACCCGGCGCCTGGAGGTCAGCTTCGACGTCATGGACCGGCTGGAAGAGCGCGGCGTGCCCTTCGTCATCGCCATCAACTCCTTCCCGGACGCGCCGCGTTACGCGGTCGAGGAACTGCGCACCGCACTCGACCTGGCGCCGGAGATCCCGATCATCGAGTGCGACGTACGGCGCCGGGCCTCCAGCAAGGACGTGCTGCTGACCCTGATGCGCTTCCTGCACTCCATCGCCCTGTCCCGCGCCCCCGCCTGACCCGCGGGCCACCGCCCCCACCACACCTTTGTCGGCCCTCACACCCCTTTTTCCGTTCCGGAGCGACACCGTGACGTCTGAACCCACGTCCCTGACCGGCACCGATCCCTTCTCCAGCCCCCCTCCCGGCTGCCCCGCGCACGGCCGCGGCCCCGGTGCGCTGCACCGCCTCTACGGCCCCGACGCGGAGGAACTGGGCGACCTCTACGAACGCCTGCGCGAGGAGCACGGCTCCGTGGCACCCGCGCTGCTGCACGACGACGTGCCGATGTGGGTGGTCCTCGGCCACGCCGAGAACCTCCACCTGGTCCGCAGTTCCTCCGTGTTCACCCGCGACAGCCGGATCTGGACCCCGCTGGCCGAGGGCACCGTCAAGCCCGACCATCCGCTCATGCCGCACATCGCCTGGCAGCCGATCTGCTCCCACGCCGAGGGCGACGAGCACCAGCGGCTGCGGGCGGCGGTCACCGCGGCCATGGAGACCATCGAGCACCGCAGCCTGCGCCGGCACATCGGCCGCTACACCCAGGAACTGGTCAACAGGTTCTGCGAACGCGGCCGGGCCGACCTGGTCTCCCAGTTCGCCGAGCATCTGCCGATGGCCGTCATGTGCGAGATCCTCGGCATGTCCGAGGAGTACAACGACCGGATGGTGCAGGCCGCCCGGGACGCCCTGAAGGGCACCGAGACCGCCATCCAGAGCCACACCTACGTCATGGAGGCGCTGAGCCGGCTCACCGCCCGGCGCCGGGCCCGGCCCGAGGACGACTTCACCAGCCACCTCGTCACCCACCCCGCCGGACTCACCGACGACGAGGTCCGCGAACACCTGCGGCTCGTCCTCTTCGCGGCCTACGAGGCCACCGCGAACCTCCTCGCCAACGCGCTGCGCATGGTCCTGACCGAGCCGGGCTTCCGCGCCCAGCTCAGCGGCGGCCAGATGACCGTGCCGGAGGCGATCGAGCAGTCCCTGTGGGACGAGCCGCCGTTCAGCACCGTCCTCGCGTACTACGCCAAGCAGGACACCGAGCTGGGCGGACAGCGCATCCGCAAGGGCGACGGGCTGCTCTTCGCGCCCGCGCCGGGCAACCTCGACCCGCGGATCCGCCCCGACCTGTCCGCGAGCATGCAGGGCAACCGCTCGCATCTCGCCTTCGGCGGCGGCCCGCACGAGTGCCCCGGCCAGGACATCGGCCGTGCCATCGCCGACGTCGGCGTGGACGCGCTGCTGATGCGGCTGCCCGACGTGCAGCTGGACTGCCCGGAGGACGAGCTGAGCTGGCGGTCCTCCATCGCCTCCCGGCATCTGGTCGCCCTGCCCGTCCGCTTCGAGCCGAAGCCGCAGCAGGACGTCGGGCTGCCGCCGCGGCCGATGGCGGTCTCGGCACCGCGCTCCGGCTGGCAGGTCGGTACGCTGCACACGGACCCGGCGCCGGCGACCGCGCCACCGCCGCCCGCCCCGCGCCCCGTCGCCCCCGAGCCCGTGCCTGCGCCTGCGGCGCCCGAGCCGGTGCGGAAGCGGGGGGTCTGGCGGCGGCTGCTGAGGTGGTGGCGGGGGGAGTAGGGGCGCGTAGGGGGACGTCGGGGTCGGTCCTCCCGGGTCTGCCGGTTCGTTGCGTTGCGCACGGCGCCGGCGACCGTGCCACCGCCGCCCGCCGCCCGCCGCCCGCCGCCCGCCGCCCGCCGCCCGCCCCGCGCCCCGTCGCCCCCGAGCCCGTGGCTGCGCCTGCGGCGCCCGAGCCGGTGCGGCAGCGGGGGATCCTGCGGCGGCTGCTGAGGTGGTGGCGGGGGGAGTAGCGGTTCTACGGGGCGCTCTGCACCAGCGTGTCGAGCACGCGTCCGCTCGCGAACGCGTGCTCCACGCCCGTCACCGGGTCCCTGAACTCCAGCCGCCGTGCGAGCAGTTGCAGGGGGCGGCCGAAGTCGTCGGGCGGGACCGGGGCGGTCACCTCGGGGTAGAGCGGGTCGCCGAGGATGGGTATGCCGAGGGCGTTCAGGTGGACGCGCAGCTGGTGGGTCTGGCCGGTGGCCGGCAGCAGCCGGTAGCGGGCCAATCCGCCTCGGTGCGCGACCAGTTCCACATACGTCTCGGCGTTCGGCTCGCCCTCGACCTCGCGGGCGGCCTGCACCCCGGGCTCCTTCACGATCCGGCTGCGCACGGTGCGGGGGAGGGCCAGTCCGGGGTCGTACGGCGCGACGGCCTCGTACTCCTTGCGCACCCGCCGGTCCCGGAACAGGTTCTGGTACGCGCCGCGCTCCTCGGGCCGTACGGTGAACAGCACCAGCCCCGCCGTCAGCCGGTCCAGGCGGTGTGCGGCGCCCAGCGTCGGGAGGTCCAGCTGGCGGCGCAGTCGGGCCAGCGCGGTCTCGGCGATGTGCGAGCCGCGCGGTGTCGTGGCGAGGAAGTGCGGCTTGTCGGCGACGACGATGTGCGCGTCCCGGTACACCACCTCCACCGGGAACGGCACCGGCACCTCCGCGGGCAGTTCGCGGTGGAACCACACGAACATACCGGGCCGGTAGGGCGCGTCCGGCGCCACCGCGCGCCCGTCGGCGCCGACGATCAGCCCCGCGGCGAACATGCCCTCGACCGTCCCGGGCCCGGCCCCCGTCAGCCGCGCCACCAGATGCTCCCGCACGGTGGCCCACGCTCCGTCGTGCGGCAGCCGGACCCGTACGGGATCCACCCCGTCGCGCTGGGGGAGCGGGGCGGGCGGGGGCGGGGTACGGCGTCTCATCGGGGTCAAGGGTACGAGGTGAGCGGCCCCTGGCGGGCACAGGCGCGGGCACCCTTCCGCATCCCTGAAGTCGAACGCGATACATCGCATGCATTGACCATCGCGATGCATACGCGATATGTTCGTCTGCGGATATTCGATATCGAGGGCTCCGAGGGGGTGTCATGGCCGGGAAGCGTCGCAAGCTCGGCAATCCGCTGGCGCTCGCCGTCCTGGTGACCCTCTGGCAGAAGCCGATGCATCCGTACGAGATCGCCCAGACCCTGCGCCGCCAGGGAAAGGACACCAGCACGAAGATCAACTACGGCTCGCTCTACACGGTCGTGCAGAACCTCGAAAAGCACGGTTTCGTCGAGGTGACCGACGTGGAGCGGCAGGGCAACCGCCCCGAGCGCACGGTGTACGGGCTCACCGAGGCCGGCCGTGCGGAGATGACCGAGTGGTTGTCGGACCTCATGGCCGTCCCGGCGAAGGAGTACCCGATCTTCGCGAGCGCCCTGTCCCTCGTGGGCGCGCTGCACCCCGACGAGGTGGTGCGGCTGCTGGAGGAGCGGCTGGCGGCCCTGGAGTACCAGGCCGCGGCGGCGCGGGGAGGGCTGGAGAAGCTGTACGAGACGCTGCCGAGGCTCTTCCTCGTGGAGAGCGAGTACCAGTTGCACATGACCCTCGCGCAGGCGGAGTGGGTCCGCGGCTTCCTGGAGGAGATCAGGAACGGCTCACTGCCCGGCGTCGAAGCATGGCGGCACTTCCATGAAACCGGGGAGCCGCCCGCGGAACTCACCTGAGAACTCAGCTGAGAAGAACGACCCCGACGGGCTGTTGCAGCAGCTCCGCCGGGGTCTCGAACCCCGAGACGGACCCGCCGTGCGGCGGCTCCGGGCGATCGAGGTGCGGCACACCCAGGATAGCCCGGCGCTCTCGCACGCGGATCTTCCACATCCGCTCAGTCAGGAGAGCAGTCGTCATGAACACCCGTGCGCCCGCGGTCGAGGCGCGTCAGCTGATCAAGACCTATCCCGCTGATGTCACCGCGCTCGGCGGCATGGACATCACCGTGGCACCCGGCACCGTCTTCGGACTGCTCGGCCCCAACGGCGCCGGCAAGTCCACCACCGTCAAGATCCTCACCACCCTGGCCCGCCCCGACTCCGGCACCGCCACGGTCGCCGGGCACGACGTGCTGCGCCACCCCGACCGGGTGCGCCGCGCGATCGGCGTGGTCGCCCAGCACTCCGGCGCCGACCCGGTCGCGACGGGCCGGGAGAACCTCCGACTCCAGGGCAGGCTCTACGGATTGCGCGGCAGCGCGCTGGAGCGCCGGGTGGACGAGCTGCTGGAGCGGTTCACCCTCGCCGACGCGGCGCGCCGCCCGGTCAAGGGCTACTCCGGTGGCATGCGCCGCCGCCTGGACGTGGCCCTCGGGCTGGTGCACCGGCCCGAGGTGCTCTTCCTCGACGAGCCGACCACGGGGCTGGACCCCGAGGCGCGCGCCGCGATGTGGGAGGAGGTCGGCCGGCTGGCCGGCGAGGAGGGACTGACGATCCTGCTCACCACCCACTATCTGGAGGAGGCCGACCGGCTCGCCGAGCGTGTCGCGATCGTGGACCGGGGGAGGGTCGTGGTCGAGGGCACCCCGGACGCCCTGAAGGGCGAACTGCGCGGGGACGCCGTCCACGTGGAGCTGCGCGAGCCGCTCGGCGAGGGTGGCCGCACCCTGCTCACGGCCGCCCTGACGGCCGTACCCGGCGTGCACGAGGTGCTGTGCGAGGGGCACCGGATCAGCGTGCGCGCCGACGACGGGGCGGCCTCGGTGCCCGCCCTGCTCGCCGCGCTGGACCGCGCCGGGGTGGGCGTCGCCTCGGCCACCGTCGCCCGGCCGTCGCTGGACGACGTCTACCTCCGGCACGCCGGCCGCCAGTACGCCGGGGCCGGGACCGGGGCCGACGCGCCGCTCGTGGGCCTCGCGGGAGGTGTGCGATGAGCACCGCCGTCACCCAGACCTGGTACATGACCCAGCGTCAGCTGCGGGTGTTCGCCCGGCAGCCCGCCTACGCGGTCATCACGCTGATCCAGCCGGTGATCTGGCTGTTCCTGTTCGGCAACCTCTTCAAGAAGGTCGTCCGGCTGGGCGGCTTCGGCACCGGCTCCTACCTGGACTACCTGGTGCCGGGCGTGGTCGTGATGAGCGCCCTCGGCGCCAACATGTGGGCCGGGATGGGCACGCTGGAGGAGATCCAGCGCGGCACCCTCGACCGCTTTCTGACCACCCCGGTCAGCCGGGCCGCGCTGATGAACGGCAACGTCGTCAACAACGGCCTGGTCACCGCGTTCCAGTCGGTGGTCATCGTGCTGCTCGGCCTGCTCGGCGGCGCGGACTACCCCGGCGGCGTCGGCGGCATCGCGATCCTCGTGCTCGCCTCCGTCCTGCTCGGCACGGTCTTCGGGGCGCTGTCCAACGCGCTCGGCATGATCGTGCGCGAACGGGAGTCCATCATCGGCATCAACACCTTCCTGCTGCTGCCGCTGACCTTCCTCTCCAGCGCCTTCATGGCACCGGCCCAGATGCCCGGCTGGATGCGGCACATCGCCGACTTCAACCCCGTCAACTGGGCCATGGTGGCGGGCCGTTCGGCGATGTCCGAGCACCCTCACTGGGGCGCCGTGCTCGGCCGGGGCGGCGCGCTGCTCGCCCTCGCGGTCGCGGCGGTGTGGCTGTCGATCCGTACCGTCCGCACCTACCAGCGGTCGGTGTGACGGTTTCCGGGAGCCGGCCGGTGTGAAGATGAAGGGCATGGCGCCCTACGATCTCGCGGACCGACTCGTCGTCGGTGTCGCCTCCAGCGCCCTGTTCGATCTACGGGAGTCGGACGCCGTCTTCCGCGAGCAGGGCGAGGAGGCCTACCGGGCCTACCAGGAAGCGCACGTGGACGACACGCTCCGGCCCGGCGTCGCGTTCGCGTTCATCCGCAGGCTGCTGTCGCTCAACGACCTCGGCGAGCCGGGCGATCCGCTCGTCGAGGTCATCATCCTCTCCCGCAACGACCCCGACACCGGGCTGCGCGTCATGCGCTCGATCCAGGCCCGTGAACTGCCCATCACCCGGGCCGTGTTCATGCAGGGAAGAGCCCCGTACGCGTTCGTCACCGCGCTGAACATGTCCCTGTTCCTGTCGGCGAACGGCGCCGACGTGCGCGAGGCGGTCGCCGCCGGACTGCCGGCCGGGCATGTGCTCGGATCGTCGTACGCGGACGACCCCGCGGACGGGGAGCTGCGGATCGCGTTCGACTTCGACGGGGTGCTCGCCGGCGACGCCGCCGAACAGATCTACCAGTCCGGCGGACTGGAGGAGTTCCGCGAGCACGAGACCCGCAACGCGGCGACCCCGCACGACCCGGGCCCGCTGCGCGACTTCCTGGCCGGCGTGAACCGGATACAGCGGCGGGAGGAGGAACGGCGCCGGACCGACCCGGACTCCCCGAGCCGGGTGCACGTCTCGCTCGTGACCGCGCGCGCCGCACCGGCGCACGAGCGGGCCGTACGGAGCCTGAAGCAGTGGGGCGTGCGGGTCAACGACGCCTTCTTCCTCGGCGGGATCGAGAAGGGCGCGGTCCTGAAGGTGCTCCGGCCGCACATCTTCTTCGACGACCAGGTGACCCACCTGGAGAGCACGTCACGGACCACGCCCAGCGTGCACATCCCGTTCGGCAGGCTCAACGGGACGGCACCCTGAGCGCGCGGGGCACTACGCGGCCGCCGCCGCGCCGCCCTCCTGCTCGGCCTCGATGCGGGCGTTCCAGTCGCGCTTGGAGGCCTGCCAGCCGTCCTCGTTGTGGCCGAGGCGCCAGTAGCCGGAGATCGACAGGTCCTCGCGCGGGATCTGCTTCTCGACCCGCAGCAGCCGGCGCAACTCCTTCACGAAGCCCGCCTCGCCGTGCACGAACGCGTGCAGCCGGCCCTCCGGGAAGTCCAGGCCCCGTACGGCCGCGACCAGGGCCTCACCGACCGGGCGGCCCCCGCGGTGCACCCAGACGACCGCCGCGTCGGAGTCGATCTTCTGCTCCTCCTCGGGGCCGGAGACCTCCACGAAGACATGCGCGCGGGAACCGGCGGGCAGCGACTCCAGGGCCCGGGCGATCGCGGGCAGCGCGCTCTCGTCACCGGCGAGCAGATGCCAGTCGGCCTCCGGGTCGGGGGCGTAGGCGCCGCCGGGGCCCGTGAAGCGCACCGTCTCGCCGGGCCGCACGCGGGCCGCCCAGGGGCCGGCCAGTCCCTCGTCGCCGTGGACGACGAAGTCCAGCGTCAGCTCCCGCAGTTCGGGGTCGAAGGCCCGCACGGTGTAGGTCCGGGTCACCGGCCACTGCTCCCGGGGGAACTCCTCGCGGATCCGCTCCAGGTCGAACGGCTCAGGGTAGGTCACGCCCGCGGGGCCGAACAGCAGCTTCACGTAGTGGTCGGTGCAGGTGTCCGCCGCGAAGTCGGCGAGGCCCTCGCCGCCGAGCACCACACGCTGCATGTGCGGGGTCAGCCGTTCGGTGCGCACCACCTGGGCGGTGCGGGGCTTGCGCGGCTTACGTCCCGGGCGCTCTGCCATCACGGACCTCCTGCGAATTGGTTAGGTTTACCTAAGTTAGCACCTCGCCCTGTGGTCACACCGCTCGTTCGGGAGCGCGATGAGCGCCCTTTGCCAGAAAATTTCGGTCAAGGTCACCGGGCCAGCGTCGTCAGCAGTCGCTGGAGGGAGCCGCCGAGCCCCCACCGCTCGGCCAGCCGCTCCAGCGCCTGCGGGTCGCGCGGGGCGTGCGGCAGCGCCGGGTCGACGTCGGGCAGCGGCACATCGGCGGCCACCCGCACCACCTTCGGCGCGACCGCGACGTACGGCCGGGCCTCGTCGAGCCGCTTGCGCTGCGACGGCGTGAGCTTCGCCCGCGGGTCGTCCAGCGCCGCCATGATCGCGTCCAGGTCGCCGAACTCGGCGAGCAGCTTGGCCGCCGTCTTCTCGCCGATACCGGCCACGCCGGGCAGACCGTCGCTCGGGTCGCCGCGCAGCAGGGCCAGATCCGCGTACCCCCGCCCGTCGACGCCGTACTTCTCGCGCAGCACGGCCTCGTCGGTCAGCTGGAGCGTGCCGACCCCCTTCAGCGGGTACAGCACCCGGATCCCGCGGGCGTCGTCCACCAGCTGGTACAGATCGCGGTCGCCGGTGACGATGTCCACCGGGCCCGCTGCGCGCGCCGTGAACGTGCCGATGACGTCGTCCGCCTCGTACTCCGCGACGCCGACCCGGGCGATCCCGATCGCGTCCAGGACGTGCTCGATGACCGGCACCTGCGGGGCCAGGGTGTCCGGCACCTCCTCGGTGTCCGGGCCCGCCTCGTGCTCCTCGGCGACCCGGTGCGCCTTGTACGTCGGGATCAGGTCCACCCGCCACTGCGGGCGCCAGTCGGCGTCCATGCAGGCCACGAGCTGATCCGGCCGGTGGTCCTTGACCAGCCGGTCGATGAAGTCGAGCAGTCCGCGCACGGCGTTCACCGGCGTGCCGTCGGGGGCCTTCACGGAGTCCGGGACGCCGAAGTAGGCGCGGAAGTAGAGCGATGCGGTGTCGAGGAGCATGAGTCGTCCGGTCACGCTTCGCATCATGCCGCACACCACTGACAGTCACCCCGAGCCGCACACCACCGGAGATCGCGATCATGTGAGGTGGCCCACTTAAAAGTTTGACCATCTCCTTACCGGGGAGGCGCGGCTTCTGTTCTGTCCCCGATCCGAGAGGTACGCGTGTCAGCCAGGCTTGAGGCGGAGCATCTGTTCAAGGTGTTCGGCAGACGACCGGACGAGGCGGTGGGGCGCCTGCGGCAGGGCGCCGACCGTGAGGAACTGCGCGGCGACGGCACCACGGCCGCCGTGATCGACGCGTCGTTCAGCGTCGGCGAGGGCGAGATCTTCGTCGTCATGGGTCTGTCGGGCTCCGGCAAGTCCACCCTGCTGCGCATGCTCAACGGGCTGCTGGAGCCGACCGCGGGCACCGTGCGCTACGACGGCCAGGACCTGACCGCGCTCACCGACCGCGCCCTGCGCGAGGTCCGCTCCAGGAAGATCAGCATGGTCTTCCAGCACTTCGCGCTCTTCCCGCACCGCAGCGTCCGCGACAACGCCGCCTACGGCCTGGAAGTGCAGGGCGTGCCCCGCGCCGAGCGCGAGCGCCGCGCCGACGAGGCGCTCGCCCTGTGCGGCCTGGCCGGCTGGGAGAAGTCCTGGCCCGACGAGCTGTCGGGCGGCATGCAACAGCGCGTGGGCCTCGCCCGCGCCCTCGCCACCGACGCCGACCTGCTGCTCATGGACGAGTCCTTCAGCGCCCTGGACCCGCTGATCCGCCGCGACATGCAGGACCAGCTCCTCGAACTGCAGAAGACCCTGAAGAAGACCATCGTCTTCATCACGCACGACCTCAACGAGGCGATGCGCCTCGGCGACCGCATCGCCGTGATGCGCGACGGCCGGATCGTGCAGACCGGCACCGCCGAGGACATCCTGCTGCGCCCCGCGAACGACTACGTCGCCTCCTTCATCCAGGACGTCGACCGCTCCCGCGTGCTGACCGCCGCCGCAGTCATGGACACCGACCTGCGCGGCGACGAGGCCGACTGCGCCTGCGAGACCGCGACGACCGACACGCCCTTCACCGAGCTGTGCGCCCTCAGCGCGCGCGTGCCCCACGCGGTCGCCGTCCTCGGCACGGACCGCCGCACCCTCGTCGGCGTCGTGCCCCGCCGGCGCCTCGTCGGCTTCCTCGGCGACGAGGACGCCGAGCCGACACCCTGCGAGAACGAAGGCGGCGACGAAGGCGACAAGGACGGGAAGAAGGTGATCAGCCGTGCCTAGGATCCACCTCGGCGACTGGGTCGACTCCGGCGTCAACTGGCTGGTCGACCACCTCTCCTGGCTCTTCGACGCCGTCAAGGCCGTCATGGAGGGCATGTACAGCGGCATCGACGCCGTCCTCGGCGCGCCCCAGCCGCTGCTCATGGCCGGCATCCTCGCCGTCCTCGCCTGGTGGCTGCGCGGCCTCGTCGCCGGCGTCCTCGCCTTCGCCGGATTCGCGCTGGTCGACTCGCTCCAGCTGTGGGACCAGGCCATGTCGACGCTCGCCCTCGTGCTCGTGGCGACCGTGCTCGCGCTCGTGATCTCCGTCCCGCTGGGCATCTGGGCCGCCCGCTCCAAGGCGGTCAGTGCGGCCCTGCGGCCCGTCCTGGACCTGCTCCAGACGATGCCGTCGATGGTCCTGCTGATCCCGGCCATGCTCTTCTTCGGCCTCGGCACCGCCGCCGGTGTCGTCGCCACCCTGATCTTCGCGCTCGCGCCCGGCGTCCGCATGACCGAGCTGGGCATCCGCCAGGTCGACGCCGACCTGGTCGAGGCCGCCGAGGCGTTCGGCACCACACCGCGCGACATCCTGTTCCGCGTCCAGCTGCCGCTCGCCCTGCCGACCGTCATGGCCGGCGTCAACCAGGTGATCATGCTGGGCCTGTCCATGGTCGTCATCGCCGGCATGGTCGGCACCGGCGGCCTCGGCGGCGCCGTCAACGAGGCCATCGGCCAGCTCGACATCGGCTACGGCTTCGAGGCGGGCGTCGGCATCGTCGTCCTCGCCATCTATCTCGACCGGATCACCGGCGCCCTCGGCACCCAGCTCTCCCCGCAGGGCCGCAGGGCCCTCGCCAAGGCCCCCACGCGCGCGTGGTCGTACCGCCCGCGCCCGGTCGTCGCCGTCGCCGGTGTGGTCGTCCTCGCCCTCGTCGCGGGCGGCCTCGGCATCTTCGGCCCCTCCTCCGGCTCCTCCGCGGAGGCCTCCGCCACGAACGTCGGCAAGGGCAGGCAGATCACGATCGGCTACATCCCCTGGGACGAGGGCGTCGCCTCCACCTTCCTCTGGAAGGAGATCCTGGAGGAACGCGGCTTCAAGGTCACCACCACCCAGTACGCCGCCGGCCCCCTCTACACCGGCCTCGCCACCGGCCAGCTCGACTTCGAGACCGACTCCTGGCTGCCCACGACGCACGCCGAGTACTGGAAGAAGTACGGCAAGCAGCTCGACGACCTCGGCTCCTGGTTCGGCCCCACCTCCCTGGAGCTGACCGTCCCCTCGTACGTGAAGGACGTGAACTCGCTGGCGGACCTCAAGGCCCACGCCGCCGAGTTCGGCGGGAAGATCGTCGGCATCGAGCCCAGCGCGGGCGAGATGAGCCTGCTCAAGAGCAAGGTCCTGAAGGCGTACGGCCTCGACGGCACCTACCAGGTGATCGACGGCTCCACCCCGGCCATGCTCGCCGAGCTGAAGCGCGCCTACGCCCGGAAGCAGCCGGTCGTCGTCACCCTGTGGTCCCCGCACTGGGCCTACAGCGACTACGACCTGAAGAAGCTGAAGGACCCGCAGGGCGCCTGGGGCAAGGGCGACGGCGTGCACACCCTGACCCGCAAGGGCTTCACCCGGGACAACCCCGAGGTCGGGAAGTGGCTGAAGAACTTCTCGATGACCGAGAAGCAGCTCACGAGCCTGGAGTCGCAGGTCCAGCAGGCGGGCAAGGGCAAGGAGCAGGACGCCGTGCGCTCCTGGCTGCGCGCCCACCCCGGCCTGGTCGACAGGTGGGCCCCGGTCGCCGAGCAGGGGGCCGGGAGCCGGGCGGCCGGGTGACCTGACCGGTCCGGACCGCCCACGTGAGGGGCGGGGCCCGCCGTACGCCGTCGAGCGTCCGGCGGGGCCCGCCCCTCGCGCATGCGCGGGGGCACGCGCGTACGAGAAGGATCCGGCCAATCACGGAAGGTGACGTCCCTGGGCCCGGGCCGGCGCCCCCGACCCAGCTCGTCGGCATATTCACCATGGGCCGGGGCACCTCCGCGACCGGCCGGGAGAACCCGACAAACTGGCGTGAACCGTAAGGGCGGGGGTGTGCGGACCGGACAGGGATGTGGCAGGCGCGTGAAACGGTTTGCCGAACATGCGTAGGGTGCAGAGAAGTCATCAGAAGAGTCCGCGGCACGACGAGCGAGGGAGGGAGCCGGAGCGATGGGCGACCACAAAGAGCAACAGCCCGTGCGGGTGGGCGCGGCCGTCCGGCGACGCCGCCGCTCGCTGGAACTGACCCTCGCCGCCGTGGCCGAGCGCAGCGGCCTGTCCGTGCCCTTCCTCAGCCAGGTCGAGAACGACCGGGCCCGCCCGAGCCGCACCTCCCTGGAGAAGCTGGCCGACGCCCTGCGCACCACCGCCGTCGAACTCCTCGCCGCCGCCGACCCCGCCGCCAGCGTGGACGTCGTGCGCGCCGAGCCGGCCACCGAGGGCGACTTCGAGCCCCGCACCCGCGCCCTGGTCCGCGGCCACCACCAGCTGCACGCCTCCGAGATCACCGGCGACCACGAGGCGGGCCGCGAGTTCCAGCACCGCAACGACGAGCTGATGTACGTCGCCGACGGCGCGGTGGAGATCGAGGCCGAGGGCCGCGCGTACCGCCTCGGCCGCGGCGACACCCTCTACCTGACCGGTGGGGTACGGCACCGCTGGCGGGCCACGGTGCCGGACACCCGGGTGATCGTGGTGGCGGTGGCGGAACACATCGAGGCCATGCAGGACCGGCCCCGTTGACGAGGGTCGTCTCCCTCGTCCCGTCCCTCACCGAAGCGGTCGCCGCGACCCTGCCCGGCGTCCTCGTCGGCGCCACCGACTGGTGCGTCCGGCCGGCCGGCCTGGACGTCACCCGGATCGGCGGTACGAAGAACCCCCGCCTCGACCGGATCATCGCCCTCGCCCCCGACCTGGTGATCGCCAACGAGGAGGAGAACCGCGCCCCCGACCTCGACGCCCTGCGCGCGGCCGGCCTGGACGTGCTGGTCACCGAGGTGCGCGCGGTGCCGCAGGCCTTCGCGGAGCTGGCCCGGGTGCTCGCCGCGTGCGGTGCGCCCACGCGCCCGCGCTGGCTGGCGGAGGCGGAGACGGCCTGGAGCGCGCTGCCGGAGCCGGCCCGGCGCAGGACCGCCGTCGTACCGGTCTGGCGCCGGCCCTGGATGGTCCTCGGCCGGGACACCTTCGCGGGCGACGTCCTGACCCGGCTCGGCGTGGACCACGTCCACGCCGGTCACCCGGACCGCTATCCCCGCGTCCCCCTGGCGGAGGTGCGCGCGGCGGCCCCGGACCTGGTGGTGCTGCCCGACGAGCCCTACCGCTTCACCGCCGACGACGGCCCGGAGGCCTTCCCCGGCCTGCCCTGCGCCCTGGTCAGCGGACGGCACCTGACGTGGTACGGCCCGTCGCTGGCCGAAGCGCCACGGGTGCTGGGCGAGGCGCTGCGAGCAACTCACCGCTGAGCAGGCCGCGTACGGTCCCGGCGACGGCGGCCAGCCAGGCGGTGACCAGCACGGCGTACAGGCACACGGCGAGGGCGTCGTAGAACGCGAGGCCCGTGTGCCGGTCGAGCACCGCGGCGCCGGTGACACACGTGCCCACCGGGAAGGTGAACGCCCACCAGGTCATCGCGAACCCCATGCCCCGGCGCCGGGCCCGCGCCACATGCGCGACCGAGAGCGCCAGCCACAGCAGCGCGAAGCCCATCACAGGCACCCCGTAGAGCACGGAGAGGACGTCGAGACCGCGGTCGTAGGGGGCCGGTACGACGCCGGGAGCCGCGTCCGCGATCTTGCCGACCGCGGTCGTGGACTGCCCGAGCGGGCCCAGGACCAGGAACAGGGTCGGGGTCAGCGCGAGCGGCAGCGGGTCCGGGCCGATCACCCGGGCGAAGACGAGCGGCAGCATCACCAGCGTCGCGAACAGGCTCAGCCCGAACATCGCGAAGCAGGCCAGGAGCAGGGTCTCCCGGGGCTGCCCCGGCGGCAGGTGGGGCACGAGCAGCGGACCGAGCGCGGCCGACACCATCGGCGCGACCAGCGGCAGCAGCCACACCGGGGTCGCCTGCGCGGGCTCGACGCGATGGCGTACGGCCATCAGGTACGGCACGGCCACGGCCGCCACGAGCCCGACCGCCGTACCGGCCGTGAACAGCGCGGTGTCCAGCGCCACGGCCGTCCGCGTGCCGATCAGCGGCTGTCCGGCGGTCATGGCACCGCCGCCGACCGCCAGCAGCCCCATGGCCAGACAGCCGTAGAAGGGCGCCATGCCGGGGTCGAGCAGATGCGCCCGGGCCTGGTCGCGGTGGCGGGTCCAGTGCAGGGCGCGGGCCGCCAGCAGGGCCGTCAGCGCGAGCAGGGACAGCGCCCAGACTCCCGCGAGCACACCGCTGCGCACCGCCCCGTGGCCGGGCAGCGCGACGCCGGCCGAGCCGACGATGGCGGTGCCCATGACGGCGGCGTACCAGTTCGGGCCGAGGTGCCTCAGACGGGCGGCGGGCAGGGGGGAGGGGGCGGACGAGGGATGGGCTGCGGTGACCATGACCCCACCGTCCCGCTGGGATCCGCCCCTGACCAGGGAGTTCCTTGCTATGAGGGCATAAGCTGGTCTTATGAGCGAGGTGTCTTATGGCTGAGGCGGAGGGGCGGCACGAGCGCACGGCGTCCCTGGCGCACCGGGTGCCGGACCTGGCCGCGCTGGAACTGCTGCTGGCGGTGGCCCGGCTGGGCAGTCTCGGCGCGGCGGCACGCGAGGTCGGCATCACCCAGCCCGCCGCCAGCAGCCGGATCCGCTCCATGGAACGGCAGCTGGGGGTGGCCCTGGTCGACCGCTCGCCGCGCGGCTCCCGGCTCACCGACGCCGGGGCCCTCGTGACGGACTGGGCCCGCCGGGTGGTGGAGGCGGCGGCCGCCTTCGACGCGGGCGCGCGGGCGCTGCGGGACCGACGGGACTCACGCCTCAGGGTCGCGGCGAGCATGACCATCGCCGAGTACCTGCTGCCCGGCTGGCTCCTCGCCCTGCACGCCGAACGCCCCGACACGGCCGTCTCGTTGCTCGCGGGCAACTCCACGAAGGTGGCGGAACTGCTGCTGTCCGGCGAGGCGGACCTCGGCTTCGTGGAGGGGCTGACGGTGCAGAGCGGCCTGGACGCGACGGTCATCGCCCGCGACCGGCTGATCGTCGTCACGGCCCCCGGCCACCCCTGGGCCCGCCGCCGGCGCCCGCTCACGGCACGGGAGCTGGCCGAGACCCCGCTGATCCTGCGCGAGCGGGGCTCCGGCACCCGGCAGGTCCTCGACGCGGCACTCGGCGGCCTCGCCCGCCCCCTGATCGAGCTGTCCTCCACCACGGCGGTCAAGGCGTCGGCGGTCAGCGGAGCGGGCCCCTCGGTCCTCAGCGAGCTGGTGGTGGGGGAGGAGCTGGCGATGCGGCGACTGGTCAGCATTCCGGTGGAGGGAGTCTCGTTGCAGCGGGATCTGCGGGCGGTCTGGCCGACGGGCCACCGACCGACGGGCCCCGCACGGGAGTTGCTGTCGCTGACGCGGGGGTGAGGGGGCGGCGCCCCGAAGGGGTGCGGGGAACCGCGCGGCGGGCAAAACCCTTGGCCTGCCGCCCCACCCGCCCGGCAGCATGACCCGCATGACCCTCACCGCCCCGCCCGCCACCGGCGTCCGCACCCCCTGGGAAGAGCTCCCGGCCTCGGTCCGGCGCGCCGTCGGCGAGACGCTCGGCGCACCGGTCGTGCGCGCCGAGACGCAGTACGGCGGCTTCTCGCCCGGCGTCGCCGCGCGCGTGCGCACCGCCGCGGGCGGCACGGGCTTCGTCAAGGCGGTGAGTGCGGAGGCCAACCCGCACAGCCCCGGCCTGCACCGCAGGGAGGCCCGTGTCGCCGCCGCGCTTCCGGCCGCCGTGCCCGCACCCCGGCTGCTCGGGACGTACGACGACGGCACCTGGGTGGCGCTGGTCTTCGAGGAGGTGGAGGGCCGCCAGCCGCACGTGCCCTGGCGGCCGGACGAGCTGCGCCGGGTGCTCGACGCCGTGACCGTGCTCGCCCGCACCGGCACCCCGTGCCCGCTCGACGTCCCGCCCGTCGCCGAGGACCTGGCGGAGGCCTTCAGCGGCTGGCGCCGGCTCCTGGACGGCGAGGCCGGCGGCGTCGACGACGTGCGCGACCGGCTCGGCGCGTGGACCGCCGACCGCCTGCCCGAGCTCGCCGCGCTGGAGGCCCGCTGGCCCGAGGGCGCCTCGGGGGACACCCTGGTCCATGCCGACCTGCGCGCGGACAACGTGCTGCTCACGGCCGACGGGGAAGTGGCCTTCGTGGACTGGCCGCACGCGATGCGCGCCGCGCCCTGGTTCGACCTGCTCGTCATGCTGCCGTGCGTGCGGGCGCAGGGCGGCCCCGATCCCGAGGAGCTGTTCACCGCGCATCCGCTGGGCCGGGCCGCCGACCCGGACGCCGTGACCGCCGCACTCGCCGCTCTCACGGGCTTCTTCCTGCGCAGCTCCCTGAACCCGTCCCCGCCCGGCCTGCCCACGCTGCGCCCCTTCCAGCGCGCCCAGGGGGACGCGGCGGCGGCCTGGCTCAGGCGGCGGCTGCCGCTGTGACGAGGGCCCGCATCACCCGCGGGTCCTCGTCCATCTCCGGGTGCCACTGCACCCCGAGCACCCACCCGTCGGCCGACGGCAGTTCCAGTGCCTCGACCGTGCCGTCCGTCGCGTACGCCGAGGCGACCAGGCCCCGGCCGAGCCGGTCGACGGCCTGGTGGTGGTAGGTAGGTACGGCGGTCTCCTCCGCGACGATGCCGGCGTAGCGCGTGCCGGGTACCGGCTTGACCGGATGGCGGCCGAAGACGCCGACCGCCTCCGTGTGCCCGTCGAGATGCTGGACGAGCGTGCCGCCGAGGGCGACGTTCAGCAGCTGCATGCCCCGGCAGATCCCGAGCAGCGGCACGCCCGCCGCCAGCGCCGCGTCGATCAGCGCCAGCTCCCAGGCGTCCCGCTCCGGAGCGGGCGGCCCCGTGCGCGGCGAGCGCTCGGCGCCGTAGCGGGCGGGGTCCACGTCCGGGCCGCCGGCGACGACCAGCCCGTCCACCCGGGCCACCGCCTCCGCCGCGCGCGCGGGCGCGTCCGGCGGCAGCATGCAGGCCAGTCCGCCGGCCCGCTGCACCAGCCGCGGATAACCGGCCGCCAGCAGCACCGCGTCCAGCTCCCACACGCCCCAGCGCGCCCCGGACTCCAGATACGTGCTGATCCCGATCAGCGGTCGTACGGTCGCCATACCGCCCTCCCTGGACGCTAAAGGTTCACTGACACACCTTTACACCAGCTGTCGCTACGCCAGGAAGCCCCGCAGCAGCGCGGCCGTCCCGGCGCAGTGCTCGCGCATCATCTCCCGAGCCCCGTCCGCGTCCCCGTCCAGCACCGCCTCCACCAGCGCGGTGTGCTGCCGCTGGGAGTGCTCCAGGTTGCGCACCAGCAGCGGGATGCAGTCGAGCAGGTCGTTGACCGTGGCCCGCACCGCCGCGTACTGCGCCGTCAGGGAGGGGGAGCCGCACAGTTCGGCCAGCGTGAGGTGCAGCAGCGTGTCCAGGCGCCGGTAGTCGGCGAGCGGGGCGTCGTGCGTGCGCGCCAGCGCCTCGCGCAGCCGGTCCGCCTGCTCCCGTGCCAGCCCGTGCGCCGCGCACAGGCCGGCCGCGCCCACCTCCAGCACCTCGCGGAAGCGCAGCACGTCCTCGATGTCGACCTCGGTGATCCGCCGCCGCAGTTCGTCCTCGCCGCCGGCGTCCGCACGGGGCAGCACGAACGTTCCGCCGTACCGGCCGCGCCGCGCCTCCACCAGTCCCTGGTCCTGGAGCACCTTCAGCACCTCGCGCAGCGTCACCCGGCTGATCCCGAGCCGCTCCGCCAGCTCCCGCTCGGCCGGCAGCCGCTCCCCGCCCGGCACCAGGCCGAGCCGCACGACCTGGAGGATCTGCTCCAGCGCCTCCTCGAAGCCGTTGCCCGCCCGCACCGGCCGCAGTACCGGAGCGAGCCGGTCGCCCACCCCCTGCGCGTCACTCTCCCAGGACATCCGGCCGTACCCCCTTCCCAAGCAATGGTTTCGAGCAATACCTTATGGCTCTTGGCCCGGCCGAAAAAGCGCGAAGGCGCCGCTCTCGAACGCGAAGGCGCCGAAGGAGGCTCTCCCGTGGCAGACCGCACACCCCCGCTCAGTGTCGAGGAACTGCACGCCCTCGTCGCGAGCGGTGAGATCGACACTGTCGTCCTGGCCTTCCCCGACATGCAAGGGCGGCTCCAGGGCAAGCGGTTCGCCGCCCGCTTCTTCCTCGACGAGGTCCTGCACCACGGCACCGAGGGCTGCAACTACCTCCTCGCCGTCGACACCGAGATGAACACCGTCGACGGCTACGCGATGTCCTCCTGGGAGCGCGGCTACGGCGACTTCGCCATGCGCCCCGACCTCACCACCCTGCGCCGCATCCCCTGGCACCCCGGCACCGCCCTGCTCGTCGCCGACCTCGCCTGGAACGACGCCTCCCCGGTCGTCGCCGCGCCCCGCCAGATCCTGCGCCGCCAGCTGGACCGGCTCGCCGACCTCGGCTACACCGCACAGGTCGGCACCGAGCTGGAGTTCATCGTCTTCAAGGACAGCTACGAGGCGGCCTGGGACGCGGGCTACCAGGGGCTCACCCCGGTCAACCAGTACAACGTCGACTACTCCATCCTCGGCACCGGCCGCGTCGAACCCCTGCTGCGCCGGCTGCGCAACGACATGGCGGGCGCGGGCCTCACCGTCGAGTCCGCCAAGGGCGAGTGCAACCCCGGCCAGCACGAGATCGCCTTCCGCTACGACGAGGCCCTCGTCACCTGCGACCAGCACGCCCTCTACAAGACGGGCGCCAAGGAGATCGCCGCCCAGGAGGGCGTCTCGCTCACCTTCATGGCCAAGTACAACGAGCGCGAGGGCAACTCCTGCCACATCCACCTCTCGCTCGCCGACGCGGACGGGAACAGCGCCATGGCCGACGGCGACGGCATGTCCGACGTCATGCGGCACTTCCTCGCCGGACAGCTCGCCGCCCTGCGCGAGTTCTCGCTCCTGTACGCCCCGAACATCAACTCCTACAAGCGGTTCCAGCCGGGCTCCTTCGCCCCCACCGCCGTCGCCTGGGGCCACGACAACCGCACCTGCGCGCTGCGTGTGGTCGGGCACGGCCGCTCGCTGCGCTTCGAGAACCGTCTGCCCGGCGGGGACGTCAACCCCTACCTCGCCGTCGCCGGACTCGTCGCGGCCGGCCTGTACGGCATCGAGCAGAAGCTGGAACTGCCCGAGCCCTGCCCCGGCAACGCCTACACCGCGGACTTCGAGCACGTCCCGACCACCCTGCGCGAGGCGGCCGAGCTGTGGGAGAACAGCCCGATCGCCAAGGCCGCCTTCGGCGACGAGGTCGTGGCCCACTACCGCAACATGGCGCGCGTCGAGCTGGCGGCCTTCGACGCCGCGGTCACCGACTGGGAGCTGCGCCGCTCCTTCGAACGCCTGTGAACCAGACTGTGAAAGGGCAATTCGTGTCTGATGCGGACGAGTTGAAGGTCCTCAACCCCGCCACGGAAGAGGTCGTCGCCACCGTCGCCGCCGCGAGCGAACAGGACGTGGCCGCCGCCGTCGTACGGGCCGTACGCGCCCAGACCCGGTGGGCCGCCCTCGCCCCCGCCGACCGGGCCCGGCTGCTGCGCCGCTTCGCGGACGTGGTCGACGCCCACACCGAGGAACTGGCCCGGCTGGAGGTCCGCGAGGCCGGTCACACGGTCGGCAACGCCCGCTGGGAGGCCGGCAACGCCCGTGACCTGCTGCTGTACGCGGCCGGCGGCGCCGAACGCCTCCTCGGCAAGCAGATCCCGGTCCCCGGCGGCTGGAACGTCACCTTCCAGGAGCCGCTCGGCGTCATCGGCGTCATCGCCCCCTGGAACTTCCCGATGCCGATCGCCGCCTGGGGCTCCTTCCCCGCGCTCGCGGCCGGCAACGCGGTCGTCCTCAAACCCGCCGAGACCACTCCGCTGACGGCCCTGCGACTGGCCGAACTGGCCCTGGAGGCGGGCCTGCCCGAGCACGTCTTCCAGGTGCTGCCCGGCCACGGCCACACCGCCGGACGCGCCCTGGTGGACCACCCGGACGTCGCCAAGATCGTGTTCACCGGCTCCAGCCGCACCGGCCGCGAGGTCATGGAGCGCTGCGCGAGGCTCGTCAAGCCGGTCACCCTCGAACTCGGCGGCAAGAGCCCGAACATCGTCTTCGCCGACGCCGACCTCACCACCGCCCTCGACCCGTTCTCCTTCCTCGACAACTCCGGCCAGGACTGCTGCGCCCGCACCCGCATCCTCGTCCAGGAGGCGGTGCTGGAGGAGGCCCGGGAGTTCCTCGCCGACGCGCTGGCCGCCGTGGTCGTGGGCGACCCCGCCGACGAGAAGACCCAGATGGGCCCGCTGATCTCCCGTCAGCAGCTGGAGCGCGTACGGTCGTACGTCCGTGACGACGCGCCCGCCCTGCGCGGCAGCGCCCCCGACGGCCCCGGCTTCTGGTTCCCGCCCACCGTCCTCACCGGTGAACGGCACGACAGCGAAGCCGCGCGCGAGGAGATCTTCGGCCCGGTCGCCGTCCTGCTGCCCTTCACCGACGAGGCCGACGCGATCCGCCTCGCCAACGACAGCCCCTACGGCCTGTCCGGCTCCCTGTGGACCCGGGACCTCGGCCGCGCCCTGCGCGTGTCCCAGGCCGTCCGCGCGGGCAACCTGTCCGTCAACTCCCACTCCAGCGTCCGCTATTGGACCCCGTTCGGCGGCTACAAGCAGTCCGGCCTCGGCCGTGAACTCGGCCCCGACGCCCTGACCGCCTTCACCGAGACCAAGAACGTCTTCATCAGCACGGAGGGCCCCGCACAGTGACCGCAGAATCTGTTTGCCGCCGCCTGGTCGGCCGTACCGCCGTCGTCACCGGAGCCGGCAGCGGCATCGGCCTCGCCACCGCCCGCCGGCTCGCCTCCGAGGGCGCCCACGTCGTCTGCGCGGACGTCGACGAGGTCCGCGGCAAGGCCGTCGCCGACGAGGTGGGCGGACTCTTCGTGAAGACCGACGTCACCGACCCCGAGCAGGTCGAGGCGCTGTTCAAGACCGCGTACGACACCTACGGCAGCGTCGACGTCGCCTTCAACAACGCGGGCATCTCCCCGCCCGACGACGACTCCATCCTGGAGACCGGCCTGGAGGCCTGGAAGCGCGTCCAGGAGGTCAACCTCACCTCCGTCTACCTGTGCTGCAAGGCCGCCATCCCCTACATGCGCGAGCAGCGCAGGGGCTCCATCATCAACACCGCGTCCTTCGTGGCGAGGATGGGCGCGGCGACGTCGCAGATCTCGTACACCGCCTCCAAGGGCGGCGTCCTCGCCATGTCCCGGGAGCTCGGCGTGCAGTTCGCGCGGGAGGGGATCCGGGTGAACGCCCTCTGCCCCGGCCCCGTCAACACCCCGCTGCTGCAGGAGCTGTTCGCGAAGGACCCGGAGCGGGCGGCCCGCCGCCTCGTCCACATCCCGCTCGGCCGGTTCGCCGAGGCCGAGGAGATCGCCGCCGCCGTCGCCTTCCTGGCCAGCGACGACTCCTCCTTCGTCAACGCCACCGACTTCCTGGTGGACGGCGGTATCGCGGGCGCGTACGTCACGCCGGTGTAGTGACCGCTCGTCAGAGGAAGGTGTGCCCTTCGCCCCGGTAGGTGGGCACGGTCGCCGTGACCGTGTCCCCCTCGATCAGCCGCAGGGCCGCGAACCGCTCGCACAGCTCGCCCGCCTTGGCGTGCCGGAACCACACCTTGTCGCCGATGAGCAGATCGTCGGCGGGCGAGCCGAGCAGCGGGGTCTGCACCTCGCCGGGGCCCTCCTGCGGGTCGTACACCAGCCCCTCCGGCAGATACGGCACCGGCAGCCGGTCGGGGCCCGCGGCGCCCGAGGCGGGATAGCCGCCGCCGAGCACGGTGACGACCCCGACGCCCGGCCGCCGCACGACGGGCTGGGCGAACAGGGCGGCCGGACGGCCGGTGAACGACGTGTAGTTGTCGAAGAGCCGCGGCACGTACAGCCCCGAACCGGCCGCAATCTCGGTCACGGCGTCCTCGGCCGCGGTGTGCTGCACACTGCCCGTGCCGCCGCCGTTGACGAACTCCAGACCGGGCACGACGGCCCGTACCGCGCGTACGACCGCGGCCCGGCGCTCGGCCAGTTCCCGGCGGGCCGCCGCCTGCATCAGCCGCACGGCGCGGGACCGCAGCGGCCGTCCGGCCAGGGAGTCGCCGACCCCGGCGATGTGACCCTCGTACGCCATGATCCCCACCAGCCGGAACCCCGGCCGCCGGGCCACCGAACGGGCCATGTCGGCGAGTTGGCCGGGGGCGTGCAGCGGAGAGCGCCGGGCGCCGACCCGCACCCGGCCGCCCAGCAGCTTCAGCGAGGTGTCCAACTCCAGGCAGACCCGGACCACTTCGCGCCCCCCGTCCCGGGCGGCGTCGATGAGGTCGAGCTGGGCGACGTCGTCCACCATCACGGTGACGGCACCGGCGAGCTTGGGATCGGCGGCAAGTTCGGCGAAGCCGGTCCGGTCGGCGGAGGGATACGCCAGCAGGATGTCGTCGAACCCGGAGCGCGCGAGCCACAGCGACTCGGCCAGGGTGAACGACATGATGCCCCGGAAGCCGTCCCTGGCCAGGACCCGTTCGAGCAGGGCCCGGCAGCGAACCGACTTGCTGGCGACCCGGACCGGCTTCCCGGCGGCCCGGCGGACCAGATCCTCCGCGTTGGCGTCGAAGGCGTCCAGGTCCACGATCGCGAGGGGGGCGTCGAGATGGGCGGTGGCCCGGTCGTAACGGGCCCGGTCAGCGGCGAGCGCAGTCATGACGGAAGCCTGCCAGACAGGATTACCGCAGGGTAGGGGGACGTTCCGGGCAGATGCCCCCGGCGCGTGTACTGGTTCTCCTTCTCTCAGGGACAACCCGTAGAGTGACGCGCACGTACGGCGGAACACGCCCGGCCGCTTCACCTGAACCGGGATGCCGGTCCAGCCGTACGGGTATGCGTGCCCGGACGGAGCTGTGCGCACCGGGTGCGGCCGAGGAGTGGAACGGCCCGCGTACGCGACGACGGCCCGGGCACGAGGAAACGGGGGGTGCATGAGCACGGAAGCGCGCCGCGCCCCGGTGCCGCCACGACCGTCGACCCCGCCCGGTCACTCCTCTCCGCAGGGACTGTCCGCTCCCGCTTCCCCGCAGGCACTGCCCGGCGCGCCGGCACCTTCCGCACCGCCGCGGCCTTCCGCCGCGCCGAGTCCGCAGGACGCGTTCACGTCGCCGCGGTCGTCCTCCGCGGCGAGTCCGGCCGCGCCGCCCGCCCCCTCGAACCCGCCGCGCCCGCCGGGTGCGGGAGCGCCGGGAGGGGCCCCGGCTCCGCCGCGTCCGGCGGCCACGACCCGTCCGGCGGGTTCCGCCGGCGCGCCCCGCCCCGCCGGCCCGGCCCGGCCGCAGACCCCGGCACGACCGTCGGCCGCACCCGGCCGCCCGGTCGGCACCGGACCCGTGCGGCCGGCCGACAGTGCCCCGGCCGACGACCCCGACGACGAGCCCTCCGTCTTCACACCGCGCGCCGGCCGGCCGTCCGGCGGGGACTTCGCGCGCGAGGAGCAGACCACCGGCGCCGGGGCGAAGCCGGTCGTGCCCGAGGGCGCCGATCCCGTGAGCCCGCCGCCACCGCCCGCCTCGGCCCGGTTCCCCGACGCACCGCCGCGCCCGGGGCGCCAGGGCCGCCAGCGGCCCGGGCAGACCGGGCAGGGGTCCCGTCGGCCGGTGGCCCCCGCCGAGACCGCGTCGGAGACGACGACCCGGCTCCGCCCGGTACCCGCGTCCGAACCCACGGCACCGGGACGGGGATCCACGGCTCCGGGACCGGCGGCTCCGGACTCCAAGGACCCCAAGGTCCCGGAACCCACGGCGGCGGAGACCACGACCCGGCTCCGGCCGATTCCCGCGCCGGTCCCCGGTTTCCCGAAGCCGCCGCGCGCCGGAGCCGCCGCCGCGCCCGCGTCCGCGCAGGCGTCCGCGTCCGCGCAGGCGTCCGCGTCCGCCGCAGCGGCCGGTGCGCGCCGTACCGGGGCCGGTTCCGGTACGACGGGCGGCTGGAGCCCCCTGGAGCCCGCCCACCCCGCCGGTCCGCTCCCGCGCGTCGCCGTACCGGACCCGGCGCTGTCCTGGAGCGCCGGCGCGGCCGCGCGCCCCGTCGTGTCGTTCGGGCGGCCCGAGGCCTTCAGCGAGCCGTCCCGGCTCCGGGCGGGCCGGCGCACGGCCGTCGCCGCCACCTGTCTCGTGCTCGGGCTCGGCCTCATCGGCGGTGCCGCGGCCGGGAGTTGGCTCACCGGCGGCGGCGGGACCGACACCGCCGCCGACCACTTCACCACCACCGCCGCGCTCTGGCACAACGTGCCCGTCGACCAGCTCTTCCCGCCCACCGTCCAGGGCACCGGAGCCGGACCCGGCGGCGCCGACCGCACCTGGACCAGGATCGCCGTGGCCCCGGACAGCGGCTGCGCCCACGCCTTCGACCCGCTGCTCCGGAAGGTCCTCGCCCCGGTCGGCTGCCGCCGGCTGCTGCGCGCCACCTACACCGACGCCACACAGAGCTACGTCACCACCGTCGGCCTGCTCTTCACCGACGCCGACCCCGCCGCCATGTCCGCGCTCGCCGCCCGCTTCCGCACCGAGCACCTGGACCGGCGCACCGACCTGCTGCCCCGGCCGTACGCCCCCGCGGGCACCGTCGCGGCCGGCTTCGGCGACAAGCAGCGCGCCTCCTGGACCGTCTCCGTCCTCACCGACGCCCCCGTCGTCGCCTACGCCGTCTCCGGCTGGGCCGACGGCCGTGCGGCCGACGCGCCCCAGCCCGCCGCCGACGCCGTCAGCCCGACCGCCACCACCGCACCCGCCCAGGCCGGTCTCGGCAACGAGGCCCAGGGCCTGGCCGAGCGCATCGAACGCCGCCTGCGCCAGCACATCGGCACGGCCACGGAGAACCCTTCATGAGGCGCTCGACCCTCGGCACGAGCCGATCGGGAACCTCCGCGCGGCGCCCGATACGGGCCCGCCGCGCCGCGCCCCCCGCCGCGGCCGCCGTGAGCCTGCTGCTCGCCGGCGCCCTCGCCGTGCTGCCGGCCGGCGCGGCCCACGCCGACGGCATCCGCGCCCAGCAGTGGGGCCTCGACGCCCTGCACCTGGACGAGGCCTGGCAGACCACCAAGGGCAAGGGGGTCACCGTCGCCGTCCTGGACACCGGTGTCGAGGCCGACCACCCCGACCTCGTCGGCAACGTCCTGCCCGGCCAGGACATGATCGGCTTCGGCGCCAGGCAGGGCGACCGCACCTGGGCCCGGCACGGCACCGCCATGGCCGGCATCATCGCCGGGCACGGACACGGACCCGGCGATTCCGCCGGCGTCATGGGCGTCGCCCCCGAGGCGAAGATCCTGCCCGTCCGGGTGATCCTGGAGGACGGCGACCCCGCCCGCACCAAGGCCCGCACCACCCGGGGCAACGCCCTCGCCGACGGCATCCGCTGGGCCGCCGACCACGGCGCCGACGTCATCAACCTCTCCCTCGGCGACGACTCGAACTCCGCGCACCCCGAACCGAGCGAGGACGAGGCCGTGCAGTACGCCCTGAAGAAGGGCGTGGTCGTCGTCGCCTCCGCGGGCAACGGCGGGGAGAAGGGCGACCACATCTCCTACCCGGCCGCCTACCCAGGCGTCATCGTCGCGACCGCCGTCGACCGCTACGGCACCCGCGCCGCCTTCTCCACCCGCCGCTGGTACGCCGCGGTCAGCGCGCCCGGCGTGAGCGTGGTCATCGCCGACCCCGACCACAAGTACTACGAGGGCTGGGGCACCTCGGCCGCCTCCGCGTTCGTCTCCGGCGCGGCGGCCCTGATCAAGGCCGCCCACCCCGATCTGGCCCCGGCCCAGATCAAGAAGCTCCTGGAGGACACCGCGGAGGACGCGCCGGTCGGCGGCCGCGACGACTCCCGCGGCTTCGGCATGATCGACCCGGCCGCCGCGCTGAAGGCGGCGGACCGGATCCAGCCCGAGAGCCTGCGCGTGACGGCGTACGGCAAGAAGTACTTCGGGGCCGGCCCGGACGCCCCCAAGGCCACCTCCTCGGCCGCCGACTGGGCGGGCCCGCTGGCCGGCAGCACCGGCGGGGTGCTGCTGGTGGCGGGCGTCGTGGTCCTGTGGCTGGGGCGCAGGCGGACGGCCTGAGGGCGTCCGGGGGAAAACGTCAAGTGCCCTGAATTCCAGGCCGCTTGACTCTGAGGCCGAGATCACTTGCCGGCGAACGCCGACACCGCCGCCCGCGCCGCCGCCTCGACCAGCGCGATGCCCTCCGCCCGGGTCCCGGTGCCCTTCGACAGCACCGCCACCAGATAGCCGGTGCCGTCCACCGTCACGCGTCCGATGCTGTTCACGTCCCACAGGCCGGTCGTACTGCGGGCCAGCCAACCGTTCTTCAGCGGACAGGAGTTGTCGTCGTCGGCGGCCGACACCCCCCACCGCTGGTCGGCCTCGACCGACCCCATCAGGCCCTGGACGTACGCCCGGGAGGCCGCGCTCAGCTGCCCGCCGCCGCCGAACACCTGCTGGAGCAGGGTGAGTTGGTCCGCCGCCGTGGTCTGGGTCAGTCCCCACAGTTCGCCGTCGCCGCCGGAGGTGCCCGTCAGCCCGAAGCGCCGGTTGGCCGCGTCCAGGCCGTCCGCCCGGCCGATCGAGTGCCACAGCTCCGTCGCGGACGCGTTGTCGCTGTTCTCGATCATCTTCGCCGCGTACGCCCGCTCCGCCGCCGTCAGCCCTCGGCCCGCGTCCTGCGCCTGGAGCAGCAGCGCGGCCAGGATGTCGACCTTGACGATGCTCGCCGTGTCGAAGGCCGCCTCGCCGTATCCGGCGCTCGCACCGGAGTCCACCGCCAGCACGGCCGCCGAGACCTCGGCACCCGAGGGCACGCTCACCGCCGCCATCGCCTCGCCCAGCCGCGCGTCCCGGTCCGCCGCCGCCTTCGTCACCGATGCCTCCTCGCTCGCCCCGGCCGAGGAGGAGGCCGGGGCCGTCGCCGCCGACGATACGGCCGCCGCCCCCGGGTGCGCCCGCGCCTTCACGTACGCCGTGCCCGCGGCCGTGACCCCGACGACGGCCACCACCGCGAGCACGGTGTGCAGCAGCGGACGGCGCCGGGACGGGCGTGCTCGACGGCCATGGCGGGCTTTGGGGGACTCCACGGCGGCGATGCTCGGGGCGCGGACTGTGCGCCCCGTCGGGCCGGGGTGAGACGACGGTCAGCGCGTCCTGAGATTCCCGTGAAAGCGGCCCCGCACCGGCCGGGCGGCGTCCTCCCGATAGGGTCGGTGACCGTGGCGAACAAGAACATTCCCGACCCCGGCTTCTCCGACGACGACGGCTCCGCCGACCCCCGGCTGAGCGCCGCGCTCGCCACCTGGGCCGAGGACCGCAGCGCGCTCGGGCCCGTCCTGGAGGCCCTGAAGGGCGCCCGCCTGCTCGTCCCGGTCGTCGCCGTGCTCGGCGAGGCCGAGGAGGACGAGAACGGCCTGCGCCGCGAGAAGACCAGCGACATGGCCGTACCCACGCTGAAGGCCGGCGGGCGCACCGCGCTGCCCGCCTTCACCTCCACCGATTCCCTCGCCCGCTGGGACCCCGCGGCCCGCCCCGTCGCCGTACCCCTGCACCAGGCGCTCCAGGCCGCCGCGCACGAGAAGGCCGACACCGTCGTGCTGGACCTCGCCGGACCGGTGCCGTTCGAGCTGACCGGGCCCGCGCTGCTCGCCCTCGCCGAGGGCCGCACCAGCACCGACCCGCTCGCCGACCCGGCCGTCCGGGAGGCCGTGCGGACGGCCGTGGCGGCGGAGCCCGCCGTGCTGCGCGCCCACCTCGGCCCCGGACAGTCCGACGGCACCCTCGCCCTCGTCCTCGACCCGGCCGCGGCACCGGCCGAGGCCGCCCGCGCGGTAGCCGGCCGCCTCGCCGCGGACGACACGCTGAGGGCCCGCCTGGTGCGCGGCCTCGACCTGGCACTGCTGCCGGCCGGGACGACGCCTCCGGGCGAGCCCTTGTACGTAAAGGGATAGCTCAGCCGTAGACCGGGCCGGTGTACTTCTCGCCCGGGCCCTGGCCCGGCTCGTCCGGGACGACCGAGGCCTCGCGGAAGGCCAGTTGGAGCGACTTCAGGCCGTCGCGCAGCGGGGCCGCGTGGAAGGAGCTGATCTCGGTCGCGCTCGCGTCCAGCAGGCCGGCGAGACCGGTGATCAGCTTGCGGGCCTCGTCCAGGTCCTTGTACTTCTCGCCCTCCTCGCTCAGCCCGAGCTTCACGGCGGCGGCGCTCATCAGGTTGACGGCGACCGTCACGATCACCTCGACGGCGGGGACCTCGGCGATGTCCCGGGTCATCGCGTCGAAGTCGGGGTTCTCAGGAGGGGTCTCACTCATGCCCCACACGATAGGCGGTCCGTGACCGCGGGGATCATCGGGATGACGGGCTCCCGATTAGGCCTTGTCAAGCGATCCTGCTAATCTGGTGGACGACCGGCCGGACGTGCCCTGCCTCATGGCAGAGTTCCCGGCCCACAAGTGGAGGCTCCGAACTCCCACCTGACCGTCCTCCGGGACGGCGGGTCATCCGGTCAGGCGGCCACCATCGTTCCGTACGGACGATGGAGTCGCCCGAATCGCGCCCCGCGGCATCGCGGCGGTGCTCCGGTTGTGTTGTGGAGCCCCGCCTGTGATCGTCCGGGGCATTTTCTTTGCTTCGGCGCGGTTAGGTCTAACGAAAAGAGACGTACGCGGCTGTCCGCCAGACAACCGTGTGGTGCTACCGAGGAGGATCCATCAGCGCCGAGCCCCGCATCAACGACCGGATTCGCGTTCCCGAGGTGCGACTTGTCGGTCCCAGTGGCGAGCAGGTGGGCATTGTCCCGCTCGCTAAGGCACTGGAGCTTGCGCAGGAGTACGACCTGGACCTGGTCGAGGTCGCGGCGAACGCCCGTCCGCCCGTGTGCAAGCTCATGGACTACGGGAAGTTCAAGTACGAGTCGGCCATGAAGGCCCGTGAGGCGCGCAAGAACCAGGCGCACACGGTCATCAAGGAGATGAAGCTCCGGCCGAAGATCGACCCGCACGACTATGACACCAAGAAGGGTCACGTCGTCCGGTTCCTCAAGCAGGGCGACAAGGTCAAGATCACGATCATGTTCCGTGGTCGCGAGCAGTCCCGGCCCGAGCTGGGCTACCGACTGCTGCAGCGCCTCGCGGAGGACGTCCAGGACCTCGGTTTCGTCGAGTCGAACCCGAAGCAGGACGGCCGCAACATGATCATGGTCCTCGGTCCGCACAAGAAGAAGACCGAGGCCATGGCCGAGGCCCGGCAGGCGCAGGAAGCCCGCAAGGCCGAGGCGAAGGCGAACCCCGGTAAGTCGCAGAACCCTGCCGAGGCTGAGGCACCTTCCGAGGAGCCCGCCGAGGCGTGATCCCGGGGGACGGCAGTCCCCAGTGGATGTAACCCAGAGAAGAGCGACGCTCCACCGTGCCCGGTTTCGCGACCGGGCACCGGAGCGCCACCGACGAGGAGATAACGGCGCTATGCCGAAGAACAAGTCGCACAGCGGTGCCAGCAAGCGCTTCAAGATCACCGGCTCCGGCAAGGTGCTGCGCGAGCGCGCCGGCAAGCGCCACCTGCTTGAGCACAAGTCCTCCCGCGTCACGCGTCGCCTCACCGGCAACGCGGAGATGGCCCCGGGCGACACCGCGAAGATCAAGAAGCTTCTCGGCAAGTGACGTGACCGGCGCTCGCCACCACTGAGCGCCGCACGTCAGGACCGGGACCCAGTCGTTTCCGGGTCGTGTGGGTACCACCACGACCCCGCTACAAGGAGTTAACAAGTGGCACGCGTCAAGCGGGCAGTCAACGCCCACAAGAAGCGCCGGGCGATCCTCGAGCAGGCCTCCGGCTACCGCGGTCAGCGTTCGCGCCTGTACCGCAAGGCCAAGGAGCAGGTCACCCACTCGCTGGTCTACAACTACAACGACCGCAAGAAGCGCAAGGGCGACTTCCGTCAGCTGTGGATCCAGCGCATCAACGCCGCTGTCCGCGCCAACGGCATGACCTACAACCGCTTCATCCAGGGTCTGAAGGCCGCGAACGTCGAGGTCGACCGCAAGATCCTGGCCGAGCTGGCCGTGAACGACGCGAACGCCTTCGCGGCGCTCGTCGAGGTCGCGCAGAAGGCGCTGCCGTCGGACGTCAACGCGCCCAAGGCCGCGTGACGCTGCGCTGGCTTTAGGCCGACGTGACTGTGGGACCCGCAAGCTCTTCAGCTTGCGGGTCCTGTTGTTGGGGTCCGCATGTGGTTCGTTCGGCTGCGGGCCGGTGGGGCTTGTCGCGCCCACGCGGCGGAGTCGCATATCGACACGGCCCCGCGCCCCTGGGCATGCTGCGGCCCGGCGGCGCCCCAGAGTGAGACTTTCTGAAGGTGAAGGACGGAATGCCGACCCCCGAGCTGATTTCTCCCCGGTCCGCCCGTGTGAGCGCCGCCCGGCGGTTGGCGAAGCGGAATTTTCGGGGGAAGGACCGGCTGTTTCTCGCGGAGGGGCCGCAGGCCGTCAGGGAGGCGGCCGGGCATCGGGCCGGGGGTGAGCCGACCCTCGTCGAGCTGTTCGCCACCGTCGAGGCCGGGGAGCGGTACGCCGACATCATCGGCGCCGCGCGGACCGTGGGCGCCCGGGTGCACCTCGCCTCCGAGGACGTCATCGCCGACATCTCCACCACCGTGACCCCGCAGGGGCTGGTCGGCGTGTGCCGCTTCCTGGACACGCCGTTCGCGGACATCCTCGCCGCCCGGCCGAAGCTGGTCGCCGTGCTCGCCCATGTGCGGGATCCCGGGAACGCGGGGACCGTGCTGCGCTGTGCCGACGCCGCCGGGGCCGAGGCCGTGATCCTCACCGACGCCTCCGTCGACCTGTACAACCCCAAGGCCGTACGCGCCTCCGTGGGCTCCCACTTCCATCTGCCCGTCGCCGTCGGCGTGCCCGTCGAGCAGGCCGTGCGCGGGCTGACGGACGCCGGTGTGCGCATCCTCGCCGCCGACGGCGCCGGGGACCGCGACCTCGACGAGGAGCTGGACAAGGGGACCATGGGCGGGCCGACCGCCTGGGTGTTCGGGAACGAGGCCTGGGGGCTGCCCGAGGAGACCCGCGCGCTCGCCGACGCCGTCGTCCGCGTCCCCATCCACGGAAAGGCCGAGAGCCTGAACCTCGCCACCGCCGCCGCCGTATGTCTCTACGCGTCGGCCCGTGCACAGCGCGCCTCCGGAGGGTGCCGCTCCGTCACCGAGAGCTAGTAGGGTGACGAACTCGGGGCCCTGCGCCGTCTGAGAGGTGGGGTACGGGGATGAGTGTGGCCGGCACGAGCACCGCGCCGGGGGGACCGGAGGGACAGGACGAGCGGCGGGCAGCCGCGTCCCGGTGCGGCGATCCCGCGGGCCTCGACCCCGACCAGCTCCCCGACGGACTCGTCATCGCCGATGAGCGCGGGCGCGTGGTCTGCTTCAACACCGCCGCCAGCCGGATCACCGCCGTACGCGCCGCCGACGCCCTCGGGCAGCCCCTGGAGAAGGCGCTGCCGTTGGAGGACCTGGAGGGGCGCCGGTGGTGGCAGCTCACCGACCCGTACGGCGGGCTGGCCATCCGGGTGCGGCAGCCGGAGCGGAATCTGCTGCTGCCCGGCGGGCGGGAGGTGCTCGTCTCCGCCCGCTACATCCGCGCCGAGCCCCTCGGGCCCGTCCGGCGCGTTCTCGTCTCGCTGCGCGACACCGAGGCCCGCCGCCGTACCGAGCGCAGCCACGCCGAGCTGATAGCGACCGTCGCCCACGAGCTGCGTTCCCCGCTGACCTCCGTGAAGGGCTTCACGGCCACCCTCCTCGCCAAGTGGGAACGCTTCACCGACGACCAGAAGCGGCTGATGCTGGAGACCGTCGACGCCGACGCCGACCGGGTCACCCGCCTCATCGCCGAGCTGCTGGACATCTCGCGGATCGACAGCGGGCGCCTGGAGGTGCGCCGGCAGCCCGTCGACATCGGGGCCGCCGTCTCCCGGCACATCCAGGCCTACGTCGCCGCCGGCCAGCCCGCCGACCGCTTCCTGCTCCGCATCGAACGGCCGCTGCCCGCCCTGTGGGCCGACCCCGACAAGGTCGACCAGGTGCTGAGCAACCTGATCGAAAATGCGGTGCGACACGGCGAGGGAACCGTCACCATTGACGTCACGCCCTGCGCATCCCCGCGCGACGGCGAGGAAACCGGCACGTCGGTCACGGTGAGCGACGAAGGACCCGGCATCCCGGAGGCATCCATGAACCGCGTCTTCACCCGCTTCTGGCGGGGCAGCAAGCGCGGCGGCACGGGTCTTGGGCTGTACATCGTCAAGGGCATCGTCGAGGCCCACGGCGGCACCATCACGGTCGGCCGCGCCTCCGTCGGTGGCGCCGAGTTCCGATTTACGTTGCCCGTGGCGGCCCCGGCGTATCTCGCCTGACGGCCCACGGGCTCTTCGTCCACCTCCACCCCGTTAGACTCGGCCTTTGGCACCTTTGTGTCCTTCACACGGCCCACCAACGGTCTCGGGGACCATCCGCCAGCCAATCGGAAGCACGGGAAGAGATGTCGGCACCGAATAAGTCGTACGACCCTGTAGAGGTCGAGGCGTTGAAACCGGAAGAGATCGAGCGCATGCGGGACGAGGCGCTCGCCGCCTTCGCCGCCGCGGACTCCCTCGACGCGCTCCACGAGGCCAAGGTCGCCCACACCGGCCCGGCCTCCCCGCTGGCCCTCGCCAACCGCGAGATCGGCGCCCTGCCCCCGCACGCCAAGGCCGAGGCCGGCAAGCGCGTGGGCATGGCCCGCGGCGCCGTCAACAAGGCCCTCGCGGGCCGCCAGAGCGAGCTGGAGGCCGAGCGCGACGCCCGCGTCCTCGTGGAGGAGTCGGTCGACGTCACGCTGCCGTACGACCGCGTCCCGGCCGGCGCCCGGCACCCGCTGACCACGCTGTCCGAGCGCATCGAGGACATCTTCGTGGCCATGGGCTACGAGGTCGCCGAGGGCCCGCAGGTCGAGGCCGAGTGGTTCAACTTCGACGCCCTCAACATCGGCCCGGACCACCCGGCCCGCGGTGAGGCGGACACGTTCTTCGTGCAGGGCCGGAACGGCGGCACCGAGTCCGGCGTCGTCCTGCGCACCCACACCTCGCCCGTGCAGATCCGCTCCCTGCTGGAGCGCGAGCTTCCGGTCTACGTGATCTGCCCCGGCCGCGTCTACCGCACCGACGAGCTGGACGCCACGCACACGCCCGTCTTCCACCAGGTCGAGCTGCTCGCCGTGGACGAGGGCCTGACCATGGCCGACCTCAAGGGCACCTTGGACCACATGGTCCAGTCCCTGTTCGGCGAGGGCATGAAGACCCGGCTGCGGCCGAACTTCTTCCCCTTCACCGAGCCGAGCGCCGAGATGGACATGCTCTGCTACGTCTGCAAGGGCGAGTCCGTCGGCAACCCCGACCGGCCCTGCCGCACCTGCTCCAGCGAGGGCTGGATCGAGCTCGGCGGCTGCGGCATGGTCAACCCGCGGGTGCTCACCGCCTGCGGCGTCGACCCGGAGAAGTACAGCGGCTTCGCCTTCGGGTTCGGCATCGAGCGGATGCTGATGTTCCGCCACAACGTCGAAGACATGCGAGACATGGTCGAGGGTGACGTCCGGTTCACCCGGCCGTTCGGGATGGAGATCTGATGCGGGTCCCGCTTTCTTGGCTGCGGGAGTACGTCGACCTGCCGGCGACGGAATCCGGCCGCGACGTCCAGGAGAAGCTCGTCTCGGCCGGCCTGGAGGTCGAGACCGTCGAGCAGCTCGGCGCCGACCTCAAGGGCCCGCTGGTCGTGGGCCAGGTGCTGACCATCGAGGAGCTGGAGGGCTTCAAGAAGCCGATCCGCTTCTGCACCGTCGACGTCGGCCAGGCCAACGGCACGGGTGAGCCCCAGGAGATCGTCTGCGGCGCCCGCAACTTCGCGGTCGGCGACAAGGTCGTCGTGGTCCTCCCCGGCGCCACCCTGCCCGGCGGCTTCTCCATCGCCGCCCGCAAGACGTACGGCAAGACGTCCCACGGCATGATCTGCTCCACCGACGAGCTGGGCATGGGCGACGACGGCACCCACGGCATCATCGTGCTGCCGCCGGAGACCGAGGTCGGCAAGGACGCCATCGAGCTGCTGGAGCTGGTAGACGAGGTCCTGGACATCGCCGTCACCGCCAACCGCGGCGACTGCCTGTCCATCCGCGGCGTCGCCCGCGAGGCCGCCATCGCCTACGGCCTGCCGCTGCGCGATGCGGCCCTGATCGACGTGCCGGCCCCGAACGCCTACGGCTACCCGGTCCAGGTCACCGACCCGTTCGGCTGCGACCGCTTCACCGCGCGCACGGTCACCGGCCTGCGCCCCGAGGCCCGCTCCCCGATCTGGCTCCAGCGCCGGCTGCAGAAGGTCGGCATGCGCCCGATCTCGCTCGCCGTCGACATCACGAACTACGTGATGATGGAGCTGGGCCAGCCGCTGCACGCCTACGACCGGTCCCTGGTCCAGGGCACCATCGGTGTGCGCCGGGCCCAGGAGGGCGAGAAGCTCGTCACCCTCGACGGCGTCGAGCGCACGCTGCACGCCGAGGACCTGGTCATCACCGACGACCGCGGCCCGATCGGCCTGGCGGGTGTCATGGGCGGCGCCAACACGGAGATCGCCGACCACGAGGTCACCGAGGACGGCGTCAACGGCACCACCGACGTGGTCATCGAGGCGGCCCACTTCGACGCCGTCGCGATCGCCCGTACGTCCCGCCGCCAGAAGCTGCTGTCCGAGGCGTCCCGTCGCTTCGAGCGCGGCGTCGACCCGCAGGCCGCCGCGGCCGCCGCACAGCGCACGGTGGACCTGCTGGTCCTGCTCGCGGGCGGCACGGCGGAGGCCGGTGTCACCGAGATCATCGCGCCCTCGGCCCCGCACACCATCACCATCCCGGCGAACCACCCCGACAAGGTCGCGGGCGTCGACTACGGCCGCGAGAGCGTCGTGCGCCGCCTCCAGCAGGTCGGCTGCGACGTGTACGGGCAGGACGAGCTGATCGTCACCGTCCCGTCCTGGCGGCCCGACCTGGTCGACCCGAACGACCTGGCCGAAGAGGTCATCCGCCTGGAGGGCTACGAGAACCTGCCCTCCACGCTCCCCAAGCTCCCCTCGCAGCGCGGCCTGACCCACCGGCAGCGACTGCACCGCCGGGCCGGCCGTGCGCTGGCCGGCGCGGGCTACGTCGAGGCGCCGAACTACCCGTTCGTCGGCGAGCAGGTCTTCGACCAGCTCGGCCTGGACTCCGACGACCCGGCCCGCCGCGTCGTCAAGCTGGTCAACCCGCTGAGCGACGAGGAGCCCGCGCTCCGTACGACGCTGCTGCCGGGCCTGCTCGGCGCGCTGCGCCGCAACGCCGGCCGGGGCAGCCACGACCTCGCCCTGTTCGAGACCGGTCTGGTCTTCCACCCGCGCGATGAGCAGAAGGCCGCCTTCCATCTGCCCGTCGACCGGCGGCCGACCGACGAGGAGATCGCCGCGCTGAACGCCGCGCTGCCCGAGCAGCCGCGGCACGTGGCCGCCGTTCTCGCCGGTGCGCGCGAGCAGGCCGGCTGGTGGGGCAAGGGCCGTCCGGCCGACTGGGCCGACGCGGTGGAGGCGGCGCGCGCCGTCGCCCGTGAGGCCGGTGCCGAACTGACCGTCCGCAAGGGCCGGTACGGCCCGTGGCACCCCGGCCGCTGCGCCCAGCTGGTGATCGTCGTCGACGGTGCGGAGCAGGTCGTGGGCCACGCGGGCGAACTGCACCCGCGTGTACTGAAGGCCCTGGGGCTGCCGGAGCGCACCTGCGCGATGGAGCTGAACCTCGACGCCCTGGAGGCGGCCGGCGACGGTGTCCCGCAGGCGCCGGGCATCTCCACGTTCCCGGTCGCCACACAGGACGTCGCCCTGGTCGTCGACCTGCCGGTCCCGGCCGCGGAGGTCGAGGCGGCGCTGCGCGAGGGCGCGGGCGAACTGCTGGAGTCCATCCGGCTGTTCGACGTGTACGAGAACGCGGAGCAGCTCGGCGACGGCAGGAAGTCGCTGGCGTACGCGCTCCGCTTCCGGGCCGGGGACCGTACGCTGACCGTGGACGAGGCGTCCGCCGCGCGGGATGCGGCGGTTGCCCTGGCGGGTGAGCGCACCGGGGCGGTGTTGCGGGGCTAGCACCCCTTCCGCCACTGCATAAATGCGGGTTGGCCTGCGAAGACTCACTCATTCGGGTGGGAATCGCCGGCGATCTGGTCCTTCCGGACCATGCCCTCGACAGAATCGGACCGGCCTTTCGGGGTCGGTCCGTCTGCTTTGTCAGGGACTAATGGGGGATCCAGAGGCATGATCCGTATGAAGGCACGTGCACCCACCGCGCGGGGAGCCGTACTGCCCATGGTCTGGGGCGGTGTGGCCGTCGGCTACCGGTTCGGCTGCCCGCTCGCGCAGCAGGACGGGCTCGGTGCGCGCATCGTCACCAGCGCCGTCTTCCTCGCCGTCGGCACCGGGCTCATCGTCCATGTCCGGCGCACCCTGCTGCGGGAGCTGCGGCAGGCCCGCCGGGTCGCGCGGGCGGCGCAGAGTGTCGTACTGCGTCCGCCGCCCCCGCGCCTCGACGGGCTGAACGTCGCCGCCGCCCAGTTGTCCGCCGACCGGGGCGCCTGTGTCGGCGGGGATCTGTACGAGGCGGTCGCCACCGAGCACGGGGTGCGGGTGGTGATGGGCGACGTACGAGGCCACGGACTGGCCGCCCTCGCCACCGTCGCCGCCGTCCTCGGCAGCTTCCGCGAGGCGGCCCACGACGAGCCCGAACTCGGCCGTGTACTGCGCCGGTTGGACCGCGCCCTCGCCCGCCATCTGCGCGAGCGGGCCCGCGCCGGACACCCGGTCGCGGAGGAAGCGGCGGAGGAGTTCGTCACCCTCCTGCTGCTGGAGATCGGCCGGGACGGCGACGTGCGCGCCCTGAACTGCGGCCATCCCTGGCCGTATCGGGTCAGCGGCACGAACGTCGACCAGTTGACGCGCGTCGACCCGCTGCCTCCGCTGGGCCTGTTCCCGCTGCCGGCGGAACTGGAATCGCACTCCTGCGGTCGCCTGTTCCCGGATGACTCCCTCGTCCTCTTCACGGACGGCGCGGAGGAGGCGCGGGACGCCCGTGGGCGGTTCTTCCCGCTGCCGACCGTGCTGCGGGAGGCCGTACACGATCACCCGGTGTCCCCTCAGTCGGTGCTGCGTTCGGTCTTCACGGCTCTCCTGCACCACACGGCGGGGCGGCCGACGGACGACATCGCCCTGCTGGTCCTGCGGAACGACCGCAGGCGGGGCACGCTTGCCCGCCCGGGGGCGGCCGACCCGGCCAAGCCGCCGCTTTTCGAGGGGGAGCCGGTGGCTTGGCCGGGACCCCAGTCAACCGGCAGACCACGCTGAGCGACAGCGCGTGTACAGCGCGGATGCATGCGTTCCGTTCACACCCCGTGTGAAACCGAACACACTACGCTGAAGGGCACCAGGCCACTCGGGGGGCATTCATGCAGCCCAACAGTCTGCTCGACGCGATCCTGGACGAGGCGGGGATCTCACACGCCGGGCTCGCCGCCCACGTCAACCAGGCGGGCCGCAGACGCGGCCTCGTGCTCCGGTACGAACACACCGCCGTGGCGCGCTGGTTGAAGGGGCAGCGGCCGCGCGGACAGGTGCCCGACCTGATCTGCGAGGTGCTGGCCGGGCGGCTCCAGCGGCCGGTGACCCTCGACGACATCGGCCTCGGGGTGCCGGGCGAGCCGAGCACCCCGCACGCCGGGTCGCTGTCCGGCTTCGTGGAGCGGGCGACCGCCCTGTGGCGCTCCGACGAACAGCAGCGGCCCCATGTACTGGGCGCCCCCGCCGTCACCGGGACCCCGGCGGTCATGCCGGTGTGGGAGTGGGAGAACCCGCCCGAGGACGTCGACGTCTCCCGGGGTGGCCGGCACCGGGTGACCACGGCCGACATCGAGATGCTGCGGGCCGCGCGGAGCCACTACGAGCAGATGTACCGCAAGGCGGGCGGCATCGCGACCCGCACCCGGATCGTCGGCTTCCTCAACGCCGAGGCGGCGCCGCTGCTGCGCGGCAGCTACACCGACGCCACGGGCCGCCAACTGCACCGGGCCACGGGCGGTCTGGTGGCCGTCACCGGGATCTGCGCGTACGACTCCGACGCGCACGGTCTCGCCCAGCGGTACTTCCATCAGGCGCTCAGGCTCGCAAAGGCCAGCGGGGACAGGGGACTTGGGGCGTATGTGATAGCCCTGCTGGTCAACCAGTCGCTGTTCATGCGGGAGTACCGGCAGGCCGTCGCCTTCGCGGAGTCGGCGCTGCGGGCCGCCGGCCGGCACATCACCCCGGCGCTCGCCTCCGACCTGTACGCGATGCAGGCCAAGGCGTACGCCCATCTCGGCGACGCCGGCAGCGCCCTGGCGTGCATCCGGCGCGCGGAGACGGCCGCCGACCGGATCCGGCGCGGGTACGAGCCCGACGAGACCGGCTATGTACAGCCGGGGCTGGTCAACGTGCAGGTGGCCGAGGCGCTCCTCAGTCTCGGTGAACTCGCCGCCGCGCGCGAGCACGCGGTGGCGGCCGTCGACAATCCCGCCCATGACCGGGGAAGGGTGCACCGGCTCGCCATGCTCTGCACGATCGAACTGCGCCAGGGCCAGGCCGACAAGGCGGTCGCCACCGCCGTGCAGATGGCCGAGCAGGCGCGCGGAATGGAGTCCCAGCGCCTGCGCGACAGACTGCGCGCGGTACGCGAGCACCTGGTGAGATGCGGCTCGGCCGGCACCGCCGAGGCCGCCGAACTCATCGACGGGGCACTGCGCGTACCGCTGTAGGCCCTCCACGCGCCCTCTGTGGGTACCTCGTCCCTGCTGCGATATTGCCACTTACTCATCGAAAGGTGGCAGAACCGTGCAGTGGACGAAACAGAACGAACAAACTGTGTATGCGAATCGCTGGTTCAGCGTCAATCTCGCTGACGTCGAGCTGCCGGACGGCCGGCATCTCGACCACTTCCTGATCCGGCTGCGGCCCGTGGCCGTGGCCACGGTCGTCAACGAGGCGGGCGAGGTGCTGCTGCTGTGGCGCCACCGCTTCATCACCGACAGCTGGGGCTGGGAACTGCCCGCGGGTGTCGTCGAGGACGGCGAGGACATCGCCATAGCGGCCGCAAGAGAACTGGAGGAGGAGACCGGCTGGCGGCCGGGACCCCTGCACCACCTCATGACGGTGGAGCCGTCCAACGGCCTCTCCGACGCCCGGCACCACATCTACTGGTCCGACCGGGGCGAGTACGTCGGACATCCCGTGGACGACTTCGAGTCCGACCGGCGCGAGTGGGTGCCGCTCAAACTCGTCCCCGATCTGATCGCCCGTGGGGAGGTCCCGGCCGCCAACATGGCGGCCGCGTTACTGCTGCTGCACCACCTCAGGCTCGCCGACGGTTAGCGGGCCAGCGCCTGCCAGACGGTGACGACGAGGGCGCCCAGCGCGGTGAGCGCGGCGAGCGAGGGCAGGGGCCAGCGGGCGTGTTCCAGTGAGGCGAGCCGGGTGTTCAGGTCGTCCAGTTCCTTGGCCGTCTCCTTCGTGCGATGGCTGAGCAGGTTCAGTCCTCCCTCGACCTGTGCGTAGGCCACGTCAAGGCGGCGACGTAACTCTGCGAGTTCTCCTTGGACCACGGGATGCTCTTGATCGGTGGCCACGGGTCCACTCCTTTGCGTAGTCGAAGATGCCGTTCCGCATCCCATTGCATGCGCATGAAGAGTGAACTCGCCTGGTGAGCGTGAGGGGAGAGTGCGCGAGGGGCATATGCGTGCCCGGTGCGCACACGGAGTGTGAAACGCGTGGGCCCGGCACCCATCCCGGTGCCGGGCCCACGCGCGTCGCAGGCAGTAATCAGCCGTAGGTGTAGAAGCCCGAGCCGGTCTTGCGGCCCAGCCGACCCGCCTCGACCATGCGCTGCAGCAGCGGGGGAGCGGCGTACAGGGGCTCCTTGTACTCGGCGTACATGCTGTTCGCGATCGAGACGATGGTGTCCAGGCCGATCAGGTCGGACAGTCGCAGCGGACCCATCGGGTGGGCGCAGCCCATCTCCATGCCGTTGTCGATGTCCTCGCGGCTCGCGATGCCCGACTCGAACATCCGGATCGCGGACAGCAGATAGGGCACGAGCAGTGCGTTGACCACGAAGCCGGAGCGGTCCTGGGCCCGGATGGCGTGCTTGCCGAGCACCTTCTCGGCGAAGAGCTGGGCGCGGCTGAGCGTGCCCTCCGAGGTGGTCAGCGCCGGGATCAGCTCGACCAGCTTCTGCACCGGGGCCGGGTTGAAGAAGTGGATGCCGACCACGTGGTCCGGGCGGGAGGTGGCGACCGCCAGCTTCACCAGCGGAATCGAGGAGGTGTTGGAGGCCAGGATCGCGTCCGGGCGGGTCACCACCTGGTCGAGCACCTGGAAGATCTCCGTCTTCACCTGCTCGCTCTCCACCACGGCCTCGATCACCAGGTCGCGGTCGGCGAACTCGCCGAGGTCCGTGGTGAAGCTCAGGCGCGCCTGGGTGTCGTCCCGCTCCTGCTCGCTGATCTTGCCGCGCTCGGCCGCCTTGGCCAGGGAGTTGTACAGCCGGGTGCGGCCGATCTCCAGGGCCTCGCCCGTCGTCTCGGCGACCTTCACGTCCAGTCCGGCGCGGGCGCACACCTCGGCGATGCCCGCGCCCATCTGGCCGCAGCCCACGACTCCGACGCGTGCGATGTCTCCCGCTGGGATGCCCGTCACATCGACCCCTTCGCTGATCTACGGCACTCGCAGGACCCCCGGGTTTCGGTGCCTGCTCCGATCGTGCACGTTACCGCCAAGTATCGATGATCGATCGCGCGGGTAGGAGCATCCTGGAGCGCGGGACGGTCCGTGACGGTACGGATCCGGAGCGTATGGGGGTGTGCGGATGGGGCACGTGTCACGCCGGGCCTTCGCCCTGGCGGCGCTGTCGATCCTGGCCACGGCGCCCGGCGCGGTGGCCCTGCCACGCGCCGAGGGGGCCGGGCGCCGGCCGCGGGGCGCCGCCGAGATGCGCGGTGTGTGGCTCGCCACCGTCGACAACCGGGACTGGCCCTCGCGGCCCGGTCTGCCGGCCGCCGACCAGCGCGGGGAGCTGATCGCGTATCTCGACGAGGCGGCCCGGGACCGGCTCAACACCGTGATGTTCCAGGTACGGCCCACCGCCGACGCCCTGTGGCCGTCGCCGTACGAGCCCTGGTCCGCGTATCTCACCGGCACCCAGGGGCGGGATCCCGGCTGGGACCCGCTGGGCACGGCGGTGCGCGAGGCCCACGCCCGGGGTCTGGAGCTGCACGCCTGGTGCAACCCGTACCGGATCGCGCTCGACACCGACCTCGACCGGCTCGCCCCCTCGCACCCGGCCCGCAGACACCCCGACTGGGTGGTGGCCTACGGCGGCAAGCTCTACTACAACCCCGGTCTGCCCGAGGTCCGCGCCTTCGTCCGGCGGGCGATGCTCGACGCGGTCGCGAAATACCCGGTCGACGCCGTCCACTTCGACGACTACTTCTACCCGTATCCGGTCGCCGGGCAGCCCTTCGACGACGACGCGGCCTTCGACCGCTACGGCGGCGGCTTCGGCAGCCGGGCCGAGTGGCGGCGGGACAACATCAACCGGCTGGTGCGGGAGACGGCCGTCGGCATCAGACGGCTCCGGCCCGGCACCCGCTTCGGCATCAGCCCCTTCGGGGTGTGGCGCAACGCCTCGACCGATCCCCGCGGCTCGGACACCCAGGCGGGGACGCAGACGTACGACGACCTGTACGCGGACACCCGCAGATGGGTGCGCGAGCACTGGATCGACTACGTCGTCCCGCAGATCTACTGGAACATCGGCTTCGCCGCCGCCGACTACGCGAAGCTGGTCGACTGGTGGGCGTCCGTCGCCGAGGGCTCCGGGACCCGGCTCCACATCGGCGAGGCCCTCTACAAGGCCGGCGCCGCCGGGCAGCCCCCGGCCTGGCAGGATCCCGCCGAGCTGTCCCGGCATCTCACGCTCGCCGCGCGCCACCCGCAGGTGTGCGGGCATGTGTTCTTCGCCGCCAAGGACGTGGCGGACGACCCGATCGGCGCGATGGCGCGCGTGGTCGCCGATCACTACGGGCGATCGGCGACACCACCGCGGTGCGTCACTGCTGGCGCGCGTTCTTGTGCTTGACCTGGCAGTCCGGTCCCGGCGACATGATCGCCTCGTGTCCGTCCGGGAACCGGACGCGATAGGGCGGTTCGCCCTTCTCGCCCATCACTTCGACGACTTCGGACTCCTGGTCGTGCTGGCCGACCACTCTGCCGTGCTGGACCAGCTTGTCGCCCTTGGAAGCACGCATGTCGGGCCCTCCTCACGCTCACGACCGCTGGGTGACGGCGATGCACACGAGCACGGCGACAGCGGTCAGGGGAGCGGCGGCCGTGAAGTGCTCGCCCAGCAGCAGCGCCGACCACACCAGTGTGAGCAGCGGCTGGGCCAACTGCAACTGGCTGGCCCGCGGGACGCCGATGACCGCCATGCCCCGGTACCAGACGACCAGGCCGAGGAACTGCGAGCCCAGCGCCACCCACAGCAGACCGGCGATCCCGTGCCAGGTGAGGTGCGCGGGCTCGTACGCCAGCGCCACCGCGGCGGCCGGGACGGTCAGCGGCGCGCACAGCACCAGCGCCCACCCGATGACCTGCCAGCCCGGCATCACCCGGGCCAGCCGCCCGCCCTCGGTGTATCCCGCCGCGCACACCAGCAGGGCCCCGAAGAGATAGCCGTCGGCGACCGTGAGCGCGCCGCCGCTCTGGGCGAGGGTGAAGGCGACCACGGCCGCGGCGCCCGCGAGCGCGGCGAGCCAGAAGCGGTGCGAGGGGCGGCTGCCCGTGCGCAGCGCCGAGAACACGGCCGTGGTCAGCGGCAGCAGCCCCACCACGACGGCGGCGTGCGCGGTGGTGGAGGTCCGCAGGGCGAGCGTGGTCAGCATCGGGAAGCCCAGTACGACACCGGCCGCGACGACGGCGAGGCCGGGCAGATGCCGCCGCTCCGGCAGGGGCACGCGCAGAGCCAGGAGACAGCCGCCCGCGACGATCGCCGCGAGGACGCAGCGCGCGGCCACCAGCGACCAGGGGCCGAACCCCTCCAGACCCCAGGCGGTGGCCGGGAAGGTGAGGGAGAAGGAGGCGACGCCGAGGAAGGCCAGGGCGGTGCCGACGCCACCCCGCTCCTGCGGGGCGGTCACCGCTATCGAGGTCGGGGCAGTAGCGCTACTCTGTGTCTTCATGAACCAGCGTAGCAGCGTGAGTGAGCTGGCAGAAGAGCTCCGAAGGGACCTCGACCGCTACTCTCCGGGCGGAAAGCTCCCGTCCAGCCGGGACCTGATCGAGCGCTTCCGGGTGAGCCCGGTGACCGTCTCGCGGGCCCTCGCCCAGCTCGCCGCCGAGGGGCTGGTGGTCACCCGGCCCGGCGCCGGCGCCTTTCGCGCCCGGCCGCGCGCGGCCGAGACCCCGGCCGGGGACACCTCCTGGCAGGAGGTCGCGCTCAGTGCCGACGGCACCGCCGACCTCGTACCGCGCACGGTGGACGCCTCCGGGGTCACGGTCTCGCTGGCCGCCCCGCCGCCCGGCGTGCTGGAGTTCAACGGCGGCTATCTGCACCCCTCCCTCCAGCCGGAGCGCGCCATGGCGGCTGCCCTGGCCCGGGCCGGGCGCCGGCCGGGTGCCTGGGGGCGGCCGCCGCTGGAGGGGCTGCCCGAGCTGCGGGAGTGGTTCGCGCGCGGCATCGGCGGGGCGGTCACCGCGGCCGAGGTGCTGATCGCGGCAGGCGGCCAGTCCGCGCTGGCCACCGCCCTGCGCGCGCTCGCCCCGCCCGGCGCCCCCGTCCTCGTGGAGTCACCGACCTACCCCGGCATGCTGGCCCTCGCCCGCGCGGCCGGACTGCGCCCGGTCCCGGTGCCGGTCGACCCCGACGGCGTACGGCCCGAACTGCTCGCGGACGCCTTCGGGGCCAGCGGCGCCCGGGTGTTCGTCTGCCAGCCCCTGTTCCAGAACCCGACCGGCGCCGTGCTCGCCCCCGAGCGCCGCGCCGAGGTGCTGCGCATAGCCCGTGAGGCGGGCGCGTTCGTCGTCGAGGACGACTTCGTCCGGCGCCTCGTGCACGCCGACGCGGGCCCCCTGCCCCGCCCGCTGGCCGCCGACGACCCGGACGGTGTCGTCGTGCACGTCGGCTCGCTGACCAAGGCGACCTCGCCCAGCTTCCGGGTCAGCGCCCTGGCAGCGCGCGGACCCGTGCTGGAGCGGCTGCGCGCCATCCAGGTCGTGGACAGCTTCTTCGTGCCGCGGCCGCTCCAGGAGGCGGCCCTGGAACTGGTCGGCTCCCCGGCCTGGCCCCGCCATCTGCGGTCGATCTCCACCGAGTTGAAGGAGCGCCGCGACGCGATGACCGCCGCGCTGGCCCTGCGGCTGCCCGAACTCGCCCTGCCGCACATCCCGTCCGGCGGCTACCACCTCTGGCTGCGCCTGCCCGACGGCACCGACGAGTCCGCCCTCACCGCGGCCGCCCTGCGCGCGGGCGTCGCCCTCACCCCCGGCCGCCCCTACTTCAGTGCCGAACCCCCGGCCGCCCACCTCCGCTTGAGCTTCGCGGCGGTCGCCGGCACCGGAGAGATCACAGAGGGCGTACGGCGGCTGCGAGCGGCGTGTGACGAGGTGCTCCAGGCCAGGGTCACCAGACCGTAGGTGAACTCCGGCCCGGTGCCGTCCATGAACCGGTGGAAGTGGTCCACCGCGTTCATGAAAAGAGCATGCCAGGTGCCACGGACACGTCTGCGATGATCGGCCGATGAGCGACACTCCCGAACTCCCCGAGGGTTATGAGTTCTCCGCCGACACCGCCCGCGTCGACGTCGACCGCGTCCACGGCTGGCTGTCGACCGACGCCTACTGGGCGATCGGCCGGCCGCGCGAGAAGCATGAGCGGGCGATGGCGTCCTCGCTGAACTTCGGGGTGTACGCGCGGGCCTCGGGAGAGCAGGTGGCGTACGCGCGCGTGGTCACCGACCAGGCGTCGTTCGCCTGGCTCGCCGATGTGTACGTCGACCCGTCGGTGCGCGGCAAGGGCGTCGGCACGGCCTTCGTCGGCCGCATCCGGGACCACCTGGAGCCGTTCGGGCTGCGCCGCATCCTGCTCGCCACGGACGACGCGCACGGGGTGTACGAGAAGGTCGGCTTCCAGCCTCTGGAGCGGCCCGAGCAGTGGATGGTCCATCTCTTCACGTGAAGAACTTTCGGGTGAGCGTCCATATATCCGCCGCAACCCGCAGGTAACACCCCTTGACCTGCCCTCCTTCGCGGCCCACCATCACCGCATGCCACTGAGGGTGACGTTCGTCGCCGCCGCGCGCAGTGCCCCGCTGCTCGCGGAGCGGTTCGACGACGACCGGCCGCTGGACCGGTCCGGCTGGGACGAGGTGCAGCGCGCCGCCGGGGAACTGCTGCCGCTGGCCGGCGCCGAGCTGCGCTACTGCTCGCCGACCCCGCGCAGCCGGGCCACGGGCGACGCGCTCGGGTACACGCCGCTGGTCCAGCCGGCGCTGCGGGACTGCGACATGGGCCGCTGGCGCGGGCTGACCCTGGGCGAGGCGATGGCCCGCGAGCCGGCGGCGGTGGACGCCTGGCTCGCCGATCCGCGTGCCACCCCGCACGGCGGGGAGTCCCTGCTGGCCTTCGTCTCCCGCGTCGGGGGCTGGCTCGACACCCGGCCGGCCGCGGAGGGCGGCCGGATCGTCGCCGTCGCCGAACCCGGTGTCGTCCGCGCGGCCCTGGTCTACGCCCTGAAGGCGCCGCCCGCGAGCTACTGGAACATCGATGTGCGCCCGCTGTCCACGACCACCGTCACCGGCCGCGCGGGCCGCTGGAACCTCCGCTTCGACGGCGTCGCCGCTCAGCCCTCGCGCGCGTAGTCGGTGGTGAGCACCAGATCCTTCGCGGGCCCGCCGACCCGCCACACCGTGCGCCAGTGGTCGGCGTCCCGCACGGTGAACTCGCCCCGGTAGAGGTCGGCCGCGCACGGGTGGCCGGCGATGAACCGCCCGGTCGTGAGGTCCAGTTCGTGGAAGGGCCGCCCGTCGGCGAAGCGCACGTCCGCCGTGCCCGGCCGGGCCCCCGGCAGGAAGCGCAGCGTCCGGGTCGCGGGCCGGGTCGTGCCCTGCCAGGTGAAGTCACCGGACTCCGCGTGCAGCAGCCCGCCACCGCCGTCCAGTGCGCTGAAGACGGTCACCCCGGAGAAGTTCCCCTCGTCCCCGCTCGCCAGATCCCGCACCGTCCGCTCGACGCGCCAGCGCCCGGCCAGATGGGCCAGCACATCGGCGACCGGCCAGTACCGCTGCTGCACATCCATGCGTCGAGCTTACGGCTCACCGTCAGCCGTTCCCCTGCGGGCGGGCCCCGCTCCCGATCACCCGAAGTACTTCTGAGCTGCCCGGACGCCCTCCGCCAGCGCGTCCACCTCGGCCGGGGTGTTGTAGACGTAGAAACTCGCCCGCGTCGTCGCCGGGATGCCGTAGCGCCGCACGATCGGGCGGGCGCAGTGGTGGCCGACGCGGACGGCCACGCCCCGGTCGTCCAGCACCTGGCCGACGTCGTGCGGGTGGATGCCGTCGACCGTGAAGGAGACGGCCGAGCCCCGGTCGGTGACCTCGGCGGGGCCGACGATCCGCACGCCCGGGATCTCGGTGAGCAGGGCCAGCGCGCGGGCGGTGAGCGCCTCCTCGTGCGCCGCCACCTCCGCCATGCCGAGGCGCTCCAGGTACTCCACCGCCGCCGCGAGGCCCACCGCCTGGGCGGTCATCGGCACGCCCGCCTCGAAGCGCTGGGGCGGCGGCAGGAAGGTGCTGCGGTCCATCTCCACGACCTCGATCATCGAGCCCCCGGTGAGGAACGGCGGCAGGTCCGCGAGCAGCTCCGCCCGGCCCCACAGCACGCCGACCCCGCTCGGGCCGAGCATCTTGTGTCCGGAGAAGGCGAGGAAGTCCGCGCCCAGTTCCGTGACGTCGACCGGGCGGTGCGGCACCGACTGGGCGCCGTCGACGACCACCAGGGTGCCGAACGCGTGGGCGCGGTCGGCCAGTTCGCGCACCGGGTTGAGCGTGCCGAGGACGTTGGACTGGTGGGTGAGGGCGAGCACCTTGGTGTGCTCGTCGAGCAGCTCGTCGGCCCGGGACAGATCGAGCCGGCCCTCGTCGGTCAGCCCGAACCAGTCGAGCCGCGCCCCGGTCCGCGCGGCGAGCTGCTGCCAGGGGACCAGGTTCGCGTGGTGCTCCATCTCGGTCACCACGATCCGGTCGCCCGGGCCGAGCCGGCCGGCGTTGCCCAGCGCGTACGCGACGAGGTTGATGCCCTCGGTGGTGTTCCGGGTGAAGACCACCTCGTCGGCGGCGGCCCCGACGAACCGCGCGACCGTCGCCCGGGCCTGCTCGTAGGCCTCCGTCGCCTCGCCCGCCAGCTGGTGCGCGCCGCGGTGCACGGCCGCGTTGCGGGTCAGGGAGAAGTCCCGCTCGGCGTCGAGGACGTGGAGGGGCTTCTGGGTGGTGGCCCCGGAGTCCAGGTAGACGAGCGGGACACCGCCGTCCAGGGTCCGCTCCAGGATCGGGAAGTCCTTGCGCAGCGCGTCCACGTCGAAGGCCAAGACGATTCACCTCTCACGGTTTCTGATTCGATTCTCCGTGAGGCACGCTAATCCCCTCTCATGGAGAATCACAAGGATTTCCATGAGGGCCGACTAGGGAGTGTGCCGAGTTGAGATCTTCATGTGAGGCTGCGGAGCCAGATGACCGCCCCGCGTAAGTGGAGTCCGGCGAGGTAGCTGACAGGGGTCTTGTCGTAGCGAGTGGCGAGCCCACGCCACTCCTTGATCTTGTTGATGCAGCGTTCCACTGTGTTGCGTTCGCGGTAGAGATCGGTGTCATGGGCGAGGGGGCGCCCGCCCCGGCGTCCCTTCTTCTTCCGGTTGGCCGCCTGGTCAGTCTTCTCCGGGATCACGGCCCGGATGCTGCGTCTGCGCAGGTAGGCGCGGTTGGCGCGGGAGGAATACGCTTTGTCCGCGGCCACTGCGGCAGGACGGGTACGGGGCCGGCCGACCGGGCCCCGGACCTTGACGCGCTCCAGGACGGCGGTGAAGCGAGGGCTGTCGGCGGCCTGGCCGGGGGTGAGCACGAAGGACAGCGGGCGGCAGCGGCGGTCCGCCGACAGGTGCACCTTGCTGGTCAACCCACCGCGCGAGCGCCCCAGTTCCGCTGCGCGGAGCCGGGCCTTGCGGCGTCGGCGCAGGCGTCGTCGCTCCTCGCGGGCGGCATCCGCCTGTTCGTCCGGCTCGGCTACCGGGGCGTTCTGTCCCTTTGGCGAAGCCCTTTTTCCTCCGCGACCGCTTTCTCCAGGGTTTCGAGCAACTCCGCATCGACGGCCATCCCGGCGGCGTGGTGGTGGGCCCGGGCCACGGTGGAGTC